>DKVI01000085.1:0-57285 GCA_002491115.1 Lachnospiraceae bacterium UBA7182 | reverse complement strand
ACTTATGGCAGAAATTCAATTAGGAGCTGTAGAAGCTCGTTTTGCGGACATCATCTGGGAGAGGGAACCAGTGACATCCGCTGAACTTACAAAACTGGCCGCGGCAAAACTTACCTGGAAACGGACAACAACACACACGGTACTACATCGGCTCTGCGACAAAGGCCTGTTCCAAAACAATAACGGCACGGTGACCTCCCTTATATCCCGGCAGGAGTTCTATGCCCGCCATAGCAAAAAGTATGTGGATGAAACCTTTGCAGGTTCGCTCCCTGCTTTTCTTGCCGCATTTACCAGCGAAAAGAAGCTGACAGCCAGGGAAATCACCGAAATACATGAACTGATTGACAAGGCAGGTAAATAATATGGGCGGTATATTCCTGAAAATCCTGAACATGAGCATTGCCGCAAGCTGGCTGATTCTGGCAGTAGTGCTGCTCAGGTTCGTTATGAAAAAGACGCCGAAATGGATTACCGTCCTTTTGTGGGGCATTGTCGCTCTGCGGCTGGCGGTTCCTTTTTCCTTCGAGAGTGCATTAAGCCTGGTTCCCAGCGCCGAAATCTTCAGCACCCATAACATCCAATATGAAACGTCCGCCATTAAGAGCGGTATTCCCGCCATCAACAATGCCGTCAATCCCGTTCTGGGCGAAGCCTTTGCGCTGAATCCGGCCGCCAGTGTCAACCCGCTCTATGTCTGGATGTTTATTGTATCGGTAATCTGGCTCATTGGAATCACCACAATATTTTTATATGCCGCAATCAGTTATTTGCAGGTACGCCACAGCGTTGCAGAAAGAGTACCTTATGAGGGAAACATCTTTCTGTGCGACTATGTAAAGTCTCCATTTATTTTGGGACTGGCCCGGCCCAAAATATACCTGCCTTCCAACATAAATGAAGCTGCCATGGAGATGGTCATTGTCCATGAAAAAGCGCATCTGGCAAGGCGCGACCATTGGTGGAAACCTCTGGGCTTTCTGATACTGGCAATCCACTGGTTCAATCCCCTGTGCTGGATTGCCTATGTGCTGCTTTGCCGTGATATTGAACTGGCCTGCGATGAAAAGGTCGTCCAGCAAATGAATCTGGATGGAAAGAAGCAATATTCTACCGCTTTGTTAGAGTGCAGTACCAGGCGACGGCTGGTAGCAATCTGCCCTCTGGCCTTTGGAGAAATCGGAGTAAAAGAAAGGGTGAAAAACATATTAAATTACAAAAAACCGGCAGCTTGGGCCATTATTGTCTCTGTCATTACCTGTGTGATGGTGTCTGTGTGTTTTGCAACGGATCCCAAACAGACTCCAAGTGAAATTTCCCCTGGCCAGAGTACATTTGAAGCTGAGATTTTGGAAACCCATGATAGTTATTTCCTTGTAGAACCAGCAGAAGGCAGTCGGGAATTAAACAGCACAGACCGTATAGAAGTCCCGATGCAGAACATGGATCTTTCACCGAAACCGCAGGTTGGCGACAGGATCAAAATTGAATACAACGGCGGAATATCGGAAACTGGTGACCCATTGGACAATGCCATCTCCCAAGCCATTTTAGACCACTACGCCAGCGGCAAGCCGGACGGCCTGATCCATGTGGAGAGCCATGTACTTCTGGCAAATGAAGGAACAAACAAAACGCCCATCTCCTTGTCGGATCATGCAGCTTCGGAAGAGACCGTTTATCTCCTTGTCCTTCATCAAACATACAGTACCTACGGCGGGGCGTTGGAGGAAAAAGGCGGGAGCCATGTCCCTGCCGCCATCACTTTCAATGTCAGTGAGTCGGGCGAGTACACCGTGAAGGAGTATTGGGAACCCCGGAATGGAGCCTATTATGTGGGCGACATCCGGGGCAAATTCCCTGGCGCTTCCGCTGACGATGCGCTGAACAGCCAGGCCTATGCCAAGGACCTGGAAGCACAATGTTACGGACAGGCTCTCGGCTATTTGAGTAGTGCCGGAAGTTTAGATGCCAAAATTGCCGCGTTGCTGGATGCGATCTGTACGTCCCCCACCGCTGACAGTGCGCCGGGAGCATATATAAATGCCCACAAGGCGGAATACGAAGAACTGCTGGGATACGGGGAATACACCCTCCGATACTGCTTCGCCCGGTTCGATGAGGGCAGTGAAACCGGGCTGGATGGCCACATCATGATGCAGGCGTGCGAGGATATTGCGGCCGGCTGGGGAGAAAAACCGTCTGTTTCCAGCCAGTCTGCGGACGGCGTACCTACCGGGCAGATATGGTACAGCGCTTTCAAAAACAATGCCTTAGGCTTGCTGGAACAGTATGCGGAAATTGAGCTTGAGAAGCGCTACCCGGCATCTTATCTGCTGCTCAATATGCTTGGAGAAGTATAAAGATTCCCTTCCCCTCATACCCAAAATGAGCGGCGCAGAAAATTTGTGATATTCCGCGTCGCTCATTTTTTGTAATTATATTCTGGTTTTTCCTCGTCTTGCACGCCTCGCATATGCCTGGATTATACAGGCCTATAAAAACAGCTTTGAGAACTCCTTTGTTTCATTCAACTACTATAAACGACTCACAAGCCATAGAAGCTTTTTTCCCATAAGAGATTTCTCCTACCATTTCTACATAACAGCCTCTTTCATGTGCTTTGATCGCCTTATCGTATTCATTTTTATCCAAACTGGCTGTAACTGTTTTCGGTTTATCATTTTTATCCAAATAGACAACTGTAATATTTCCGCTTTTTCGCTTCTGAATATCCGGAGAAGATTCTAATTTTTTAATTCTTCCTATAATCTTTGTAGACTGATTCGTTGCATCTTTTAACTTTTTAACTGTTGTTTCAATTGGCTGATAATAATCATATGTAAGTAATATCCTGTTCTCAACATAGCATGTGCTTTTCACAGTGGGAGACCACTCAGCGATAAATTCTACATCTGCCCCATTTGAATCAAGATTGAGACCCCCCAATGCCTCATAAAAGTTTGCACTGATCATTTTATCTTCATCCTGTAACAGCAGTTGGTCCATCTTTCCATCATCAATCTGATTTTTAATAAAAGATATATTTTCCATCACACGGCTGGTTACCTGACGTGTCAGAGAGTTTGCACATTGTTCTTCATTAGAAAAAATACTTAACTGTTTGTAGCCTTCATTTTCATCCAGTTCCGCAAACGGGCATACAACCGAAACAACATAACTTCCGATCTCTGTCTGGCCAAATCTGCAGCTTGACAGAAATTTTAATACACAGTCATCTATTCTCCCCTGATGATATTTCTTAGGGTGTAAAATAT
The DNA here is from genome assembly GCA_002491115.1 of Lachnospiraceae bacterium UBA7182. Classification (GTDB taxonomy): domain Bacteria; phylum Bacillota; class Clostridia; order Lachnospirales; family Lachnospiraceae; genus Hominiventricola. The sequence continues at coordinate 54,007 of DKVI01000085.1, read as the reverse complement.
CCAGTGCCGTTGCCGCCAGTAATTTCTTTGCGTTTTCATATATCTGAATCGCATCGTCAAAAAGGATATTTCCCGGTTCCATATCCCTTTTTTCCAGGCGGATTTTTAAAATATCCGTATTGGGATTCAACAAATACAGCATAACCTGTTCAACAGATCTGTTTTCAGCTTCTGCTACGGTCACAACTGCTTTATACATGGCTTCTTTATAATCATTAAGGCTTTTTTCCATAGGAATAACCACCTGGAAAAAATCATCATTTTTTTCATACTGAAAAACTTTTATATACTTTTTTCTGCTTTGAAACCGTTCCCATCCTGTATCTTTTAAATATTTTGCAAATGCAAGTGGGTTGATTTTTTCGGTCAGATACACAAAATTAACTGAATATATCACAGCCACCCCTCCTTTGCAATTTCATATGTTATGCCAACATACACACACAACGCTGAAATATAACCTATGTATTATTTCTTATATTTTAATGTCGGTTTATCAAGATTTTTATAGTAGGTTTGCAAAGCAATGTCAAAATTCATATGATCAATAAAAATCATTCCTCTTAACATATCAAATATCCTTTAAAGTCTAAGGCTTGCATGATCTACATACAAGCCTGTTTGGTATCTAACAGAAACCAGTTTCTAAAAACCAATTCCATGTTTTCATTATATACAAATACCACAGAAAAAGCAATCTTAACTTTTTTATTAAAGAATACGCCTAAATCAGGAAACCTCAACGCCCCGAAAACATTAGACATTCCCCCGCAGCCATTCTTTCACTTCCCAGTCCGGAATCCTCGACTCCCGGATTTTCTGCACTGCTTTTTTCCGGGTAAAATCATCCAGACCCAGTTCTTTTAATGCCCGTGCCGTGCGTACCGGATAGACCACGAACAGTTCCGCCAGCAGCCACGCCGCGGCCATCTGCGCATAGTAGCCTTCCGTAAATTCCCGATCCAGAACTGTAAGAATCGGTTCCAGATACGGGCTCTTTTCCTCCGCACCCTGAAGATCATCCAAGGTAACGATGCGCCTTCTCTGGTTTTTCCTGCCTTCCCCCAGCTTGATAAAATGGCTCAGAAGCATAATCAGTCCGAATCTTGTGGGAAATTCTTCTTTGGAGTACAGATACGACTGCAAAAACGCCCACACTTTTTCGGGATATTTTTCCGCCAGTTTCAAGCCGTTGCACACACTGTCACAGACAGACCAGTTCCTGACCCGCGGAATAAAATCTTCCAGATACCGAAGCAGTTCATCGATATCTTTGCAGGCATAGCCCAGGATCATCCCCCGCAGCATAGTTTCTTCAAAGAAAATATCCTCCGTCTCCGCCAGTTCCAGACGCCAGTCGCCTTTGGATAACTCTTTTGCATAATCCCGAAGGGCAGGCAGCCGCACGCCCAGCATTGTTCCTTCCCCTGAACCGGGAATGAGCGACGAGGAAAATTTCTGGTATTCCGTGTCGCTCATTTTCTGTAATTGTATTCTGATATTTTCTCTCATTCTGTACACCTCGCATATACCTGTATTATACAGGCCTGCGACGGGTTATTCAAGAAAAACATATATCACCCGCTATTTACTTGTAAAAATCATAAAACCTCAGGATATTACGGCAAACGATATCAATATTATCAGGGAAAAGACGTTCCTCTGACACACCTAAATATCCTAGATGTTCAAGGATTTTAGCTTTACCTTCTTTTTTTACAATAATTCGTCTTTCTACGCTTTCTCCTTCTTTATCAATCGGAGCCATCATCCTCCAAAATAATTGTCCATCGTTTGTGTCCTCATACATATCATTCGGAAATAAAAAGTAAAGTCCCTGTTGCATTTTCTGTCGCTCTGATAATTCTGAGCTCTTTACCAAAATTAATTTATGGCAATACTCATATATATATTCTTTTATTTCTTCATCAGTTCTTCCATACGGCTCTTCTCTTAAGTCCACAAGATACTTCCTATCAACAGCAATATCATAAAATAATTCAGGAGAAATTCTCCCCGTATCAGCAATCTTACATGTATTGGCTATCGCCCTGTTTAAATAAGGATCAGTTTTAGCTATACTGTCAGTACGGAATACAATCACTTCACCGTCTTCATCTTCCCCTCCACTGTTTAATGCGGAAAAGTATAACGCAACAAGTGGATTCAATGTCACATCCAACAGCCTGGTAGGAATGCCATGATGCTGTAATAAAGCCAACAAATCAACAGAATCCAAATCCGGTTTGAATATATGAGGCAATTTGTGTTGCGCTGTTTCTATTAGTTCCTTTTCCTTGTCTAAAATAGAAAAATCTGTAAAATCGCGTCTGTTCCTTCCAATCGAGGGAAGTAAAGCGAAATTTTTATCTGGCTGTCCTCTGAACACCACCTCGCTTCTAAGCATCCAGTCAGACCATTCCATATTACATTTATCAACTTCTTCATATATTTCAAAGATAACTTTTATGTACTCTTCTACTGTTTCAATATAATTTTCCATCATATTTCTTTCCTCCTGTATTTCACATAACTTGTCATTGGTCTTGAAACCATTTCCTAATTTATTATAGTAAATGTTTTAATTATGCTTCCTTTAAAATTTCCTCTTCCTTTTATGACGATTGTCGGCGGCTTCGGACTGTCTTTATCAGCTTCTTTTTTATTGTTTTTATAAGAGATGCTGTAATCCCTGTTTTTTATAAGCTTTCTGCCTTTAAAAATCAGTACCGGTTCCGGCATCGCCTTGCCTGTGGTATACTCTGAAAGCTTCACCAGAATATCATCTTCTAATCCTTTCAGTTGCCTGTCGAAACCTTTTTCTTCATCTTTTTTCAGATCATATGCGGTAATTTTAAAAGTCTTTTTGATCGTTCCTGTATATTGGCCTGCACCTTTTATAGTAACAGCCGCCTTTCCTGCGTTCTTATTATGGGAATAAACTACTGTATAATCTACTCCTTTTCTCAGAGGAACGCCGCCCAGAGAAACCGAAAGACTGCCCTGTGTCTGCGTACCGCCTGCGTATTCTAACGGCGATATAATTCCATTTACCATTGCTTTTTTTATGGATGTACCGGTAATCTTATAAGTTACTTTCTTCGTGCCGGCATATTTACCTATACCGGTTAAGACCGCGGTCGCGGTGCCAATATGTGTATTATTATAACAGGTAACTTTATAATCCTCTCCCTCATGGAGCGGCTGTTTTTTATAAGTAAGCGTAAGTTGAGGAAGGACAGGCATTCCGTTATTATAAGTCAGGCTTCCCTTTCCCTTTTTCACAGACACTTTACTCATCAGAATACTGTCTGTAATCGTCAGGCGTACTGTTTTCTCTCCGATAAAATTGCCGCTGCTGCCCGGAATCAGCGTAATGTTATATACTCCCGGATTTTGATAACTTCCTTCGCCTCCGTCATTATATTCTGCTTTAAAATCTTTATTTTTTGTAAGCTTTTTTCCACACCAGACCGGAACAGGCACTTTTTTCTGTATTTTTTTGTTCCAGGCTGCAGTGATATCATCCGCCGTAACATATTTCAGATTGACAGGTCGTATATAAAAATCAACAGGCGGCACCGTACCCATATAGTATTTCTTCACTTTTATATTAATAGTAGCAAGACCCGCCTTTACATTATTTTTATAACTAAGTGTATAATCTCTGCCTGTTTCCAGACGCTCCGTACCATAATAAATATGCACATCCGGCTTCAAAGCTTTCCCTGTATAAAGCGCGTCCGGAATCTTTGCTGCCCAGAGTTCATCCCTTGGAATCCCGCTATGCGGTATATCTTCCGGAAGCACATCGCCGATTTCTTCTTCTGATTTCAGCCATCCGGCATACAATATTATGTTTCCGTCCACCATATCTACATCAAAATCCCACCGGTTTACACAGCCCGGCTCCTTATACCAGCCGGTAAATATATGGTCAGAAACTTCGGGATCTGCTGGTTTTATGACTTTTCCGCCTTCTTCAACCGTCTGTACCGGCGGCGCATCTGTTCCGTATCCCTGCAGATCAAATGTTACGGTAAAGGTTTCTTCCGACGGAAAGATACTTTCTTCTTTCCATCCTGCATATAAAGTCAAAGCTTCCTCCACGATATCCGTGTCAAAGTTCCACTGATTTGTGCAGGCAGGCTCTTTATACCAGCCGGTAAATATATACCCGTCAGCTTTGGGATCTGCAGGCTTAGCCACTTTATCTCCCTTTTTCACAGTCTGCGCCGACGGCGCACCTGCCCCATGCCCCTGCAGATCAAACGCCACTGTATACATGGTTTCTTCAGGCGTTTTAGTTACTTCTGCTACCGTGATCCGTATGGTAGCCGACTTTCCATTATAGGTCACTGTCAAATCTTTTCTGCCAGGCGTGGACATATCTATCTCACTGGCGTTGGTCGTATACCCACTGTCAATCACTGTAATATTTTCCGCATCTTCATACCAGGTTACTGTCAGGTCATCAATATTTAATTCCTCTCCGCATTCATAGTGCGCCTTTGCCTTTCTGGCTGTAATATACGGATACTGGACAGAAGGGATTTCATTTTTTGTCAATGTTACACTGTAATTTAAATTCTGTGGAAAAAATTCGATTGTTTCTCCATTTTCCTGATACCAGACATCACCATTTTTTATAGGTAATGCAATACCCGTTTGCAAATTAACAGGAGTTTTTATATATGACAAATTATTACATAAGTTAAACGTCTCATTCCCCATACGAGTTGCATGACTGACATCCAGGTTACTTAAATCCAACCTGGTCAATTTATAGCAATTTGCAAACATGCAGAACATATCCGGTCCAATATCCAAAGTTGTTTCAAAATTGCTCAAATCCAGTTCTACTATGCTTTCACAGTCAGTAAACATATATTGCATAGTTTCTACTTTACGGGTATCAAAATTGCTTAAGTCTATTTCTGTCATACTGCTACAATGGCTGAACATAGCACCCAGACTTTTTACACTACAAATATCAAAATTACTTACATCCACTTTGGGCAAGGCAGTGCAGCCCTCAAACATACCACCCATATATTCTACCTTACGGGTATCAAAACTGCTAAGGTTCAGTTCTGTTAAGCTACTGCAACCTGAAAACATACTTTCCATATATATCACTTGGCTAGTATCAAAATTACTTACATCCAGTAGGGATAAACTACTGCATCCGCCAAACATACCAGACATACTCGTTACTTTGCTGGTATTAAAATTACTCACATCTAAGCTGGGAACTGCACTGCACCCAGCAAATATGTGTCCCATATATACCACTTGACTGGTATTAAAATTACTTACATCCAGACTAGACAGAGTACTACATCCGCTAAACATACAATCCATATCTGTCACCCGGCTGGTATTAAAATTACTTACATCTACTTTCTCCAGGCTTTGACACCCATAAAACATCCATTTCATGCTTGTTATTTGACTGGTATCAAAGTTATATAAATCCGCACTGACCATATTTTTGCAACCATAAAACAGATAAGCTGCGTTTTTCATGCCTGTCATATTAATTTTCGCAGATACAATCTGCTCCCGGTAGGCATACCATGGACTCGAGTTAGTGGATGTTGTATGGTTATCTGTGACATCACCGCTTCCCTCAACGGTCAGCACACCATTATTATCAATCTCCCATACAAAATGCCCATAACTTTCATCCACGGTTCCACCCGCAATCCTGTTATCAGCCATATCCATAACTTCCCCCGCGGTTTCATCTGTATTCGCGGTTACAGTTACATTACAGACAACAGACTTGTCCCCTATAGACACCGTAAGGAAACAATCTCCTTCGCCTACAGCATTCACCATGCCATCTGCTACTGTTGCGACGGACTCATCACTGCTTAACCATGTCACCACAGTTCCTTCATCCGCATCAGAAATACCCCCCACTTTCAGTTCAAATATCTCTCCCTGCGCTAAATCAAGTGAGCTTTCACTGAGCGTCAGGCTTTCTTCTTTTTCTGCCTGCAGTTCAACATCTGTATCATCCTGCAATACCTGATCCACCGTCTCCTGAATATCTATTTTTGACTCTTCCTGTCCGCTTTCCTGCATGCCGGATGCATATACCATACCATTATCCGACAACAACACCAATACACACAATATGCCCGCCAGCATTCTTGTTACAAAATTCCTTTTCATATCCTTTTCCTTTCTCTTTTACTAAGGTTTCCAAAAGTATACTTTTTGGAACATGCCTCCGGACATAAAAATCAAATAAAAATGCTCAAAAATCATTGCGATTTCTTGATTTTCCTGTTAAAATATGCTAAACTTTAGCCTAAGCTATGTGGAGATAGATTGTGTTCCAAAAAGTATACTTTTTGGAACACATTTTAATTAACTCAACTTTCCCAATCTGCATATAGAAACTGCTTTTTGAACCATAAAAACCGCTGCTTTCCGCCTTGTGAGCCTTATTATACATAAATCTGTACCACTACTGCCCTGTCTGGCATATTTTGGCAGAGTAGAAAATCATAAATTTTTGTCAAATTATCTTTTAAACACTTTGAAATATAGTACTGAAAATGGTATTCTGTACTATATAGAGATGATTTTTTATAGCTATACCATAATATATCCGCAGGATACCTAGACCTGTCAATACCGTTGTGGTGAACAACTAAAAAGATGGCCAAAACCGATATGCCGTCCGCGAAAGAGCCAAGGCAAAATACGTCCGGGCCATAAATCCCCAGCCAAAAAACAGAAAAGTCATTGACCGTATTTTTAATGAAGCATATGTCTCACTCTATGGGAAGACATCCACATCCGCTCCAGACATGTTATCATATGAGGCGGCCGCATTTGCGAAGTCCGTTTCAGCCGACACCCTGTCTGACCTTCTGGACGCGTATCCCGTAAAAGGCACATATGAGAAGAAGCGGGACAGATTGGAAAACTTATATTTCTACATAACAGTTCCCTTCATGCGCTTTGATCACTTTATCGCATTCGTTTTTATTCAATAGGATACACAAGAAAAGCTTCCATAAAACATATTCTTATATGCCATTACCATATAACAAGAATATATTCTACAGAAGCTACCAAATACAAAAAATACTTTGTTAAATCATTACTTGAATCATTTTGCAAAGTCATCATGTTTATTTCTTATATTTGAATATCAGTTCCCTTTTGCATTGTTCAGAAAACTTTCCATTCAAAATTATTATATTATTCACAACAGACCAGTTTTTGATTCTCGGAATAAAATCCTCCAGATACTGGAGCAGTTCGTCGATATCTTTACATGCATAACCCAGGATCATACCCCGTAGCATAATCTCTTTAAAGAAGATATCCTCTGGCTCCAACAGTTGCCCAGATTATACTAAAAATTTATTTTTGATGCAATAAAACCCCTCTCCCATGCATTATACCAGTAAAAGGACACGAAAGGGGGCTATTTTATGGCCAGGAAAAAAGTAATCCTAACAATTATTTTCTTTCTTGTGATCTGTACTCTGTTATTCTTTATCCGCGGTTATCCTCCCGGAAGGAGCCGGCTGCCTCCGCTTAAAGCAACTTTGTTAAAAGTTGGAAAAGCAGACGCAATCATTGTACAGTCTGACAATTATGCCATGGTGATAGATGCCGGTGAAGAGGAAGACGGCGAAGAAGTAACTGCATTTCTTAATAACCAGGGGATTACCTGTGTGGATACCCTTATCATCACCCATTTTGACAAAGACCATGTGGGAGGCGCCGACACTTTGGTAGAATCCGTCAAGGTCGGGCGGGTACTTCTTCCGTATTATGAAGGCGTCAGCACGGAATATCTGGATTTTATGAAAGCGCTGAAACAGACAGGGCTGAAGCCTGAACGGCTAAGTAAACCTTTGAACTTTAAAATAGGAGAAGCATCTGTACTGGTAGAACCCCCTCTTTCTTATCAAGTAGATTCGTCCCAGGCGGAAAACGATAACAACTTCTCACTAATTACGACCATAACCCACGGCGAAAACGTCCTTCTCTTTACCGGAGATATGGAAAAACAGCGTATCCGAAAATGGGTGTCCTGAGAAACGGCCGTTTCCTGAGATTTTCTAAAGGTGCCACACCACGGAATATACAATACAGCCCTACAAGATCTGATTGACACTACAAACCCCAGATATGCCGTCATCAGCGACGGAGAACATATCGAACCCTCACAAAGACTGAAAAGACAGGAGGTTTTTTATGCCACAGACTGTTTTTAACCGCTATGAAAAAAAGTACCTGATGCCGGCGCCCGTTTATCACTCCCTGAGGGAAAAGCTGGCGCCGTATATGCAGGAGGATGCTTACGGGCTTCATACAATCTGCAATATTTATTATGACACGCCTGATTCCGCCCTGATCCGCCGCTCTATCGAAAAACCCGCTTATAAAGAAAAACTGCGTCTGAGAAGCTACGGGATTCCGGACCTGGATACAAAGGTATTTCTTGAAATCAAAAAAAAGTATCATAAAATCGTAAATAAACGAAGAATACAGCTGTCGTTGTCGGAAGCCTATAAGTATGTAGAACAGGGCATACGCCCACAGGAGAAAAATCAGATTCTGCAGGAAATAGATTTCTTTTTATTCAGATATCCGCTTTCCAGAAGTCTTTATCTGGCTTATGACAGGTTGGCGCTGTACGGAAAAGAGGATGTCGGTTTCCGCGTTACGTTTGACATGAATATCCGCAGCCGCCGTACGCGCATGGGTCTGGAAGAAGGCGACCACGGAGCATTGCTCCTTCCGGAAGACTATTACCTGATGGAAACCAAAGTTATGGGTACAACCCCTCTATGGTTTTCCCGAATCCTCTCGGAACTTTCCGTTTACCCGGTCTCTTTCTCAAAATACGGAAACATTTATAAAAATGAACGGGATGCATGGAATCTGGAACAATTTATGGTCCACAGGACAGAAAACCGGAATGAAATCAGGAGGATAAATGTATGTTAACCAGTATTTTTCACGCAGGCACTTTTTATATCGCATCCGTCACGGCGGCTTTGGGAGTTTCTTTCGCGCTGGGCCTTGTCATCGCATTTCTTTATAAATTGTCCGGCATACATATCGGCAGTTTTGCAGTTGTTCTGGCAGTCCTTCCCATGCTGGTCGCATGTGTGATCATGATCGTAAACGGAAACCTAGGCGCTTCTGTCGCCGTACTTGGCGCATTTGGTCTTGTCCGTTTCCGCAGCGCTCCCGGAACAGCCAGAGAAATCGGCTTTATTTTCTTTGCAATGGCAGTCGGGCTTGCCGCAGGCATGGGCTTTTTATCCCTGGCCGCTTTGCTTGCACTGGCCGCAGGCATGGCAATCCTGATTCTGGAAAAAATGCACTTTGGCGACGATCTGTCCCCGGAACGGGAACTGCGCATTACAATTCCGGAAGATCTTAACTATAACGGAATCTTTGACGATCTTTTTCAGATCTACACCAGGCATGCCCGCCTTGACCGGGTTAAAACTACCGATATGGGAACGATGTATGAACTTTCTTACCGCATCGAACTTCGGGATCAGGAAAAAGAAAAGGCTTTTATTGACGAACTTCGATGCAGAAACGGAAATCTGTCTATCATTCTGGGGCTTGTACAAAGGGAAAAAAACGAATTATAATAAGTACAGATACTCCGCCTGATTCCAACCGTGTTTGAGGAGAACGTGTTATGCTGGTGTTTGCTGCTGTGGCCTATGATACGCCACCCAAAAGAGAAACTGTTTACATAGATGAAGAACTTTTCATAAGAATCGGAAACGGGGAAAAAGAAGCTTTCTGCAGGCTTTATGAACTTACCGGCAATGCTGTTTTTTCCTATTCCCTTTCCCTGCTTTGCAATCAGCAGGATGCTGAAGACGCCATGCAGGAAACTTATTTAAAAATCCGGTCGGCCGCCCATCTGTATCATCCGCAGGGAAAGCCAATGGCCTGGATTCTTACGATCACCAGAAATATCTGTATGATGAAATTCCGTCAGCAGAAATACTGCCCGACTGTTTCTATGGAAACTGTAAAAGAGGAACCGGACTTTGACCGGATTAAAGACCAGGAAGACCGGATCATACTGGAAACTGCTTTCCGGGTTTTGTCGCCGGAAGAGCGCCAGATCATTATTCTGCATTCTGTATCAGGTTTAAAACACAGGGAAATCAGCGGCATTTTACATCTGCCGCTGTCTACTGTCCTGTCAAAATATAATAGAGGTTTAAAGAAACTAAGGCATCAACTGGAGGGGAAAATATGAAAAAATTAACCAGCCCCTGTCTGGAAAAGCATATACAAAACGCTATGGCGCAGCTTACACCCAAAATAACCGACGAATTATGGGATAAGCCTGTGGAAAAAGCATCCGGAAACGAATGGTATCTGGATCATACATCCGGCAGGCCATATGACATCAAAAAAGCAATCCGCCTTACCATCTCTGCAGCAGCCTGTTTTTCCATCATTTTTTTCCTGTCTTACCATATGGCCGGTCAGCGGCTGAACGCGCGAATCTACCTGGACGTCAATCCTGCAATAGAGCTCCAGGTCAACCGCAGCGAAAAAGTGACGCAGGCAGAAGCGAATAATTCGGACGGCGAAATCATCCTGGAAAATATGAACCTGAAAAACACAGATCTGGATACTGCAGTCAATGCGATTTTCGGCTCTATGGTCAAACACGGTTATTTAAATGAAATACAAAATATGGTTTTGCTGTCTGTTGACTGCCAGGACCAGGCAAGAAGCGACAGGCTGCAAAACAGGCTGGCAAACAATATCATTATCTGCCTTGATACCCTGCCCGGCTCCGGAACTGTCTTCAGCCAGAGTATCCGTACAGACAGCAGCCTGAAATCCATAGCGAAAACATATGGCATAACACCCGGAAAAGCCGGGCTTTTGGAAAAAATCCAGGCGTCTAATCCTGCGTTAAACCTTCAAAACATGGCCGCCATGTCCATGAGCGAGCTTGCGCTTTATCTTAAGGAGAGGGGGATTGATCTAAAAGACTACGCCGGCTGTACGGAAAAAGAACCTGATGATATACCGGAGCCTGATCCTGTGTACGAAATCCCCATCGAAACTGCCCCCAGGGAAGAGAAATACAAAACTCCCGATCCAAAGGTACAGGAAACTGAAAATAACCCGGTTGAAAATCCCGAACCGGCGCAAAAAAACGGTGCAGAAACAAAAGAAAACAAAGGCACGAAAGAAAACACGCCTTCGATTTCACCTCCGAAAGACAGCATGGAACAGGAAACGGATGACGATACGGATGACCATGCAGATAACAGCGACAGCGAAAATGAAGATACGGATGATGACAGAGATGAAGATACGGATGATGACAGGGACGAGGATCGGGAAGAGGAAGATGACAGCAGCGACCCAGATGACGAAGACCCGGATGACGGGGATGAAGATGATTAAATCAGATCACCCAAACCTCTTCAACGCCCGGCATAATTTCTTCCCCTGAACCTGAAATGAGCGACGCGGAAAACTTCCGGTATTCCGTGTCGCTCATTTTCTGTAATTGTATTCTGATTATTTCTTTCATCCTGTACATCTCGCATATTCCTGTATGATACAGGCCTATGGTCAGTTATTCAAGATTCAGTTTCGTAGACAAAATCCTCTCTGTAACCACATGATACACAACGATCTGCAACACCGTATACAGAATCATAAGCAGCAGATAGACAAGTCCCATCACTTCCGCGCTGTGGTTCATGTAATACCATACATCATAGGTCCAGGAATTGGGCAAAATCCAGCTGGTGACGGACGCAATGATGTTTGTGACCACGGACACCGCGATGGAAATCCCCACATAGGATACGCAGGAACCCAGAACTCTGTGCCCTTCAAAAAGCTGCCCCAGCGCCATGGCCGCATAGACATGATAGATACTCTGGGCAACGCTTAAAATAACCAGAAAAATCAGCAGCACCAGATTGAACATAAAGACGGGCCCCGCCTTAAAAAGGTCTTCCATCAGCCCGTTCCATATCCTCGCCAGCGAATTAAGGACCACTTCCGCGGAAAACAGCGCCAGCATCAGGCAGGCAAAGACCGCGTCCGCCATGCTGATACAGGTCACAAACGTGGCGCTTAAGCCCTTGGCAGTAATCAGTTCCCACGTTTCCACCGGAAGCGTGAACATCAGATACCCTTCCTCTTTTAAAAGCCCGTTCCAGAATCTCTGAATGATGAACATAATCGTCATGACCACAAGCCCTATGATCACTCCCAGAAAAAGCAGTCCCATCACCATGGATATCATTCCGTTTCTTGCCACCACGAAGCTCTCCGCAGGCGTCATTCTGGATGTTGTAACCATGCCCCGCATGGACAGACTCAACATGATGGCGATGACCGGTGTCAGCACCCACATGGGAATAAATGTCCTCGACATGGATTTAATATCATATTTAATCAGTTTTGCCAGCATTACCACTCACCTCCGCCATATGGTATCGTCCGGAATACTTCCCGGAACAGTTCGTCTACCGATTTTCCCTCTTTTTCCCTGATATCATCCACCAGCTCCTGGCGCACCACCTGGCCGTTCTGGATAAACACCACCTCATCCAGCACCCGCTCCACATCCGAAATCAGGTGGGTGGAGATCAGTACCGTACCGTCCTGATTATAGTTATTGAGTATGGTACTTAAGATAAAATCCCTGGCCGCCGGGTCCACGCCCGCGATGGGTTCATCCAGCAGGTACAGCTTCGCTCTCCGGCTCATGACAAGGATAAGCTGGACTTTTTCCTTGGTTCCTTTGGAAAGAGTCTTCATCTTAAGGCTCGTATCAATCAGCAGGGCTTTGCACATCTGCTCCGCCCGCTCCCGGTCAAAATCCATATAAAAATCGCCGAAGAAGTCAAACAGATCGCTCACTTTCATCCAGCCCGCAAAATACGGCTTATCCGGCAGATAACTGATAATCGACTTGGTATAAGTCCCGGGCGCTTCCCCGTCAATCAGCACCGTGCCGTGTTCCGGACAAAGAAGTCCGTTCAGCACTTTAATCAAAGTCGTTTTGCCGGAACCGTTCGGCCCTAAAAGACCGACAATCTTTCCGCTTTCCAACGTAAGGTTCAATCCTCTGAGCGCTTCTTTTTTTCCGTAGCGCTTCCATACATCCTGACACTGTATCAATGGTCCGCCCATCTAACTTTCCCTCCTCTTTAACAATTCCATGGCCTGTTCTTTCGTATAGCCAAGCTCCGCGGCAGAATCGAAAAATTGTTCAATAATACCCTCCGCCAAAGAAGCCCGCATACCCTCCAGTATGATCTGGTCTTCTGTCACCGTCCGGCCCATCGTCCGGTTGGTCACTGTAAGACCGGCGCTGTCCAGGGCCGCCAGGGCTCTTTGCATCGTATTCGGATTCACCCCCGCCTCGGTCGCCAGATCCCGTACACTGGGAAGTTTCTCTCCCGCATGGTACCAACCGGCCAGAATCTTTCTTGTAAGCTGTTCCTGAAGCTGTATCCATATAGGACGATTATCATCCAGTTTCCATTCCATCTGCTCACTCCTTTCACCATTGTATTGTTGTATTACTGATTTAATACAATGATACTACACTTATCCCCTGATGTCAACCCTTTTTCGCAAAAAAATAAGAGGGCCTAAAAAAGCCCTCCTATCTGAAAAATCACAAAGGATACAACCCACGCCGTCGCGATCTGGAATACTGCCATGGCGCCTGTCCATTTCCAGCTTCCTGTCTCCCTTCTGATCGTGGCTACCGCCGCCATGCACGGCACATAGAGCAGGCAGAATACCATAAGCACATAGGCGTTCAGCGCCCCGAATCCCATGCTCTCAAGCAGCGCGGACAGACTGGACATGCCTGCCCGGGTCGTCACGTTCCCGATCCCGAACAATACCGTGCAGCTGGACACCACCACTTCCTTGGCCGCTATTCCGGATATAAGCGCCAGCACAATCTGCCAGTAGCCAAGACCGATGGGTGTAAAGAACGGCACCAGTATCTTTCCTATGATCGCGCCGAAACTTGCGTCCATATCCGCCGTAAAACCATGGGGTCCCACATTCATGACCACCCACATGACGATGGACGCAAGAAATATGGTCGTCCCTGCCTTGGACAGATAGTCTTTTACTTTTTCCCACACATAGACGCGGATCGTATGGGCGTTGGGCGTCTTGTATTCGGGAAGTTCGATGAGCAGCATACTGCTCTCTTTTTCTTTGTCAAGAAGTTTCATCACATACGCTGCCAGAATCGCCACGCAAAGCCCCAGGACATACATGGAAAACGCCGCGATCATGGCCTTATCCCCGAAAAACAGGCTGGAAAACAGCACATAGACCGGAAGTCTGGCACTGCAGGACATAAAAGGCGTGATCAGTATAGTCTTCATCCGATCCGCCCGGTTTTCCAGCACCCGGGACGCCATGACCGCCGGCACCGTACATCCGAAGCCCAAAAGCATGGGCAGAAACGCCCGGCCGGACAGGCCGATCTTTCCCATAATGCCGTCCATCACATAGGCCACCCTTGCCATATACCCGCTGTCTTCCAGAAAAGCCAGCGCCAGGAAAAGAATAAAAATATTGGGCAAAAAAGTCAGGATTCCGCCCACGCCGGCAATGATGCCGTCCGTGATCAGGGAAATCAGCATCTCATGCACCCCGAAATTCGTAAGTCCGCCGGCAACTGCCCCGGTTATCCATTCCAGCGCCACTTCAAAGTACCCTTTCAGCCAGTCTCCTACCGTGAAGGTCAGAAAAAACACGCCCGCCATGATCAGCAAAAAGACCGGCAGCCCCAGAACCGGATGTGTCAGGATTCTGTCCGTCTTATCTGTGGACTGGGCTTTTTTATTCTTATTGACCACGCACTCCGCGATCACTTCCTCCACAAAGCCGAATTTCTGATTGATCATCTCTTTTTCATAGTCTTTATCCAGTATTCCGGAGAAATCCAGCGGATATTTCTCCCTTAATTCCTGGTCGTTTTCCAGGATCTTAATGGCGTGCCACCGAAGGTTTTTTATATTCGGATATTCCTTTTTAAACAGGTCTGCTATCTCGTCGATCTTGTCCTCTATTTCATCCGAATAGACCATAGCGTACATTTTATGGTGTTCTTCCGCCCCTTCATGACGGCTGTCCTCCGGGTCGTGGTGATGGATAATCTTCTCTCCCAGAGCCTTGTCCTTATGATGCGCCACCGTATGGATCAGAATCTCCAGACCGGTCTTTTTCCTGGCCGACACGGGCACACAGGGAATCCCCAGCATCTCCGGCAGCCGGTGCAGGTCAATCTCCATCCCCCGCTCCTGTACGATATCCATCATGTTCAGTGCCAACACCACCGGTTTGCCAAGCTCTATTAACTGCAACGTCAGATAGAGATTCCGCTCCAGGGCGGAGGCGTCCGCCACGTCCACGATCACGTCCACATCATCGCTTAATATATACTGCCGGGTGACCGTCTCCTCCATGGTATAAGAAGTCAGGCTGTAAGTACCCGGAAGGTCTACCAGGCGGTAGTTTTCGTCATGAAAACGCATGGCGCCTTCTTTTTTCTCCACGGTCACACCGGGCCAGTTGGCCACTTTCAGGTTCGCGCCCGTATAGGCGTTAAAAAGTGTGGTCTTCCCGCAGTTGGGATTGCCCACAAATCCAATCGTAAGATCTTTTGTACTCATACTTTTTCCACCTCTATGCGCTCTGTGATCGACTGCCCTACGGCAAAACGGGTGCCCCGTATGTTAATCACCATGGCTCCTTTTTTCTTGCGGTTCACCACAGTGACCGCCGTGCCTTCCAGCATGCCCAGCACTTCGAGCCGGCGCTCGGTCTGTACGGGCAGGTCCATCCTGACGACCCTGAAAGAGCCGCCTTTTTGTCCTTCGTATAATGTCATATATACGCTTCCTCTTTTTTCACAAAATATAATGCAATTGATAATAATTATCAATTGCATTATATAAGATATATGCTGTTTTGACAAGTACCAAACACTGGCGGCCTGTTTTTATTCAGACGCCGTTACCGGTGTGATGGTTATGTTCGCTGCCTCGATGCCGGTCTTACGCTTTACGATGTCCTCAATCTGTGCCCGCTGGGAGTCGCTTACCTGGGTGCTGCTGACTACCACGTCCGCGGAGGCATCGTTGATACTGACTACTACTTCTTCAAACCCCTGCGCTACCAGAAGCGTTTCCGCTGCCAGCTCTTTCTCCGCCACGTCAGTCATCAACACCATCTCGTCGATGGCGCCCTGTTTCTGTTCGTCCGTCACATTGGCGCTGTTAATGAGCTCCATGAGCAGTTCTTTATTCTTGGATCTTGTCTGCTCTCTGGTCACTTTCGCCTCGGAGACCAGGCCCACGCCGATGTTGCTGCTTACAAGGACGGTTTCCCCTACGTTCTCCTGCGCCGTGTCCACATCTTCATCCAGGCTTTCGATGTCCGCATAGCCGCTTTCTTCGGTCTCGGCATAAATATCTTCTTCCGAGATATCCGTTGCCAGGCTTGCATCCTCCACGTCCTCGACTGCCGAACTGTTGGCGCTTAATAAGGATTCGTCCAGCTTGGTCCCCGAATAGTTCAGATAACCGGCCACCGCAATCATCGCTGCCAGGGCTGTGATGATCATCTGGTTTTTCTTAAATACGGGTTTTTTCATTAACTGCTTCACTTGCTTTCCTCCATTTTCATTATTTTAATTTTATGTGCTTCTATGCCAAATAATGCCTGTGCGGCTTCTATAATCTCCTGTTTTACCCGGCTGTCCTTTCCGCCCTGGGCGATCACAAGGACGCCTTCTACTTTTGGATTGGTTTCCAGAGCCACATAGGGGGTCCGCTCGCTGCCGTATTCCTCATAGACTGTCTCTTCTCTGCTTTCTTCTCCTGTCGTTACCCGGTCTTTTTCTACCTTTTTTTCTCTGCCCCCCTCAAATGTCAGCATCACCTGCACCTGCCCGACGCCTTCCACGCGGCTTAGCAGCTCCTCCAGTTTCTGTTCCATACTGCTTTCATAGTCCGCAGACACCTCCGCCTGCTCCTGGCCTGCTTCCGTTCCTTCTTTCTTCTCCTTCTTCTTTCCCTTTTCTTCCACAGGAACTGCGGCCACGGCCAGAAGAAGGCCCAAAAGAACCAGAATCAGAAGCTGATCTTTTTTAGGAGGCCAGTATCGTTTTTTCAGCTCTGTCCATCTTACGTTCATCGAAGATTTTCCACCTCCTGTTCCAGTTCATAGACAAGGGCCTGTGCGTCCATCTGTTCTGTCAGTTGAAAAATACGGAATATGGGCTGCAAAAAGATCAGAACCAGGAGAAGGCCCAGATAAAACCGGACATATTTCTCATATATCTTAGAGGGCAGAAGATTCAGTACCATCTGCTCCAGCAGATAAAAGACCGCCGCATAACGCACCATATCCAAAATCTCCTGTATACTCTTCACCCCCCGGTCGCGGCTGTGGCCAGCGCGATTGTAAGCAGGAACAACACCAGCACCGTAAACACGGCCTTAAACAAAAGCCTGACGCCGTTGCCCATACCTGTCAGGCACTCTGTAATCCGTTCATCGGATACCGGCTGTAAGACGGCGGCAAGAATATAGTAAGCCGCCATGATCACGCCCAGCTTGACCAGCGGGACCAGACAGAGGAACACAAGCACTATAAGGGCCGCGGCTCCGATGCCGTTTTTAATCAGCATGGCGGAACCCAGTACCAGGTCTGTCACGGAGCTGCTCATATCTCCCACGCCCGGCACCATCTCAAGCCCTTTACTCACAGCCGTCTTACGGAACAGATCGGCCGCAGGCGTTACGGCCCCCTGTATCATATGAAATCCCGCCACCGCCGCCAGCGCGGCTTTTAAGCTCCATCCTACGATCATCTCTGTCAGCTCCGCAAAGCGGGTCAGGCGCGATTCCTTCGACAGATGGTCCGCCAGCACCATCAGCACATAGATCTCAATGCAGGGCAGGACAAATACTTCCGTGAACCACCGCACCGCCGATATAAGCAAAAGGACAAACTCATAATAAACCCCCGCCGAGACTGTATAGGACGTCATGGCCATGGCCAGAAAATACGCCGGCGCCAGCACGGTCATAAAGCTTCGCATATGTTCCATGACCCCTTTCGCTATGCCCATACTGTTCTGAAAAGAAGCGATCAGAATCAGGAACAGAATCATATAGATCATACAGAAGCTGATGCGCGATACGCTCTTATTCTGAAACACATCCGAAAAGTGAATCAGCACCCCCGCCGCAATAGTCAGGATCAGGATATGCATCCACATCTGCCGCTGCGCCAGAAGTTCTTCCAGAAAAATATGAAAAAACTGCCCGGTCAGATAATCCCAGGAGAAAATCCGCCCTCCTTCCATCCCCTGCTTTACCATCTGCTCAAAATCCATACTGTTTCCTAATATCTCGTCCAGAACCTGCTGGATCTCGCCAAAATCAATGTCTTCCATATCAGCCCCCCAGAAACGTACGGATCGTATCTAAAAGAGCGGTCAGAATCGGTATGCTGATCGTCAACACCGACAGCTTCCCGAAGATCTGTATCTGTCCCGCGATCGTCTGATACCCCGCGTCTTTACAAAGATCTGAGGCAAACTCCGCTATGTAGGTAACTCCTATGATCTTCATCAAAGTCTGGATATACCCCACATGCAGAGGCAAACAGTTCCGGACCGCCTCAAGCCCCTCCAGGATCACCTTAAGCCGGTCGGCCGCGAAGCCAAAAAGAATCAGGCTGACGCCTATACACAGATACACCGAGTATTCGGGCTTTAAAGCTTTTAACTGAAGCGCAAGCAGGACGCCTGCAATGCCGATCATGGCAATACGAACCATAGTCTTTTTCCTCCTACAACATAAATAACTGCTGCATGGTTTCAAACAATTCATATACGTACGGAATAATCCAGAACAATACAATCAGAAGTCCAGCCAGACTTGTAAGAAACGCCTGTTCTTCTCTGCCGCTGTGTTTGAGTACCTGGGAAAGCACAGATACCAGGATGCCCACCGCCGCTATTTTAAATATCAATGTTACACTCATCGAATCTGTCCCGCCTTCACTTTTTATCAGACTACCAGGATTGCCAGGGCGGCTCCGCCCAGCATACCCATATACCGGTACAGTTTACATCGTCCCTTATATGCTTCCTCTGCCTGCTGCAAAGATGTTTTCAACTGTTCCAGGTAGTAGTCCAGCATATTGATCTGCATCTGTATGTCCAGATACCCCAGCATACCTCCCAGCCTTTCCACGTCCCTATACTCCTGCCTGCTGATATGAAGTGGCTTAAAATAAATCTTTACATTCCGCTCCCAGATCTCCTCCGCGGTCCGCCCGCTCCTTTGCCTTAGTTCCTGCGCCGTATGGAGGAAAAATTCCTGAAAAGGGGAAGACGTTTTGGCGGACAGGTGTAAAAACGCTTCCGGCAGAGGCTGATGCATATAACGCAGCTCCCCCTGCAAAAGGAGCATACACTGCCAGAGCTGTTTCAGTTCCGCAATACGAAGGGCCAGTTCCCGGGCGAAGATAAGGCCAAGCCCTGTGCTTCCGGACAGGATACACAGAATCCCGCACAGTTTCATCATATCACACGCACCTCGCATCCTTCTTCGTCCAGAATCTTCCCGATCCTTCCCGGCTTCCGGCCCTGCTCCAACAGGACGAAACGCCTGAACATCTTTTGCTCCATCATCTCCTCCAGCTCAGGTTTTTGATACAGTTCCTCCATGGCGCTGCCGTGAATTGTCGCCAGAAGCACACATCCGCAACGCATGGCGGACGTAAGGGCCGCTATATCGTCTCTGCCTCCGATCTCGTCCACGGCCACCACTTCCGGCGCCATGGAACGGATCAGCATCATAATCCCTTCGGACTTGGGGCAGCCGTCCAGCACATCCGTGCGGAGTCCCAGGTCGTTGCCGGGCGTCCCGCGGTAACTTCCCGCGATCTCCGAACGTTCATCCACCACGCCCACCGTCTTTCCTGCATGCCCGCCGCTTCCGTCGGAAATCTGCCGGATACAGTCCCGAAGAAGCGTCGTCTTTCCGTAACCGGGCGCCGATACGATCAACGTATGCAAAAGCGTTTCTCCCTTCCACAGACAGGGAAAGAGTCCGTCGGCGCAGCCTTTGATCTCATGGGCGAAACGGATATTTAAAGAAGATATCTCCGTCAGCGTCTTGATCTGCCCCTGCTCTAAGACTATCCGCCCGGCAAGCCCTACCCGGTGTCCGCCCGGCAGGGACAAAAAGCCTCTGCGTACTTCCTCTTCGTAGGCATACAGGGAATAATTGCTTATATAGGCCAGAATCTCCCCCACCTGCGCCGCCGCAAGCGTCTGACCGGATCTGTATTCCCTGCCGCCGCCTGACGCCAGCACCGGCCTGCCGGCGCGGATTCGTATCTCCTGAATCTGCCTTGTATCCACGTTCATTTCTCTTATGATTTCTTTTAATATATTGGGAAAAATCGAAAAAACTTCCTCACACCGCATGTTGTCCCACTCCTTACCTCCAATATATGGAAGGGGGACAGGTTTTATGACCTCTTTCTTACAGGACGCAAAAAAGACCGCTGCACGAAAAGACAGCGGTCCTAAACTATTTACCTTCGTTCTTATTTTTTATCTTTACAATCCTTGATGGAGAAACTGATCCGTCCCATCTTGTCTTTCCCGAGACATACAACTTTCACGATATCACCCAGGGTCAGCACGTCTTCCACACGGTTAATCCTCTCCTTGGCGATCTTGGAAATGTGAACCATGCCTTCTTTGCCCGGAGCAAACTCAAGAAACGCGCCGAACTCTTTGATGCTGACGACCTTGCCGACAAACACCTGGCCTTCCTCAAAGTCTGTGGTGATGATGCGGATCATCTCTTTTGCCTTGTCCATCATCGCCCGGTCTGTGCCGCAGATGGATACCGCACCGTCGTCGGTGATATCAATCCTTACGCCGGTCTGCTCGATGATCGCGTTGATGGTCTTGCCTCTCTGGCCGACCACATCCCCGATCTTCTGGGGATCGATCATCATCTGGATGATCTTCGGCGCATACGGCCCGACTTCCTCACGAGGTCTGTCGATGGCCGGTTTCATGCAGTTCTCCATGATGAACATCCTGGCTTCCCGGCATCTCCGAATCGCGCCTTCCACAATCTGTCTTGTAAGACCATGGATCTTGATATCCATCTGGATCGCCGTGATGCCTGCGTCTGTACCGGTTACTTTAAAGTCCATATCCCCGAAGAAATCTTCCAGTCCCTGAATATCGGTCAGAAGCACAAAATCATCATCTTCTTCTCCGGTCACAAGTCCGCAGGAAATACCGGCTACCATTTTCTTAATGGGCACGCCTGCGGCCATCAGCGACATACAGGACGCGCAGGTGGAAGCCATGGAAGTAGAACCGTTGGATTCAAATGTCTCAGATACAGTACGGATCGCATAGGGGAACTCTTCCTCACTGGGAAGTACCGGAATCAGCGCGCGCTCTGCCAGCGCCCCGTGTCCGATCTCCCGGCGCCCCGGCCCTCTCGAAGGCCTGGTCTCACCTACCGAGTAGCTTGGGAAATTATAATGATGCATATAGCGTTTGCTTACTTCATTTTCATCCAGCCCGTCGATCCTCTGCTGGTCAGATAAAGGCGCCAGCGTACATACGTTGCAGATCTGGGTCTGTCCCCGGGTAAACATGGCAGAACCGTGTACTCTCGGGATGATATCCACCTCCGCAGCCAGCGGGCGGATCTGGGTTAATTCTCTGCCGTCGGGACGCTTATGGTCTTTTAATATCATCTTGCGGACGGTCTTTTTCTGATACTGATAGACCGCATCGTCCAGAAGCGCCAGCCATTCCTCATTTTCCGCAAATGCCTCCGAAAGTTTCTCTGTCAGGTTCTTGATATTTTCCTCGCGGGTCTGCTTATCATCCGTGAACACTGCTTTTTCCATCTCTTCAGGCGGAACGATCTCTTTGATCGCTGCGGTCAGCTCTTCCGGAACGGCACAGCTTGTATAAGAATGCTTCGGTTTTCCTGCTTCCGCGACAATCCCCTCGATAAACGCGATCAACTGCTGGTTCACCTCATGGGCTTTATAAATGGCTTCAATCATTTTTTCTTCCGGCACTTCGTTGGCGCCGGCTTCGATCATCATGACCTTTTCTTTTGTGGAAGCGACCGTCAGGTTCAGGTCTCCGTTCTTCCACTGTTCCTGGGACGGATTGACGATAAATTCCCCGTCGATCATACCCATCTGCGTCATGGCACAGGGACCGTCAAAGGGGATGTCCGAGATGCTCGCCGCAATGGCAGCACCGATCATGGCTACCAGTTCCGGACGGCACTCAGGATCAACGCTCATGACCATATTGTTCAGCGTCACGTCATTTCTGTAGTCTTTGGGGAACAGCGGACGCATGGGACGGTCAATCACACGGGAAGTAAGAACAGCATTCTCAGACGCCTTGCCTTCACGCTTGTTAAAACCTCCGGGTATCTTGCCTACGGAATATAATTTTTCTTCAAACTCCACGCTCAGGGGGAAGAAATCAATACCGTCCCTGGGCTTGTCAGAAGCGGTAGCTGTAGATAATACAACCGTATCTCCATAATGCATAAATGCCGCGCCGTTCGCCTGGGCAGCTACGCGGCCGATATCGACCCTTAAGGTCCTGCCTGCCAGTTCCATCGTATAACTCTTGTACATATTTTGTATCTCCTCTCTCTTTTTCTTTTTTAGCAGAAGATACCGAAACTACTGAAAAATCCAAAGTATCTTCGGACTTTTCAGTGGTCTCGGAACCTATCTTCCACTAAAAATGGGCGGAGAATCCTCCGCCCTGCTTTAATTATTTTCTAAGGCCTAATTTTGCAATCAATGCACGGTATCTTTCGATATCGGATTTCTTCAAATATGCCAGCATACCGCGTCTCTGACCTACCATTTTCAGAAGGCCTCTTCTGGAATGGTGATCTTTCTGG
Organism: Lachnospiraceae bacterium UBA7182; assembly: GCA_002491115.1. Lineage (GTDB taxonomy): Bacteria > Bacillota > Clostridia > Lachnospirales > Lachnospiraceae > Hominiventricola. Next base: position 30,965 of record DKVI01000085.1, on the reverse strand, counting down.
TTTACCTTCAGATGCTCGGTAAGCTCCTGAATCCTTGCGGTCAGAATCGCCACCTGTACTTCCGGTGAACCTGTGTCGCCCTCGCTGCGCCCGTATTCGGCGATGATCGCCTGCTTCTTCTCTTTGGAAATCATGCTGCATTCCTCCTTGTTTTTTCTAATCGCCAGTCATCAAGGGGCGGTCGGAGTGTCCGTTCCCTGAACAACGGCTAAAATCATACTTTCATACTCTAGCATAAATGATCGCTTTTGTCAATCCTGAATGATTCTTCTTGCTTTCACCGGCGAACGATAATACATACCTGAAATGGTGATGCCGGTGCGGGGGTTGCTGGCATGAACAACCTGGCCGCCGCCTACATAGATGGCCACATGATTGATTCCGGAACGGTTGCCGTAAAATACCAGGTCGCCCGGTCTTAAATCGGAGAGACTCACCGCGCTTCCGCAGTTCGCCTGGGCACGGGAGGAATGGGGAAGTCCGATTCCGTAATTGCCGAATACGGACAATACAAACCCGGAACAGTCGGCGCCTCTTGTAAGGCTTGTCCCACCCCACACATACGGATTGCCGATATACTGTTTCGCAAACTCACTGATGGCAATACGGACATCGGATACGCCTGCGCCGTAGCGCACCTCGGAGATGGTCAGCGCCTCGTCAAGCTTCGCTCCTATATCCACATACTCTTTATACAGATAGCATTCTTCACCGTCCAGGTCAATCTTGACCCACTCGTCCAGCTCTTCCAATACGTCAAAGCGCTGTCCGGAACCGACCACATCCACGATCTCGCATTCCTGGTTCGGCTCTGTCCGGACCCGGAGGCCGTCTGTATTCACATCCACCACTTTCTTCAGCAGCGTGGAAGCCTTCGTCAATGCGTCGCTTCCTGTGAGCACATACTCGGACTTAATGTAGCCTTCAACTTTACCTGATTTTATATGAAGCCACTCGCCTTCTTCTCCCAGTACATCGCATCCGGCGTCCAGGCCGATCTTTCCGACCACATTACCGTCCATGGAAGCTGCGTCGCGGATATTTACTTTTCCTTCGGAAACCGTGATGATTCCCAGATTGCTGTATCCGTCCAGGTGGAACGCGTCCAGAACCACGTCGTTCATGGCGCTTTCCAGAAGCTCAGCATCCGCCGCCGCCTCCAGGTCGGCAGAGATCCCGACGTTTGCGCTGCTCCCCAAAGCCGCCGACGCGCGCACATTCATGGGAACGCCGGTTATAAGGACCGCCCCCATCACGATGGCGCTTACACTCTCTATCATTCTCTTATCCTGTATCTTAAACATCTTCTGCACCGTACCTCTCTTAAATCATAATCAAAGTATTACTATAAATATTACAGAATTATTACATTTCGGATACAATTCTATAACATGCAGAAGCGTTTGTCAATGAAATAATTATAAAAGTTTATCCACCACCCCCATCAGCTCATCTATTTTCTCATCCCCCGCCCCTTCCAGGATGGCTTCTTTCACACATCCTTTCATATGGGCGCGGAGGATTTCGTTGTTCACTTTTCTTAAGATTGCGTCCGTTGCCATCACCTGCGCAGAGATATCCATACAGTAACGGTCTTCTTCCACCATGCGCAGAATCCCGTCAATCTGGCCTCTGGCCGTCTTCAGCAGGCGCTCAACTTTCTTTTTATCCGCTTTCATAAGCCTGCCCTATGAAATCCCGATCACCTGGTAGCCTTCATCTTCCACCGTCTTCTTAAGCGTTTCGTCGCTTACATCCCCGGTGATCGTAAGATAAGCCGCCTTGTCTTCCAGGCTCACTTCCGCCTGCACGCCCTCCAGAGCGTTCAATGCTTTATCCACTCTTCCCGTGCAGTGACCGCACATCATGCCTTCGATTTTCATTGTTTTTTTCATTTTGTTGTCCTCCTGTCTTTCTGTCTTTACAGTTGTTTTCTTTATGTCAACCTGCGCAGACGCTTCTGCCGCGGCTGATCTCTTCTTATAAAATGTCGGCTTAAATCCTTTCAGTCTTAAGGCGTTGGATACCACGAATACAGAACTGAAACTCATGGCCGCGCTGCCGAACATGGGATTTAACTGCCACCCCAGAAGCGGATAGAATACGCCTGCCGCCAGCGGAATCCCCAAAGCGTTGTAGAAAAAGGCCCAGAATAAATTCTGTTTAATATTGCGGATCACCGCGCGGCTTAACTGGATGGCCGCCGCCGCGTCCAGAAGGTCGCTCTTCATCAATACGATATCCGCCGATTCGATCGCCACATCCGTACCTGCCCCGATGGCGATCCCCGCGTCCGCCCTGGCAAGAGCCGGCGCGTCGTTGATGCCGTCTCCGACCATGGCTACTTTATGGCCCTGCTCCTGAAGCCTCCGCACTTCCCGCTCTTTATCCTGCGGAAGCACTTCCGCCACCACCCGGCTGATGCCAAGCTGTTCCTGGATTGCCCTGGCCGTCCGTTCATTGTCCCCTGTCAGCATGACCACCGAAAGTCCCATCTGCTCCATCTCGCGAATGGCCTGGGCGCTGGTCTCTTTGACCTGGTCCGCCACTGCCAGAAGTCCCAGAAGCTGCGGGCCGGATGCGATATAGAGTACCGTCTTGCCTTCCCTGGCGTATTGATCGGCATGCCCTTCCATACCGGCTGTATCGATCTGATTTGCCTTCATCATCTTAAGGTTGCCCGCCAGCACTTCCCTGCCTTTTACTGTGCCCGAAACACCCTGTCCCGCCACTGCCTGAAAGCCGGACACCTGTAACAGGGACACCGCATTTTCTTTTGCATAGGCTGTGATCGCTTCTGCCAGCGGATGTTCGGAAGCCTGCTCTAAAGAAGCCGCCAGGCTTAACAGCTCCTGTTCGGAAACTCCGGATACCGTCCGTATATCCGTCACGGACGGGCGTCCCTGGGTGATCGTCCCCGTCTTATCCAGAACGACCGTATCCACCAGATGAACCGTCTCAAGGCTTTCGCCGGATTTGATCAGAATCCCCTGTTCGGCGCCCCGCCCGGTTCCCACCATGATCGCCGTTGGTGTCGCAAGACCGAGAGCGCAGGGGCATGAGATCACAAGCACTGCGATGCCGGACGCCAGGGCAAAGCCGAACGTATGGCCCAAAAGAAGCCACACGGCCACTGTGATCAGGGCAATGGTCATGACGACAGGTACAAAGATACCGCTGACTTTGTCCGCCAGCTTCGCGATCGGCGCTTTGGAGCCTCCTGCTTCTTCCACCAGCCGGATGATCTGGGACAATGTAGTGTCTTCCCCGATTCGGTCCGCTTTCATCCGGAAATACCCTGCCCGGTTCACAGTCGCTCCGGTCAGACGGTCACCGGTTTTCTTCTCCACCGGAATACTCTCGCCTGTAATGGCCGACTCGTCTACCGTCCCTGTTCCTTCTGTCAAAATGCCGTCCACCGGGATCTTCTGCCCCGGCTTTACAATAACCGTCTCGCCCAGCTGCACTTCCTCCACCGGAATCTCCCGTTCTTCGCCGTCTCTTAAAACCAGCGCTGTCCTGGGCGCCAGATCCATCAGTTTGGTGATGGCGTCGGACGTACGGCTCTTGGAGCGGCTCTCCATATATTTTCCCACCGTCACCAGCGTCAGGATCATGGCTGCCGCTTCAAAATACAGGTTCATGGCACACGCGTGCGCCGCCGGCACGTCGCCCCGTCCCAGGGCATAGCCCATGACAAACAACTGACTTATGCTGTAGACGGCCGCCGCCGTGGAACCCATAGCCACCAGTGTGTCCATATTGGGAGCGCCGTGCAGCAGCGTCTTAAAGCCGTTTTCAAAATATTTACGGTTCAGATACATCACCGGCAGGGTAAGAAACAGTTGTGTCAGGGCAAAAACCATCACATTCTCGTGGGCGGTCAAAAGTTCCGGCAGCGGCCATCCGAACATATGCCCCATGGAAACATACATAAGAACCAAAAGAAAACCGATCGACCATAAAAGCCTGTGCTTCATGGCTCTGGCAGCGTCCGCTGTCTTCTCCTGAAGCGCGTTGGCTTTCTGAGGCGTATCCTCTCCCTTGACAGACGCCCCGTATCCGGCCTCTTCCACTGCCTGGATGATCTTCTGCCCGTCTGTGGCCCCGTCTGCATACTCCACCACCATTGCGTTCTGCAAAAGGTTTACCTGTACCTGATCTACCCCCGGCACTCTGCTTACAGCTTTCTCCACATGCGCGCTGCAGGCGCTGCAGCTCATGCCGGTCACATCAAACTTCTGCTTCATCTTCCTGCACCTCTTTCCTATACACCCCACGGGGGTGTCCTGTGTCTTTGTTATATCATATACAGAACCTTCTGTCAAGTACACAACATATAAAAAGCAGATAACAGCCTCAGTATCTGTTATCTGCCTTTCTTTTATTCCTCTTCGTCGTCCGGCACTTCGGTCAGAAGCGCGTACGCTATATTGGTCGCATGGTCTGCCACTCTTTCAAATCCGGATATCGTATCCGAAAATATCATACCCGCCGCCGCCGAACACTCGTTATGTGCCAGGCGGTGTACATGATTCTTCTGGAACTGCCGCTCCATCTCGTCGATTTCGTTCTCCAGATCCATAATATCCTGCACATGATCTTTGGTATTATGCGCAAACATATCAATGGAATACTCCAGGATCGTATTCACTTTCCCGGCCATCTCCTTAAGTTCCGCCAAAGCAGTCTCTGAGAAAGTAAGATTATCGGCGATCCTGTTCCTGGCCGAATCCGCCAGGTTCTCCGCGTGGTCCCCGATCCGCTCGATATCATTGACCACATGAAACAAAGCGCCGATACTTTTGCTGTCGTCAATGGGAAGCGAAAGCTGGTTGATCTTTACCAGGTAACTGGTGATGGCATGATTCATAACATTGATCTTTTTCTCCACCTGGTAGACCTTTTCTATCTTCTTTTCGTCCAGGGTAATCAGCGCATTTAACCCCCGGTTCAGATTTTCGTAAGCCAGAGCTCCCATGTGCTCCAGCTCCTTAACGGCCTCCACCACCGCCGTGGCAGGTGAGAACATGGCCGTCTTTCCTATGTAGAACAGCTCGAACTCCTCCGCCGCTTTTTCTTCCCCCGGAACCGCCAGATAAGTAAGGTTCACGATTCCTTTTGAGAATGGAAGCAGGATAATCACCTGGAAAATCTTAAACAAAGTATGGGCGTTGGCCACGCAGCGCCCCGGGTCCGGTCCCGACAGGCTCCGGATGATATTCAGCACCAGCCCCCCTGCCAGCATCAGGATCAGATACATGATAATCGTACCGATGATATTGAAAAAAAGATGGATAAGCGCCGCCCTTTTGGCGTCCTTTTTACCGCTTAAGGAGGCCAGAAGCGCCGACATGCATGCACCTATATTGCAGCCAAGAATGATGTAAAAGCAGATCGGAAGCTCCAGAAGCCCCTGCTGCGCCATCAGAAGCACAATACTGACTGTTACAGAAGAACTCTGTATAATTGCCGTGATGACCGTTCCCATGATCACGCCTAAAATCGGAGATTTAAGCCCCCCTAAAAGCTGTGCCACCTGGGGTGAGTCTTTCAGGCTCGACATACTGCCGGACATGACGGAAAGCCCCATGAACAGGACACCGAATCCCAGGATCACCTCTCCGATCTTCTCCGCCCTGTCGTTTTTTATAAACTGGGTCATAAGGACACCCGCAAATAAAAACACCGGCGCATATGCCGACAGGTTAAAAGACACAAGCTGCGAAGTAACTGTCGTACCGATATTGGCGCCCATAATAACCCCGGCTGCCTGGTACAACGTCATCATCCCTGCATTGACAAAACTGACAACCATGACGGTCGTCGCGCTGGAAGACTGGATCACGGCGCAGAACAGGATTCCCACCAGCGTCCCTATCAGCCGATTGGTAGTGACCGCTTCCAGAATGCCGCGCATTTTGGCGCCGGCTGCTTTCTCAAGCCCGTCGCTCATCTGCTTCATCCCCATAAGGAAGAGTCCCAATCCGCCCATCAGCGATACAATTACACTTAACTCCATGGCTTTTTTACCTCTTATGTACTTGATTCCGTTGTGACATATATAAAAATTCTACCTTAAATCGCAGCGCCTTACAAGCCTTTTTTTACATATTTTACACACATCCGGCTTTTTCCCCAGTAAACATCCGACAAAATCCGCGCTTTTAATTCCTCCAGAGAATGGAATTTCTGCTCCGGCCGCTCATATTCCAGGAACTCCACTTTCAGATATTTTCCATAAAGATCCCCGTTAAAATCAAACAAAAAAGTCTCCACGCCCTTATGTGCTTCTCCCCCTACCGTAGGTTTGTAACCGATATTGGTAATCCCGTAATATTCGTCCTCTTCCAGGTACGTCCTGGTCAGATAGACCCCGTTAGGCGGCAGAAGCTTGTCCGGCAGCGGAATCAGATTGGTGGTGGGAAGGCCCAGTGTTCTGCCGATCTGCCTTCCGTGCAGCACTTCCCCGCAGACAAAGTACGGATATCCCAGCAGTTCATTGGCCAGAGGAATATTTCCTTCATGGAGTGCTTCCCGCACATAGGTGCTGCTGATCTCCCTGCCATGGCTTTCCTCTTTTTCCAGGACTTCCACCCGGAAGCCCAGCCTTTTTCCCATCTCTTCCAGAAGACGGCAGTCCCCTTTCCTCTGATGCCCGAAACGAAAGTCTTTTCCTACCGCCACGAAACCTGCGTGAAGCTGTCCGAAAAGCACTTCCTCCACAAACGTCTCCGGTTCCATATGGGCGACCTCAGGCACAAAAGGACATTCCAGAAGACGGTCAATCCCTGCTGTTTCCAGCATATATCTTCGTTCTTCATTCGTCATAATGTTCTGAGAAGACAATCCCTGCAGCATTCGGGTGGGATTTTTCTCAAAGGTAAATATGGTGGCAAGAAGCCCTTTGTCTTTCTGCTGCAGCACATGCCGGATCAGCTTCTGGTGCCCTCTGTGCAGCCCGTCAAATTTGCCAAGACTCACCGCCGAGGCACCGTCTATATGAAATTGTGTTGTTCCTGTCACATAATCCATCGTTTTCTCTCTATTTTCCGTAAAACATTTTTACCGGCCGGTAAGAGTGCCTCTCCTGATCGTACCGGTAGATTCCGATAAACCGGCCTTCCTGATCATATACGCGGACTTCTCCCAAAACCGCGTTTTCCTGCTCCACATCCGATTTTTTAAAAGGATTTCCGTTATATCCAAGCTTCTGGCGCTCTTCTTTCAGCGTCACAAACGCAAGGTCTTTGAATACTTCGTCAACCGCCAGGATCATCTCGTCCAGCCGGCCCTCATCTCTTAGCTTTTCCACTTCCGAAAGCGTAATGCTCTTTTGAAGATCAAAGATACCCGATCTGGTTCTTATAAGATGCTCCATACAGCCATGGCAGCCCAGCTTTTCACCGATATCATGACACAATGTGCGGATATAGGTTCCTTTGGAGCAGGAAACGGACATCCGCACCCTGGGCAGCTCCATATCCAGGATCTCGATCCGGCAGATTCTGACCAGGCGGGGTTTACGCTCTACTACTTTTCCGGCGCGGGCCAGATCGCACAGCTTCTGCCCGTTGACCTTCAGCGCAGAATACATGGGCGGCACCTGGGCATATTCTCCCACGAAACTCATGACCGCTTCTCTTACCTGCTCTTCCCGGACAGATACCTCTGCCTGTTTAAGGACCGTGCCTGTGGTATCCTGGGTATCCGTAGACTGCCCTAAAAGCAGTACTGTTTCATAAGTCTTATCCCGGTCCGTCAAAAGATCACACAGCCTGGTGCCTTTTCCCAGACACACAGGAAGGACCCCCTCCGCTTCCGGGTCAAGAGTCCCTGTATGCCCGATCTTTTTCTGTTTTAATATGCCGCGCAGCTTTGCCACCACATCATGAGAGGTAAAGCCGCGCTCCTTATAAATATTAATGATCCCGTCCTTCACTGTTTCTCCTGCTTTAACTGGTGTTCGATATGTAAAGCCAGATTATTGACAATGTCATGGAACGTTCCTTTCATGGATACGCCCGCCGCGCGCTTATGCCCGCCGCCGCCAAAGTAGGAAGCGACCGCATTCACATCCACCCTGTCTTTGGAACGCAGGGACACCTTATATTCCATATTCCCTGTCTGATACAAAAAGATCGCGGCTTCCACGCCTTCCGTCAGCTTTAACTGGCTGACAATCCCGTCTAAATCTGCCGATGTGACACCGAAAAAGTCCATGTCTTTCTGTTTTACCAGGCTCACAATCCCTTTCCCGTCCAGGATCAGCATACTTTCCAGCAGTGCTTTTCCCAGAATTTGATTCTGCAGATACGTCTTTTTATAAAATGTCTCCTCCAGAATGTAAGTGTAGGGAATCCCCTTCTCCATCAGCATGGCAGCCACGCGCATGGTATCCGGGGAAGTACAGCCGTACTGGAATACGCCCGTATCATGGGCGATTCCCGTATACAGCGCGGCGGCAGCTTTCACGGATATTTTCCCGGCATCCATCATCCTGCACAGAACCTCACAGGTGGAACTGGCATCCGGATCGATCTCATTGACATCGGCATATCCCGGATTGCTGATGTGATGGTCCACGCAGATTGTTTTTTTCGCACTGTCAAAATACTCCGCGGCGCCTCCCAGCCGGTCGTGCGCAGCGCAGTCCACCGCTATGAACAGGTCATACTCCCTTTTTTCTCCGTCCGGTGTGCGGATCGCGTCAAAGCCGTCCAGTACCGCGAACTTTTTATCCGGCTGCTCCAGCCAGATCTCTGCTTTTGTATGCGGAAAATTGTCCTGAATATAATTCCAAAGGCCGACACAGGCGCCCACACAGTCGCCGTCCGGCCGAATATGTCCGGCTATGGCAACTGCGCCTGTCCCCTGCAGTTCTCTATCAAATTGAATCATTCTATACCCTCTTCCCCATTTTCTTCGTCTGCACCCCTGCTGCTTTCGCCGATCACTTCGTCAATCCGTCTGGACATATTGACACCGTACTCGATGGACTGATCCGCAATAAAGATAATTTCCGGGGTATTACGAAGATTCAGCTCCCGGGCAAGCTGGCGGCGGATATAGCCCACCGCGCTTTTAAGCCCTTCCACTGTGGCATTCTTCGCTTTCTCGTCTCCCAACACGCTGATATACGCTTTACACGTCTTAAGATCCGGGGCCACGGACACCTGCACCACGGAGGTCAGAGGACTGACGCGGGGATCTTTGATTTCTCTCCGGATGATCTCCGACAGCACTTTCTGTACTTCTCCGTTGATGCGGGTATTTTTTATACTGTTTTTTCTCATTCTACCTTGGCACCTCTACCATAATATAACCTTCCACAATATCCAGTTCCTGGATATCGTTGAATTTATCAAATACCAGGCCGCACTCGAACCCGGCTTTTACTTCTTTTACATCGTCCTTAAAACGCTTCAAAGACGCCAGATCTCCTTCGTAAATCTGTTTGCCTTCTCTGGAAATACGGATTTTGCAGTTTCTCTGCAGCATACCGTCCAGTACATAGGAACCTGCAATATTGCCCACGCCGGAAGCCTTGAAGATCTGGCGGATCTCCGCATGGCCGATGACTTTTTCCTCGAAGATCGGGTCCAGCATGCCCTTCATTGCCCGTTCCACATCCGCGATGGCGTCATAGATCACCCGATACAGGCGCATATCCACTTTCTCCCGCTCCGCGGTTTCTTTTGCCGTAGCGTCAACTTTTACGTTGAATCCGATGATAATGGCGCTGGACGCGCTTGCCAGAGAAACATCGGACTCGTTGATGGCGCCCACGGCTCCGTGGATACATTTTACCACTACCTCTTCATTGGACAGTTTAAGAAGCGACTGCTTGACTGCCTCCACCGAACCTGCCACATCTGCTTTGATCACAAGATTCAGCTCTTTTAAATTGCCGGACTGAATCTGGGAATACAGATCATCCAGAGACATTTTAAGCTTCGTATCTTCCAGCATCTTCTCTCTGCTTTCCTTAATAAAGGTCTCTGCAAAGGTTCTTGCCTCTTTATCGGTCTGCGGAGATACGAAAATCTCCCCTGCCATGGGCACATCATTTAATCCGAGAATCTCCACCGGCATGGACGGCCCTGCTTCTTTGACCCTGCGTCCCTTGTGGTCCATCATGGCACGGACTTTACCGTAAGACGCGCCTGCCGCGATGAAATCGCCCACATGCAGCGTACCTTTCTGAACCAGCACAGTAGCAACCGGACCTTTTCCTTTATCCAGTTCCGCCTCTATGACGATACCCCTCGCCTGCCGTTTCGGATTGGCCTTCAACTCCATCACGTCGGCAGTCAGAAGCACCATGTCCAGAAGATTGTCAAGACCTTCTTTGGATTTGGCGGAAACCGGTACGCAGATGGTACTTCCGCCCCAGTCTTCCGCAACCAGTCCGTACTCGGTCAGCTCCTGTTTTACCTTATCTACATTGGCGCCCGGCTTGTCGATCTTGTTGATGGCAACAACGATCTCCACATCCGCCGCTTTGGCGTGGCTGATTGCCTCCACGGTCTGGGGTTTCACACCGTCGTCGGCGGCCACCACCAGGATCGCGATATCCGTAGAGCTGGCGCCGCGCATACGCATGGCGGTAAACGCCTCATGGCCGGGCGTATCCAGAAATGTGATTTTCCGATCCCCGACAGAGACCATATAAGCGCCTATATGCTGGGTAATGCCGCCCGCCTCTTTGTCCGTCACATGGGTGTCACGGATCGCATCCAGAAGGGAAGTCTTACCATGGTCTACATGACCCATAACGCAGACTACCGGCGCTCTGGACACCAGTGTTTCTTCCGCGTCCTCCTGATCCTCCAGCATCTTGCCGATCACGTCTTCTTTTTCTTCCGGTTCCGGATCGAAGTTATATTCCAGCGCGATCTCTCCCGCGGACTCAAAATCCAGCTCGGAATTGACCGTCAGCATCTTGCCGCTCAGGAACAGTTTCTTAATAATCGCGGAAGGCTGAATCTTCATGCGCTCTGCCAGATCGGCGATGCTGATGCTTTCAGGCAGCGGAAGCTTCTTCGGTTCCAGATCTTCCTTTTTCGGCGCGGCAGGGCGGGTCTCCGGTCTTATGAACTTGCCCGGCTTGTTCTTCAGTCTGCTGATATCCGCATCCTTATACTGCTTTTCCTGTTTCTGATGGCTGCGGTTATCATACCTTCTGCCTTCCGGCTTGCTCTCCACAGGCGTCTCGAACGCTTTGTTCATCTGACGGCCCAGCGTGTTCCTTCCGCCCTGTCCGCCGCGGTTATCCTGGCGGCCTCCCTGGGGACGGTCTCCCCCGCGGCTCCGGTTGAAGCCCTGACGGTCGCCTGTATTATTCCGTCCGTCCTGGCGGCCTCCCTGGGGACGGTCTCCGCTTCGATTATAGTTTGGCCTGTCTGAACCTCCATTATTCCTGTTGTAGCCCTGACGGTCGCCTGTATTATTCCGTCCGTCCTGGCGGCCTCCCTGGGGACGGTCTCCCCCGCGGTTCCGGCTGAAGCCCTGGTGGTCTCTTGCGCCGTTTCTGTCATTTCTGTCCGTGCGGTCGCCTCTGTCGCTTCTCTGGCCCTGTCCGCCCCGGTTCTCGGGACGGCTGTTCTGGGGACGCTCCTGGCGTCCGCCGTTCGGACGGTCCGAAGTATCCTGATTTTTATTTTCCTGGCGCACAGGCGGACGGCTCTCTGTCCTTGCCTCGGGTTTCTTTGCTTCCGCCCTCCGGGGTTCTTTTTTTACTTCCGCTTCCGGCTCCTGCGCAGCCGCACGTTCACGCTTCTGCTGCGGGCGCTCCGGAGACGGCTTGCGGGGCTGTCTGCGCTCCGGGCTTTTCCTGTCCCGGCTGTTCTCCGGATTGTGAACCACAATAAATTTTTTCTTTTTATGAACGGGCTTTGCTTCCTGTAAAGCCTCGCTTTTCGGCTCCTGCGTCTCTGCCTGCTGCTTTTCTGCCGGTGCTTCCGGCTTACCAACAGCAGCGCGCACCAACGATGCCTGATTATCTTCCAGTGTTGCCATATGTGTTGTCACCTCAATATTTTTCTCTGCCAGTACGGCCATGATCTCTTTACTTGTTTTGTTCAGTTCCTTCGCGAGTTCATACACGCGGATATTCTTACTCGACATACTTACCGCCTCCAATCCCTGATTCCTGTTTAAGCCGGCGGATCGCCGCCATGGCCAGCCCCTCGTCTTCGATCGCGGCCGACACCCTGGCTTCTTTCCCGCAGGCTGCTCCCAACTCTTCTCTGCTTCCTAGAAAATACAGCGGCACTTTATAGTAAGTACAAATGTTGCGAAAATTCTCGCCGGAGCGTTCTGAGGCGTCTTCCGATACAAGCACCAGCTTTGCCTTTTTCTTTCTTATGGATCTCTCCACTCCAAACTCTCCGCTCACAGCCTTTCCCGCCCTGGTCGCCAGGCCGAGATAAGCCAGAATCTTACTTTTCTGCAAGCTTTCCAATCTCCTTTTCAAGGTTGTCATAGATTTCCTGTGAAACCCCCGTCTTCAGCGCCCGTTCCAGCCCTTTTGACTTTACCGCCTTTGCCAAGCAGTCCGGATTGCCGCACAGATAGGCTCCCCGCCCATTTTTTCTGCCGGTCGTATCCAGGAGGATTTCATTATCCGTCGTCCGCAGAATCCTTATCATGTCCCTTTTGCTCTTCATTTCGCCGCACCCGATACACTGCCGCATGGGTATTTTTCTTACTGTACTCATTCTTCTGCTTCCTGCTCTTCATCCGCCGAAGCATCTCCGCCATCCGCTTCGTCCTGCTCCCTGTCGTCTGCATACGTCTCGTCGGAATCATATGCTTCCTCGTCTGCATACGCTTCGTCGGGATCATATGCTTCCTCGTCAGAATATGCTTCCTCGTCGTATTCGTCGTCCTCGTCCTCGTCGTCATAGAAGCCTTCATAGAACCCTTCGATGGCATTTGCCTGGCTCTCACTCTTGATATCTATCTTAAATCCGGTCAGACGGGCTGCCAGTCTGGCATTCTGGCCTTCCTTACCTATTGCAAGGGAGAGCTGATAATCAGGAACGACTACTTTCGCGGTCTTGTCCTCGGGATCAGCCAGGACTACGACCACCTTCGCCGGGCTCAAAGCATTCTCGATCAGAAGCGCCGGGTTTTCATTCCAGTTGATGATATCGATCTTCTCTCCTCTTAATTCGTTTACAATGGAGTTGACGCGGGCGCCGTTAAGTCCCACGCAGGCTCCCACCGGGTCCACATCCGGATCGTTGGACCAGACCGCGATCTTGGTACGGGAACCGGCCTCACGGGCGATGCTTCTGATCTCCACGATACCGTCCTTGACTTCTGTCACTTCGGACTCAAACAGACGTTTCACCAGTTCCGGATGCGTCCGGGACACCAGCACTCTGGGCCCCCTGGTCGTATCTTTTACTTCAAGAATATAAACCTTGATACGCTCCGTCGGGGTAAATACTTCTCCTTTTACCATCTCATTTTCATTCAGGATCGCGTCTACCTTGCCTAAATTCACGCTTACATTTTTCCCGATATAGCGCTGAACCACTCCTGTAACGACGTCTCTTTCCTTGGCATAATACTGATTGAACAGCACTTTACGCTCTTCCTCGCGGATTTTCTGCAGGATCACGTTTCTGGCGTTCTGGGTCGTGATGCGCCCGAACTCTTTGGATTTTATCTCTTCCTGCACGATGTCCCCCAGTTCATACCTGCCGCTGATCTGCTTCGCCGCATCCAGGCTGATTTCGGTCACATCGTCCTCCACTTCCTCTACCACCGTCTTTTCCACATATACATGAAACTCACAGGTATCGCGGTCAATGGTCACACGGAAATTGTCCGTATCCTTACCAAACTGTCCTTTGCACGCAGTTATAAGCGAATTCTCAATGGCATCCAGCATGATATCTTTACTGATATCTTTTTCTTTTTCCAAAATATCCAGCGCCATCTTTAATTCAGTGTTCATTTTCTGTCTTATCCTCCTTAAAAATCAAATGCCAGGCGAATCAGGGCGATATTGCTCCTCTCTACCGTCCACTCGTCCCCTTCTTCAAATGCAAGAGTTATGGTATCTTTGTCCCAGGCTTTCAGCATCCCCGTAAACTCCTTTTGTCTGTCTACTGCCCTGAACAATTTCACTTCCACCGATTCCCCCAGGCTTCTTTCAAAATCTTTGTCCTTTTTCAAAGGCCTCCCAAGTCCCGGCGAACTTACTTCAAGAATATAGGTTTCCTTAATAAAGTCCTCTTCATCCAGCAAATCCGAAAGCGACCTGCTTACAAGTTCGCAGTCGTCAATGGTAATTCCGCCCGGCTTGTCAATATAGGCCCGCAGGTACCAGGTACCTGCCTCTTTTACAAATTCCACATCTACCAGCTCAAAATGATGTTCTTCCATCACAGGCTTTAAGAGTGCTTCCGTCTTTCGTTCATACACTTCCCTGGCCAAATGTAGTCCCCTCCTGTTCCGTTACACATAAGAAGGAGTGGACTTTTGTCCACCCCTTTCTTCAGTCTGCATGTTCAATTATTAACAGTATAACACAAGTTTCTGTAAATGCAAGCAGTTTTTCAAAAATTGTCAACAGAAAGATACAGAACACCCCGGAAACGCTTCTCTTAGTTCCCGGGGTATTCAATAGCAGTAGATAGGGGAATCGAACCCCTGTTTCCGCCGTGAGAGGGCGGCGTCTTAACCGCTTGACCAATCTACCATCTGTCTGTCTTGCCGACTTAGATACTATATCACAGGTTTTTTAAAAAAGCAAGCCCTTTTTTTATTTTATCCAAAATATTTTTTACATATTTTTTTTTAACCTGCAAACACTGTAAACAGAAAAAGGAGTGTGAAGACTTATGGATTATTTTCATGCGTTCTGGGTCGGCGGGCTGATCTGCGCACTGGTGCAGATTCTGATGGAAAAGACCAAACTGATGCCGGGCCGGATCATGGTGCTCTTAGTCTGCAGCGGCGCGGTGTTCGGCGCTTTGGGGCTGTATGAACCGTTCCAGGAGTTCGCAGGAGCCGGCGCCAGCGTTCCGCTTCTTGGTTTTGGCAATACTTTATGGAAAGGAATCCGGGAAGCGGTGGATACGGACGGCCTGATCGGCATTTTCAGAGGCGGCTTCACCGCCAGTGCGGCAGGGATCTGCGCGGCTCTGGTATTTGGTTATCTGGCAAGTCTGGTGTTTGATTCCAAAATGAAAAAATAAAAATCTCCGTTTTATGCAGGCGGTTTCCGAAAAACAGCTTTCTGTCATTCTCCGGAAACCGCCTGATGCTGTCTTTTATTTATCTCTTGCAAGATTCAAAAAGTGCATGTATAATATCACAAATTTTCTTACGGAGGTAACGGACATGAGAATAAGACAGATACGACATTTTCTATCCATCCTGGCCATGAGTCTGTGTATGATAAGCGGCTGCGCTTCCAAGACTGTGCCGGAAGTAAAAATGATTCAAAAAGACATTCCCGATAAGGAAGAATCAACGGCAGAACCGGAAGTGCAGGAAGAAGAAACACCGGATTACGCATCCCTTCCTGCAGGTACCATAATTGAAGAAGAACTGCCGCCGGATCAGATTGATGACCTCTTCAACGCCCGGGAAATATCGGACGAAATACTGGAAAGAATCCACGGTATATCCTATGTGGAAAATGAGCACATCTCCCTTTCGGACCTTCGGTATGTACGCATCCTTCACACCGGATTCGATGATAAGACCCACATCGGAGAACTGATCGTAAACGCCGCCATCACGGATCAGGTGCTGACTGTCTTCCGCACCCTTTACGACAACCGCTACCAGATCGAAAAAGTCCTGCTGGTGGATACATACGGCGGAGACGACGAGGCGTCCATGAAAGACAATAACACTTCGTGCTTTAACTATCGGGTCGTGGAAGGCAGCACCCACCTGTCCCGGCACGCTTACGGACTGGCCATCGATATCAATCCCCTTTATAATCCTTATGTAACTTATGAAAACGGGCAGGCCCGTTACTCTCCGGAGGGAAGCGAAGCCTACGCAGACCGCTCCCTTAATCTACCCCATAAGATCGGTAAAGACGGCGATCTGTGCTGGCAGTTATTTCATGAACAGGGGTTTACATGGGGCGGAGACTGGAACAGCGTAAAGGATTATCAGCATTTCCAGTTCTCCCTTCCCTAAGACCTGTCATCCGGCGCAGATATCTCTTTTTTTCAGATACCGGATGCCGGCTCCTGTAAATAAAACAAAAAATACAACGGCGCTGATGCCAAATCCCAGGATGTTTCCCACTATATCCTGATCTTTATTGGAATTCATACCCATCAGCATCAGAGAATACGGCCAGAACAGGCCAAGCCCTTTGTTGCTGACCAAAAGCCCTGTCACGCTTCCCATAAGAGCCAGCGCGATGGGAACTGCGAAGCTTCGGATCACCATGGACAGGACAAGCTGCAGCGCGGCAATCCCCATGCCGCCGAAGCTTCCGCGAAGCAGCCAGACCAGTATCTGCACCGGCGGCATCCCCGAAAGTCCCACCAGTCTGCCGGTAACCACGAACAGCACCCACATCCAAAGCTGTAAAAACACGGTACATCCCAGCGCCAGGAACAGTTTTGACAGAAATACGAAAGGAACCGGAACCGGCATGGTCATCAACTGGTTCCAGTTGTGGTTCAGATGCTCCACCCGCCAGATATAGGCGCAGTACAAAGCCACCAGAGGACCATAGAAAAAATTAGAATAAAATAAAGAACACTGGGTCCACAGGGAATACCACTCTTTTTGCAGCACTCCCTGGTTCTGGAGATAATTTCCCGCGCCCATAAAAGCGGGAAGCACCGGTATCACAAGAAATACCAGCCACAGATAAGAATGCCTTAGTTTCCTTTGTTCTGTCTTTATACATGTAAGCAGCATTTCAAATCTCCTTTCTCAAAAAAAGTTTTTTTCCCGCAGCGTATCCTGCCGCCAGAATCACAAGCAGCAGACACAGGGAGAACCAGTCAAAGGGGGCGTCATAGTAAGTAACCGCTCCTGTATCCTGATTCCAGTCGTTTATGATAAAACACAGTTCCGAATAATATCCCCACAAAAACAGTTTTTTCACCGGCCCGTCCGCGAAAAACCAGGAGAACAGCCCCACAAACGATCCGAACAGTCCGGCGGCCAGGGGCAGGATCTGATTTTCAAAGAAAAAGGACAATACCACCTGCAAAAGCAGGATTGCCAGGCTCACCACATAGACCTGTACAATAAAACAGAAAAGCTGTACTGTCTGCAAAGGCCTTGTAAAATCAAGCCTGCCCGCCTGTAAAAAGATAATCCCGACCTGCAGCGCCACATAGACGGCCAGGTAAACAGCGCCTGTCAGCAGTTTCAGATCAAAAAGTCTTCCTTTTTTCTCCATGGTACACAGAAGCTTAAGCGTACCCCCTTTGACCTCCGCATCGCACAGGCGGCTGGCCAGCATGGCGATCATGACAGGCATAAGAATCGTGTCCATCAAGGCAAGCTGTAAATAACTCATCCTGAATCCGTCCTCCAACTGCTCTGACGGCGTACTCCCATAGGCCCACAGCGACCATAAAAGGACCAGCCCGGAAAAAGCCAGTATCATCCACCCGATCCCCCGGTATTTTGTTTTCATCCATTCTGTCTTCCACTCTCTTACCATCACAGGCTCACCTGCTTTCCCGTCAGCTTTAAAAAGATGTCTTCCAGGCTCTTCTGTTTTTCCGTCACCCTTGTCACCTGGGCGCCTTTTCCCGCCAGAAGCGTCACCAGATTGGCGATCTGCCCGTCTTCACGTTCCGTAAATACCAGCTCCTCGCCGCTTAATTCGTAAGGTTCCCGGTATTCTCCCAGAATCCGCACGGCCGCCGACTGGTTCAGCACCCGGATATGGATACTGCTTCTGGCTTTATCATGAAGCTTTTGAAGGCTGCCCTGGTAGATCAGTTTTCCTTTATCTATGATCCCCACGTCCGTGGCCATCTGGTCGATCTCGCTTAACAGATGGCTGGATACCATAACGGTCATTCCGTAATGCCCCGGAAGCTGCGAGATCAGCTCCCGCATTTCCTGGATGCCCGACGGGTCCAGACCGTTGGTGGGCTCATCCAGAAGAAGAAGCCTGGGCCTGCCCAGAAGAGCCGCCGCCAGTCCCAGCCTCTGCTTCATGCCAAGGGAGTATTCACGCACTTTTTTCTTCTGCTGGCTTTCCAGACGGACGATTGCCAGCACTTCGTCAATCTCTTCTTTGGGCACTTTTTTCAAAGTCTGTATGATCTGGAGGTTCTCCCGGCCGTTTAAGTGCCCATAATAGGACGGGGACTCGATCAGGGAACCGGTCTGCCTTAATATCTGCATCCGGCTCCTGTCATCCAGTTCCCTGCCAAACATGAGAATCTCTCCGCCCGTGGGCTTGACAAGTCCCAAAAGCATCTTCATGGTCGTGGATTTTCCTGCTCCGTTGGGTCCCAGGAATCCGTATACGCATCCCGGACGTATTTTTAAGCACACGTCATTTACCGAATAATTGTTCCCGTACTGCTTACTGAGCGCGTTGGTTTCAATGATATATTTCATCTTTATACTCCGCCTTTCTTTTTTCTGACTCCCATCGTACACCCGGCAGCTTACTTAAGGATGAAGCCCTCCTTACATTTACCTTAATTTTCGCCAAACACCCTGACATACAAAAGAAAAACATTTATAATAGAAGAAAAAACGGAGCGTGACTACAATATGAAACATATACACGACGCCAGAATCCTCCTGGTGGATGACAATCCGGACATTCTGGATATGCTGAAGAATATACTGACCCGCCAGGGATTCACGTCTGTCAAAGCGGCTGAGAACTGCGGGCAGGCAAGAGAACTGTTCCGGAGTTTCCTTCCGGAGCTGATCGTACTGGATATCATGCTGCCGGATGGGGACGGCTTCTCCCTGATGCGGGATTTCAGGCTGTCATCCGACGCCCCGGTACTCTTTTTATCCGCCAAAGACGAAGATAATGACCGTCTCCTAGGGCTGGGACTGGGCGCGGACGACTACATCACCAAGCCGTTCCTTCCGGATGAACTGGTTCTGCGCCTGACGGCTATCTTAAAGAGAACCTACTTTTCCAGCTTCCATAGAAACAGCGAGCTTCCCGGCCTGTCTTTAGGCGACCGCACGGTCTATCTGGAGCGGGGCGTCGTCCTGACAAAAGACAAAGAATTGAACCTGACCGCCAAAGAACTTGCGCTGCTGACCAAACTGTATGAAAACCGGGGCAATATCGTCACCTTCGACGCCCTGTCCGACGCGGTCTGGGGAGAAAATTATTATGGCTATGAAAATACGCTGATGGTTCATATCCGAAGGCTCAGAGAAAAGATCGAAGAAGACCCTTCCCATCCGGTATGGCTTCTGACCGTCCGCGGCCTGGGATATAAACTGATGAAAGGAGATCCTTCCCGGCAATGAAAAATCTCTCCAAGATTATCTCCAGATATCTGATCTGCGCCGTGATCATGCTTGTGGTTACTTTGTTTTTGAACGTATTTCTCTATCTTATCCTTGGCTTTCGGATCATACAGTCCGGCAACCGTTCTTTCTTAAAGATCCGGGTGCTGGCAGAAGAACTGTCCCTGTCTGACGGACAGCTCTCCCTTTCGGAGGAAGGATACCGTTTCCTGGAAGAAAATAATGTGTGGGCCATGGTTTTAAGTGATGACGGCAAAGTGATCTGGAACTGGAAACTCCCGGAGAACCTGAACCATACCTATACAGTCAGCCAGGTCGCCGCTTTCAGCAAATGGTATCTGGACGATTATCCCGTCACTTCACGCATTACGGATTACGGCCTTCTGGTCATCGCACAGCCCAAAGGCACGGTCTGGAAACAGAATTTCAGCGATTCCGTCCATGTGATCGAATCGATTGCCTGTATGATACCGGTCACATTGATCGCCAATCTGATTCTGATCCTTGTTATGGTGTTTTTCTTCGGTATCCGCTTCTATCGCTCCTTAAAACTGCTGGCAGGCGGTATCCAGGAGCTTTCTGACCAGAAGCCGATCCATTTGCCCGAAAAGGGCATGACGGAGCTTCTGGCAAAACAGTTAAATCAGACTTCCGACCTTTTAAGCTGTCAGAAAAAAAAGCTGGATCAAAGGGATGACGCCAGAGCCGCCTGGATCAGCGGCGTATCCCACGACATCCGCACGCCCCTTTCTCTGGTCATGGGATACGCCAGCGATCTGAAAAGCGACGCTGCCCTGTCCGGGGAGCAAAGATGTAAAGCCAGGATCATAGAACAGCAGAGCCTTCAGATCAAACGTCTGATCGAGGATCTGAACCTGACTTCCAAACTAGAATATAACATGCAGCCTTTACGGACCTCCGTTTTCAGGCCTTCCGGCCTGCTCCGGACCGTGGTCAGCGACTTTTATAACCGGGGCCTCTCAGAGGGCTGCCGGATCGACCTGTATATCGACCCGGATGTGGAACAGATCACGCTTACGGGAGATACCGCTCTCCTTTCCAGAGCTTTTTCCAATCTGATCCAGAACAGTATAAGCCACAATAAAAGCGGCTGCACCGTAACCGTGACCGCCTATCCCCAAAAAGGCGGCGTCTGTTTTCAAGTATCCGACGACGGCTGCGGTATCCCCGATGCGGTGATCCGTTCCCTTATGGGTGAACTTTCAGACACAGAAAAAGCCCCACACATCATGGGGCTTCGGATTGTACAGCAAATCGTTCAGGCGCATGGCTGGGAGATGGTTTTTACAGACGCACACACCATCCATATACTGGGCGGGATATAAACCGGACCCTGAAAAGCAGCGTCGGGCTACAAAAGCGTATCCCAGAAAAACGCGGACCAGTACGGCTGGATAAAAAACTGCTGAAAGATAAGCAAAAGCAGATAGGCCCACTGTCCGTGTCCTTCCTCATAGTCATTCCGGATACCGACGGGCAATAAAAGATTCCGCTTTTTCGCAGGCAGACTCACCAGCAGATAGCCGATCACCGCGCCTGAAAGATTCGTCAGCAGATCATCAATGTCTGTTGTGCGAAACGTAAACACCTGGGCAATCTCAATAAACAGCGTCAGAAAGCAGCTGAAAATAAGGACCTGTTTTAAATCCTTATACTGGTCCCACAGAAGCGGCAGCAGGAAACCCACCGGCAGAAACATCAGTATGTTCATAAGATATTGTTCAGGGCTGTTTAAAAGGTCTGTCATGGGGACCAGATTCAAGGTTGGATCAAAACTGTTATATTTGATATTCGGCAGGCCGGTCACCGAACAGATCCCTGCAAGGACGCAGACATACAGTAAAAGAAATACTGTATGCGCGCTTACAATTTTACGGCCGGACAGTTTTAAAATCACTAAAACGGCGGGAGTTAAAAGGATCATGCTTGATAAACAGTCCATCCCAATCCCGAAGAATCTGCTGAATAAGTACATTGTAAAACTCCTTATCTGAATTTGTTTTTATCAGCATAACAGGAGAAACTGAATATTTTCCGCATAATTTTTTAAAGATTTTCTGAAGCTTTCCTTTGGGTAAAAGTTATTCCTTCCCGTTCCAGCAATAAGTACAAAGCCTGCACGGATCGATTCCTACGGAATCCAGCAGGTCGTCCAGGCGGTTATACTGTAAAGAAGTAAAATTCAGCTCTTTTCGGATCTCTTCCACCATAACCGCGTATTTTTCCGAATTAGGGTCCGCGTATTCTGAAAGAACCTCGTCAGGCACGTCTTCCGTACCTTCCAGCCGGGAGATCATCCTCCGGGTGATCAGGTCCATATCGGAGGTGGAACGGGAAAAGTTTAAGTATTTGCATCCGTATATAAGCGGCGGGCAGGCCGGACGGATATGTACTTCTTTGGCGCCGCTCTGGTATAAAAATTCCGTAGTTTCTCTAAGCTGTGTGCCTCTGACGATGGAGTCGTCGATCAGTAAAAGACTTTTATCCTTAATCAACTGGTGGATGGGAATAAGCTTCATCTTGGCGATCAGGTTTCGCTTATTCTGGATGGTAGGCATAAAAGAACGGGGCCAGGTGGGTGTATACTTCACAAAAGGCCTGGAAAAAGGAATGCCGGATTCGTTGGCATAGCCCACTGCATGAGCAGTCCCGGAATCCGGGATACCTGCTACGATATCCGGACTTGCATGATCCCTTTTTGCCATCTTTTCGCCGCAGTTATAACGCATCTGTTCCACATTGACGCCCTCATAGGAGCTGGACGGGTATCCATAGTAGACCCAGAGGAAGGTGCAGATCTTCATATCTTTTCCGGGAGCCGACAAAGTGCGCACTTCTTCCGGCGTAACGACGACAATCTCTCCCGGTCCTAATTCTTTGTAATCTTCATACCCCAGGTTTAAATAAGCATAGCTTTCAAAGGTGATGCAGTAAGCATCCTCTTTCTTTCCTATGATGACAGGTGTGCGTCCCAGGCGGTCTCTGGCGGCGTAGATCCCCTTGGGCGTCATGAGCATCAGAGTCATGGAGCCGTCGATCAGCTCCTGTGCATAACGGATACCGTCGATCAGGTTTTCTTTTTGATTAATCACGGAAGCGACCAGTTCGGTGGGATTGATATCCCCTCCGCTCATTTCCAGAAAATGAGTATTGCCGTTTTTATAGATCATTTCTGTGATTTCTTCCGTATTGTTAATCTTGCCTACGGTGGTGATGGCGTAAGTGCCATGATGGGAACGGATGATCAGCGGCTGCGGTTCGTAGTCGGAGATACATCCGATGCCCAGATATCCTTTCATCTGCCTCATATCCTTGTCAAACTTGGTCCGAAAAGGGGAATTTTCTATATTGTGGATGGCGCGGTCAAACCCTTTCTTGCCATATACAGCCATTCCGCCCCGTCTTGTACCAAGATGTGAATGATAATCCGTTCCAAAAAACAAGTCAAAGATACAATCTTCCTTTGACGCAACTCCAAAAAAGCCGCCCATAAAAGTCCTCCTAATTATAGTTCCGCTACAGCCACTCACAGCGCCCTGTGTCTGGAAGGATTTCCGGCCGCCATTACATGACGTCCGGAAATCCTTCCGGGCGCTGTTCGGGCTTTCGCTGTTATAGTTCCGCTGTTTCATTTGCTTTTTCGCAATATCAGTTCTATTATAATGCGGCTTTGCATAAAAGAAAAGAACTTTTTTATTCTTCCGGTATCACTACCGCGGCAATGATGTAGACTAAAAGCCCGCTGCCTACGCCGCAGAAGGTAAGGATCGCCCATATCAGCCTGATCACCGTGGGATCAATGTGAAAATATTCTCCGATTCCTCCGCAGATACCGCAGATCATGCGGTTGGAGGATGATTTTGTCAGTTTCTTTTCCATCTTATTATTTCCTTTCTCATTCCTCAGTAAAATTCAGTTCTGCATTCCCCATACCGCACTGCATGGAGATCTGCCGTCCGGCGCCGTGTCTGGATTCCAGGCAGAAGGGATCGCTTTCATAAGCGCCATGATGATGTCCCTGGTATTCCTGCGCCTGATGGTTCAGGCATACGCTTCCAAAAGCGGCCTGCACCGTATAATCATAGCCTTCTTTTCTGCCGTCGGCCACCACCTGCGCATTTCCCATCCCGCAGTCCACCTGCAGATTTTCCCCTGCAAACTGCGCGACTGTGATATTTCCCGTACCAACCTCGATACTCGTCGTGTCCGATACCAAAAGCGCGTCCGCCGTCACTTCCCCGACACCGGTGCTTACGGCCAGGTCCTCGCAGGTGAGTGTGCGGATGGTCACGTTTCCGGCCCCGTTGTCAATCTCGACATTGTCCGCTGACAGAGTATCCAGCGTTATATTGCCGGCGCCCATATCGATACAAATCTCGTCGTACTCCTGTTCGGGCAGATAGAGATCCAGCACCAGCGCTTTTTTCATGCTGTCGCTTATGGTGGAGGTGGGGCGGTCGTCTTTCAAAACCAGCGTATCCTTGCTCTGCCGGCATTTAAAGTAATCCTTTGTATGATCCGCACAGACAGCGATATAATCTTCGTCGTGCGTGTGGAATTGAAGTTCACAGAGTCCGAGATCCAGATCCAGGCTTTCAATGTCTTTAAATTCATAGTATTCTTCCGACTGCGTGGGATTCTTTCCCGACAGAGACGGTAAACTGCCCGGAGATTCTGTTTCCAGTCTTGACCGAAGGGAAAGTCTTCCCGGATATTTTCCCTCATAAAGTATCCTGGAAGGCGTCGCCCCCATAAGTACGCCGACGCCGATGCCGGCAGCGCCCAGCAAAAGCAGCGCCATACTGATTATAACACAGAGCTTCGTGATCATTTTCATTTTACAATACCTGCCTTTCTAAGAGGATAACGGATCATGGACACAAGCGCCCGGATCAGAGACGGAACCAGCGCCCTGCATATCCACACAACCAGTAAAAACAGAAGGATACCGAAAGAAAGCAGTACACATCCGATGCCGCCCATCACAAGACCGATGGCGGGAGAAAAGAACAGATTGTAAACCGCCACCATCATAAGCAGGACTCCTGCCACCGGCAGCGCTACGGCCGCCGCGACGGCTCCTATGGCAATACCCGCAATGGCCGCCAGTATACCCACCGCTGCGCCGATCAGTGCCAGAAACAAAGGGACAATGATCGGGAACAACAGGATGCACAGTAAAATAACGGATACAAGTTTCCACAAATCGGGGTTACTTTTACTTCGGACCGCTTCTTTTTCTTTCAGATCCATATCGCGGACATCCGCAGGTGTAGCCGCTCAAAATTTTTGACAAAACTTCTCAAAACTTTTGACAAAAACTTTCCGGAAATATTTCCCGATTTTACAGACACGAAACGGAGGGCAGAACCCTCCGCTTTTTTGACAGTAATTTTGCTAATAACGCCTACTCTTCAGCAGGAGCTTCTTCCTCGTCTTTGTACTTGGCAAGCTCCTCCTCAAGGGCTCCAATCTCATCTCTCACAAGCTGTCTCTGTCTGTGGAGCTCCTGAAGGTCATAGGGCGGCTCCATCCCAAGGGTAGAATACTCAATGCACTTGGCAATCTTCCAGTCCCCAATACCCGACTCCTGACAGGAGAGCTTGGTCTTCAGGTCTCTTATTTTCTGCTCTATCTCATTTCTGCTCATTTTTGTTTTGCTCATTGCTGTGTCCTCCTTCAATAAATGGATGGATGAAAAGCTCATCAAAGAGCTTGTCCATGTTTTTGAGAATGGTATAGGAGTCATAGTGCTGCACACTACCCCTCCATGAGGCATAGGAGCATCTCACATCCGCAAAGGATACCTTCCCTTCATCCAAGAGCTTCCGGAGCTTTTTCAGCTTCCTCCGCTGCCTGACAACGGAGTCCTTGCTGATACGTTCAATGACCTTGCCTGTCTCTGTCAAACTATATTTTATTTTAAGGAATGTGAAGCCATGGGACAGCTTGACTATCTGTGTCTTTTTGGGATTGATAAACAGCCCATACTCATCACATATCCCTCTGATGTCGTTCAGGAGCCCTTTCAGGAACTCCTTGCTTTCATGGATGATATAGATGTCATCCATATACCGTCCGTAGTATTTCATGCCTCTCACAATCTTGCAGTAGTTGTCTATCCTTGTGGGATAGTATACTCCGGATATTTGAGATATTTGACTCCCAATACCAACGGACTTTTTCATGTACTTCTCGCCTGTCAGCTCTGCCTTGTCAATTTTAGCGTGTTCCAGTGCGTTGTACAGGGTATTCATGCAGTCAGCATATTCTTCCTCCGACATGTACGAAACATCCACCCGGAAGGTGTCTATGAGCTTCTCAATGAAGCCCATGGTCTCCTTATCGCCAATCTTTTTCCGCATCTCCTTTATCAGCCCATCATGTGGGATGTTGTCAAAGAATTTGCTAAAATCAATCAGCAGCACATACCCTTCATTGCTCTTATGCTTCCTGTAGAACTTATGAAGGTGGGTGCTCATCCGCTTCCTTGCAAAGTGGATACCCTTCCCTTCCATGGATGCCCCATTATCATATGTGAGGTACTTGGACAGCTCCGGGACAAGCACGTTGTCACAGACCGACCTCTGCACTACCCTGTCAGAGATGTGCATGGACTTGATATGGCGGATATGCCCCCTTTCATTCAGGTCAAACTCATAAAAGTCCTTCTGCTCATAGCTTCCATCCTTCAGCTCCTTTTGTGTCTGGTTGACATTCCTCAAAAGGTTTGCTTCATACCTCTGTACTGACTCCTTCCACGCTGTCCCCTTCTTTGACTTGTTAAAAGCATCAATCAGGGAGTTGGCATCATATACAGACTCCATATTTTTCATAGAGTTTTCACCTCGTTTCTAGCACCAACTGACGTATCAGGGTGCATCAAGATGTTGCTCACCTTCCCTCTACACAAAAGATGAGCTTCTTTACCTTTCGGAAGGACAAGCTTTCCTTTCCTGTATCATATGTCGGCTCGTAGCCTACACTTAGCATATATACACGAAATCGGGCGGACACCACCATCCCCAGCGGCGGCGTTATTGTTACTATTACCATTATTGTTACAATTAGCAAACGCCGCCGCAGACGCCACAGCACTCAACGGGATGCTGTTTCACTTGATACAAAGCTTGCCCCGGATAATTATACTTTCTTTTGGGTGTTTTGGGAAGTCCCTTCCGCTTTTTTTGCCTCGGACTCCTTAATCTTCTTCAGGATTTTGTTGTCACTCTTCCGCCATCCCTTCAGGAGGGCTATCTCCTTCTCAATCATGTCCACATATCTCATGTACTTCTGTGCATCCACCGGGATGATGGAAATGATGTATTGCATCTCCTGAAGGAGCTGCTCACAGTTTCCTATGGCATGGTTTTGGAAGTTCCTCCGGTCATAAAATTCACTTTCGCATACTGGATATATGGTGTTCGCCTGTGTGATGTTCATTACCATGTTGTGCATTATGTTCATCATGCTGCTCCGCATCTTGTCTATGAGCCATGCCGGGTATTCCTCAATAATTTTTGCAGTCATTTCATACTTTGCAATTATTTCCCGGAACTTTTTCTCATCCTCCGGCTCCATGCCCTGTACTCCGTACAGTGCCTTGATGCTCCGCACTTTGTCCTTGATGCCAAAGTCCCGGAGCAATAACAGGGTTATCTCCTTCCGGAGCATTATGGCATTATGGTAAAATTCCATGCTCGACACGCTTCGCTTGTTTTTCAGTACGCTCAACCTTTTTCCTCCCTCCGGTCATCTGCCCCCATATAGGGGGCAGATTAAAGATTAGCCGATACAGAAATGCGGGCGGACACCACCATCCCCAGCGGCGGCGCTATAGTAACTACCACCACTAAGGCCACAAAGAGCAAACGCCGCCGCAGACGCCACAGCACTCAACCAATACCACATCCGGCTTCCGTTATGTCCAAGACCTGCTACCTTCAGGTCAGGGGCTAACCTGAACAACGGAAACTGAATGTTTGCTTCGCCTGTATCATAGAATGAAGAGCTGAACACATTAGAACCATATACCTGTATCTCACTCATCAATCTAAGATTGGTGTCTTTCCACTCCCAATTATTTGCATAGCCAGTATATCCGGCTCCTGCATTGGAATTTCCTGTCTCGGATACACTTGTTGTCAGCAGACCCCTGTATGCTATTATATGATTATTCAGGACATTTTTCAATGCCGCCTCATAAATAGGGAGTACTGTTGTGTGCATCTTGGAGCCTGCATATCCGCCTGTGGTAACATTGCTGTCATTCATCTTTGCCGTTGTCTTAAAGCAGTCTTTCGGAACCACCACCGCATGATGTCTAGTCAATGCTGTATCCCCGTTATTCCAGTACAGGTCAAAGCCTGCCAGTATCAGCCTGACCGTCTCCGTTCCTCCCAAGCTCGTAGTAATGCTCTTGTCAAAGTAGTCACCAATATATAGGTCTTCAAAGGTACCGGACTCAATACGGTCACAAATTTCATCCACGGTATACACATTTGTCAGGTTCTTTCCCCTGTAGATGGAATTATGGGCTCCTGCATTATTCACAAAGACATTTTTCATCTGTTCATGCAGGAACTTGTCATTGTCAAGGAGCTGCTGATGCCTCCGGTTCCACTCATCACAGTGTGCCGGGGTAGTCCGCTCCATTGCCTCCATCTCAAGGACAAGTTCCGGGTTAGCTGCTGCTGTTAAATTTGCCATTTTCCTCTGCCTCCTTAATAGTTGTCTTCAATGGTGAATGTCACCTCTGTCTCATCCTTGCCTTTTGCAAGGAAATTTGAGAACGCCACCACATCACCATCCTCATCAATCAGTGCCATCTCGCTGATGAAGGTACCCACAAGCTCATTCTCTTCAAGCTTGATGGTGTACTCATAGGATGTGTCTGAAGTCTTGGTTGATGAAGTATAGGGCTTTCTCACCACCTCACTCTTCAGTGCCACATTCTCCGCAAGCGGCACAATCACGGTGCCATCTGCATTGACACCGCCAGAACCAAGTGCAATGTGCGTTATCTTTGCAATGCTCCCGGTTGTATGGCTTGCTTCAGCCATCTTCTTTCTTCTGATTTTGGTTATTACGCTTTTTGTTGCCATTCTACAATACCTCCGTTTTCTGCCAAGCATCTATTGTTTTGGAACCATCAAGGCTCCATGTTCCATCAAGGAAGATGAGGTTGTGCTCTTCATGCCATATGACCCTGTACTCCCTTGTATATCCTACACCAAAGCGGTATTCCTGCTTGGTGGTGTATTCACTCCTCTGTGCCCCCATGAGCCGGGAGCCATTCAGCTTCCAAAGCCCGTTGAGCTTCAGATAGTCAAAATAGTGGATGACCATCCGGTACCGCTCCAATGCCTTCCTGATGCTGTGCGACCCCTTGCAGGGCTGCATCCGGTACCGCTGCTTCAAGAGCAGACTCTCTTCATGCTGATGGCGGAAGGTTGTGCCCCATCTCATGTCCCTTGGGGACAGCTCCGCATCCGCCATGTGGCTTCCATCTGTCATCCATGAGCCATCCGTCTTCAGGTAGTCAAAATAGTGCATCCTGAAGCTGTATGCCGCCTTCAGGATGGCACTCTCCGCCATACAGCAGGAATAAATGTATGCCATGGCTGCAAGCCCGGCTTCATGGAGCCCATAGCTGCTCTCATATCGGTACCCTATCCGGGTGCTGATGGGACTCATCTGTGCATCCAGTACATGGCTCCCATCCAGTTCCCACATGCCATCTGTCTTCAGATAGTCATAATAGTAGAGGTACTTCTTATAAAGCACAGCAAGGAAGCTAGAGCTGTATATCTCCCGGATGCTCAAGTTGTATCTGAAGAAGTAGTTGTCCTTCGCCCCCACCTCTTTCCATTTCCTGACGGTCTTCCGCATGATGTCAAAGCTGATAGGATGCTCCTCATCCGCATCCATGACAATGACTATGTAGAACTCCGCCCACCTGTTCTCAAGGGTGTCGGACTCCAATGCCCGGCTCCCGTCAAGGAGCCAGCTTCCGTCAAGCGTGAAGTGTACAAAGCCTGTCAGCTCATTTGCCCTCACAAGAACCGGGGAGGCATAGCCAAGGGTCTTCACAGCAAGCAGAACCCCCTCATTGGTGCCCCCAAGCTTGCAGAGCTCATCATACATGGCTATTCTTGAGCGGTAGTTCTCCGGATGCTCCCCCTCATACCGGGTCAGCCTCCTGTCCGCCCCATGTACCGGGAGCATCTCATGGCTGCATGTGGCAACCATGCCCTCATCCCTTGCCCGGAGGATGTCCTCCTTCGCTTCGTCAAACCTCCTGCCGAACACCTTGCAGAGGATGTACCACTTATTCAGGGCTTTCTTCAGCTTCTTCAGCGGAGTGGTGAGCAGATACCACATGTATTCAATGAAATTCTCTATCATGGCGGCATCACTCCTTCCCCCTTGTGCCCTGTGCTACGTTCCTGACAGTCACATTGATGTCCCCTGCCATGATGACCTTATCCTGTCCAAGCAGCATGTCCCCTGATGGCTGCAAGATGTCCGTCTTCCTGTAATTGTCAATCTTGGTACTAAGCACTTGGATGATGCTGTCCCTGTACAGGGTGTTCATCTCTCCCCTTGTCAGTGCCATCATCTCCTCAATGAGCTTTACTGCCTGTGCATCCACGCCATCCGTTGCCGCATCTTCAGCAAGGTATACCACAAGCTCAAACGCCTGCCGCACTACCTCACTGGATTTCACAAGGTAGTCCTCATAGTTGCCCTTCAATGGCTCTATGGCTTCCCCGACCCTCCGTATGAGTTCCGGTGATGCTTCCCCGGCTGCCCCCGTGACAATCACGTCCACGGTGCCCTGTCCCCTTGGATGCTGTGCATCTATCCGGGCATCCAGTACACCGGGGACAGACTTGGCAGCGTTCCGGAGCTTCTCCTCTATGGTTCTTGTTGCCAGTTCCGCCCATGAGCTCATGCACCTGTCCCGGAGGTCTTCAAGGTCTTCCTCCTCGGCTCCCTCTTCAAAGAGCCAGTCCTCCTCATTCGTCACATAATCCATACCGTCAAGGTGTATCATGGATATGGTTATCCTTCCCGGTGCTATGTTGTAATAGGTTCCGGGTGCCTCTGCCTCCACAAGCACCCTTCCTACAGGCTCCCCGGCATCAATGACCGTGTTCTCACAGCAGTAGAACTTCAGCTCCTTGCCCCCGGCATCCGGCTCCGTCTTGAAGCAATGTCCCTTCGTCACCTGAAGGGCATTGTTATACTCATTCCTGTATATGGTCACATAGCCCTTTGCCGCTTTTGCCTCCTTCTGCTGCTTTGAATAGTCGGCTGCCTTAATCTTCAGCCAGTCACCTTCAGCATGTTTGATGAAGCAGCTATTGACTATGACACGGGCAAGCTCCTTCAGCTCTATGTATATGGTCACTAACATGCGGCAAAGGTGGTAGAAGATGCCGCCCTTTTTGAAGTTCGTTATGGGG
>DKVI01000004.1:421-13920 GCA_002491115.1 Lachnospiraceae bacterium UBA7182 | reverse complement strand
AATGACTTTTGACACCTACATCATCAGATACAGGAAATAAAAAAGGAGTTTTTTACAGAACTGCCGCAGTATTATTCTATGTTTAGCGCGCGGCTTGCGCTTCTAAAACACTCCTGAATCAAAGGTATAATTTATGCAAAAGAAAATTCGTTTATTGGCGCTGGATCTGGACGGGACGACGCTTCGTACGGACGGCAGCCTGTCAGCTTATAATCAAAAAGCGCTTATGGCCGCTTATGAGGCCGGAATCCATATTGTGGCGGCCAGCGGCCGGTCGTTTGTATCGCTTCCGGAGGAGATTGTTTCTCTGCCCTGTGTGGAATACGCGATTACGTCCAACGGCGCGGTCGTGTACGACCTGAAACGCAAAGAAAAACTGCAGGCGTATTATCTGAAAAAAGAAGCGGTGGAATGCCTGGTTTCTATTGCGAAAGAAGCCCGGGTGATGGCAGAGGGATTTATTGACGGGGTTCCCTATTCCCAGCAGGATTATGTAGACGATCCTGTCAGATTCGGCTCTGGAGCAGAAGCCGTGGCGTATGTGCAGAAGACCAGACGGCCGGTACCGGACATATATGCGTTTCTGCTCGCCCACAAAGAGCGGCTGGAAAGTCTGGATCTGGTCACAGGCGACAGGCAGAAGAAAGAAATGCTCAGACAAAAACTGAAGGCTGAGGTAAAAGATATTTATCTTACGTCCGCCGTGCCGGTGCTTCTGGAAATATCGGATTCCCATGGCGGGAAAGCGTCAGGCCTTAAATTTCTGTCAGACTATCTGAAGATCCCGAGAGAAGAAACGGCGGCTTTTGGAAACGCGGAAAACGATCTGGATATGATGGCGTGGGCAGGCCGTGGGGTCGCAGTCGCCAATGCGCCCGAAGAAGTATACTTGTCAGCAGACGAACATACAGAGTCCAACGATGCAGACGGTGTGGGACGCTGGATTTTCAGATATTTAGAAAACGCGGATCATGTACACTTCCCGGGCGCCGGCAGACCTTAATCCGTACTAATGGTAATCGGGAAATTCTGCGCGGATAGACGCGTCTGCGTTTACCAGCCACAGCGGTTTTGTGCCACCGTCATAGGTGGCGTTGGAAAATATGCGGCCGTCCGGCAGCAGCGTATATTCGGCCCAGCCTACATGGTCCAGGGCGCCGCCGATCAATATAATATGGCGGGTGCCGTCTTCGTCACAGCTTTCATAACGATAAGAATCTGTGTCGGAGCATTCTTCCGTTATATCCTGATAAGAACCGTCCAGTGTAAAATAGATATGGTCGTTCCAGATCGTGACCGGATCAACGGCAAAGCCGGTGTCCACGCTGACAGAATCTTCTCCATTTTCATCGATGCCCTCGACGATGCGTCCGCCGCCGAGGAGCTTTGTGATGCGCTCACCGAAGGCAAACCCCATCAGGGCGATCGCTGATACTAAGAGTGCGGCTGCTGTCAGCAGACGCAGAATCCGTATTTTCTTTCTGGGCCGTTTTGTGTGTGCCGATAACCGGGTACAGATTCTTTCCTGGCATTCCGGCGTTAGTTTAACTGCGTCAAAGGTGCGTTTGAAATCATATTTCACAGACTATCACTCCTTAATTGTTTTTTCAGCATGTCCTTGGCGCGGTGAATCCGCATGGAGACACCGGAAGGACTGATTTTCAAAAATGAGGCAATCTCCGGGAAAGAATAGCCTTCATAATAATGCAGATAGACGGCGATCCGGTATTTCTCCGGAAGGGCCATAACAGCGTCGAACAGTTCCCGGTCCTCTTTTTGTTCAAAGGGGATGGTTTCATCCATGGGAATGGTCTTTTTGCGCCAGGCGGAGCGGAGGATATCTTTGCAGTAATTGACAGTGACCTGTATAAGAAATGCCCGTTCCTTCCCGGATTCCGGCTGCGCTTTTCCTTCGATCAGCTTAAGAAATATGGCCTGTACCGCGTCTTCCGCGTCATGAGAAGAACGCAGATAGCTAAATGAAAGGCGATAGACCATATTTGCATACAGATGGAACAAATCCAGTACTTGCTCTTTCGGCATGGCGTTTGCTCCCTCCTTTCCAGACATTTTTTGAGATCTCACAGATAAGACGAATGAAAACAGAAAATCAACACAAAAATATCAGAAACAGTTTGTAGAATGCAATGCGCAAAAGAAACAAAATAAGAATTTCCTTCTTTTTGTATACTGCGATTTATGATACAATATGTAGTAGTAACGGGTAAATATCAGTTGAAAGGAAAACAGACAATGCTGAAAATCGTGTTTGGCGAAGTGGAGCATGCAATTTATCATCCTCCTACCTATTTTGATAATCAGTACGAAGACGAGTGGATTACCGACCCGCTGACAGTTGAGATGATCAAAGATATTGATAAATCTGAAGTAATTGGGACACATTTGATCCAGAGTCCGGTACTTGGCCCGATCTCTACCAAAGAAATTTCGGGCGGCGTCAAAACGCTGATTTTGATGGCGTTTGATCAAAAAGGTAAAATATTCAATGCTTCTGCCTGCGGAGATAACTGCGTGAAATGGATCGTGGAACTTGGCAGGAAAAAAGATCTGACGATTAATTTGCATCATGTGATGGACTTTAGCAGTGTACCGAAGTTCGAGGCACTGATGCTGAATACAGGAGTGTTTGTACACAGTTACGAGGAGTATCTGGAAGAAGCGATCAAAATAAAGGAGCGTTGACAGATGAAGGGAAAATATCATGTTGTTGTACAAAACAACAGACTTCGCTATGAGCTGGATATCCGATGCAATTTCTGAGAGAAAAAGGATGAAGGTAAATTATGCGGTTCGTATGTATCGGAAAGCAGGTTTTGGGGTCATTGATGAAAACGAAGAAGAATATTGAAACATAATCCAGAGAAATTGCTGCAAGAGTGCCTGCTGTATATGCTGTCATATAGGGGATAATCTGTGCTAAAGGAAGTGGTTGAAGACAGTGAAAAATATGAAAATAGATGCCAATGGAACAGAAATCAGAGTAATGGGTGATGTCGTAAATGAAGAAGCTTATATTTCCTTAACGGATATTGCTAAATATAAAAATCCAGACAATGCTTTTATCGTGGTTGCGAACTGGATGCGTAATCATTCCACAATCTCATTTTTGGGTTTGTGGGAACAGATTCATAATCCCAATTTTAAACCTATCGAATTCGATAGGTTTAAAGCGGAGTCGGGAGATAATGCATTTACATTGACACCGCAACAGTGGGTAAAAGCAACAGATGCAATCGGTATTATATCAAAATCGGGACGATACGGCGGTACATATGCTCATACAGATATAGCCTTTGAGTTTGCGTCTTGGATTTCACCAGAATTTAAACTATATATTATCAAGGACTATCAGCGATTAAAGAATGACGAAGCTAATCGATTAGCGATTGGGTGGGATGCTAAAAGGGAACTTTCAAAAATAAATTATCGTATTCATACAGATGCGGTAAAGGAATTTCTGATAACACCAACATTATCTTCACAGGAAATGGCGTATACATATGCAACCGAAGCAGATATTCTTAATATGGCGTTGTTTGGCAAGACGGCGGCACAATGGAGAAGCGAAAAGGGAATAAGCGGAAAAGCGCCTAATATCAGAGATTTTGCTTCGGCAGAGGAATTAGTTGTACTTATCAATTTAGAAGATACCAATGCTGATTTGATAAGACAGGAAGTGCCTAAAATCGAGAGATTAAAAATATTACGAGAAAAGGCATATAGGCAGCTTGAAATTCTCAAGAAGAACCAGGAAACTATTAAAGTATTGAAACAAAGTTTGATTGGAGATCGAAGAAAGAATAATTAGAGATATATGATATTGATAAACAGATTGTGTGAGATACAATTTGTTTTTTGGTAGTCTATGAATATTATGCTTGGAAAATAGGAGGGCAACTATACTATGCATATCAAAGGAAAAGGAAGCTGTGAAGACTGCTGTTTTCACAGGAAAAGGAGCATATTCAGGAGTTCTGAAAAAGACCTTTAAGATCAAAGCAGCGCCCATTGCTGACAAAGATGTTACAGTATCAAAAAGCGCTGTATATCGAAAAGGCGGGGCGAAACCGGAGATTTCCGTTACTGTGGATGGCGTGAAGCTGACCATGGGAGTGGACTATACGGTCAGCTATAAAAATAACAAGAGAGTTGGCAGGACAGCGACTGTTACGATCAAAGGGAAAGGTAACTACAGTGGAAAAGTGAGTAAGACATATCAGGTCGCGGCAGAAGAAGCCTTTGCGTATTATGTTTTGACGGGAACGCTGACTTCCACATCCTCCTTTGGCTTTATCTGAAATACCATCCGCCAGTGTACTTCCGGCACCGGCTCAAAATGCAGCGAGGAAACTGCCATCCGTTTGTCAGGAACCGTATTTTTTCCGGTCATAAAGACTGCGGTGGGGCCGTCTGACCCGCCCGGCTGCTCCTGGGCGTCCCCCATTCCAGGGTGGTCGCCCTCTGCGCAGTCGCGGATGTCAAAGAGGCTGCGGTGTATTTCCGGTGCAATGCTGTAGGAGAGTATCTGGCAGTATTCCGGGTAAATGATACCTTTCGCTCCGATTTCCGCAAAGCTGTTCCTGATCTGTTCGCATCTGTGCAGCGTCAGGATGTATTCCTGCCCAGTTATGGGATGGACCGTCTTTACTGTTTCACCGTTGCAGGAAAGGCCGGTGGAAAAATGCCCCGAAGTGACGGAGATTGGGTTTGCCTGGAAAGTCAGTGATAGTTTATGAGGGGATAGTATCGGTTCTTTGTCCCAATGACAGGAAAGCCGCTCAAAATACCAGCAGCATTCCCTGTCACAGCCATAAGCCTCCATCCATTCTTCGGCATATTTATCATTTTCAAATCTGTCTTCGCTGGCCGGATCGGCATTCCCCATCCGGATGACAGTCTCCGGGTACCATCTTAGGCTGCTGCTCATACGGTGTACCAGCGGTGTATCATCAAGGCATATTTCTACAGCAAATTCCCTGCTTCCGGGGTTGTGTGCATCGATCTGTTCAAATTCTTCCGGCGTTTTTAAGGACATTCGCCGCTCATAATCCCATTTTTTAAGGAATGCCGCCATATCTTCTACAGGAATTTTTGCACATACATCAAGGGCGGCGCCTGCTTTGCCTGTATAGACTGCGGGGATAAAAATTTCCTGTTCTTCCCAGAGAAAAGTATATTTGACAGGGAGGGCTGACAGTCTGGTTTCAGGTTTGCCTTTCCCCCATATATTGTGATCATGATAAACATCCATTTCATGTGCCTCCTTAAGCGTTCAGCGGAACCATCTAAAGATTTGGTTTGCCGACGGATTCATTATACTACAAAGGCACTCCGGAAGGAACAGGATTTATAAAAATGCAAAATCTCAGTATTTGACAGCTCTGTCAATGCGTGCTATAGTAAACATATAAAACCCTTTGGGAGTGGATTTTTATAGATTTGCTCTATTTTCGCCACACAGTTGCCTTTTGGTGATTGTGTGGCTTTTTAAATGCAGGAGGAAAGTATGGAACAGACGTTTATGAAAGAGAAGAAGATTCTGCCCCTTGTATTGACCATGTCGCTTCCGATGGTCGTATCCATGATGGTCAATTCTTTGTACAATATTATTGACAGCTATTTTGTGGCAAAGATCAGCGAGGAAGCCATGACGGCGCTGTCCCTGGTATTTCCCGTGCAAAACCTGATCAATGCGGTGACCATCGGCTTCGGGGTGGGATTAAACGCGGTGGTCGCCTACTTTTTAGGCGCCCAGGACAGTGAAAAAGCGGATGCGGCAGCCACCCAGGGCGTGGTATTGAATCTGCTGCACGCGGTTGTGCTGATGGCAGTATGTATCGGGATGATACCGTCGTTTCTGGGACTGTTCACCCAGGATACAGTGACCATAGACCTGGGTGTGCGCTATTCCAGGATTGTGTTCGGGTTCGCGGCGGTGATCTCTCTGGATCTGTCTTTTGAAAAAATATTCCAGGCGGTAGGGAAGATGACTGTTTCCATGACCTGTATGCTCTGCGGATGTATCGCAAATATTATTCTGGACCCGATTCTGATCTTCGGCCTTGGGCCGGTTCCTGCCATGGGGATCGAAGGAGCCGCTGTCGCCACCGGCCTTGGGCAGGTGCTTACCATCGCCCTTTATCTGATCTGTTATGCCCTGCGCCCCATTCCGGTCCGTATCAGGCGCAGATATCTGCTCCCGGATAAAGAGATGGCAGGACGATTATATTCGATCGGTACTTCGGCGTCCTTAACCATGTCGCTTCCGTCTCTGATGATCTCCTGCCTGAATGTGATCCTGGCAGGATTTTCCCAGGCATATGTGCTGGTGCTGGGTGTGTATTATAAACTGCAGACTTTCCTGTATCTGACGGCCAACGGAATCGTCCAGGGGATACGCCCGCTGATTGGCTATAATTACGGGGCGAAAATGTATGACAGGGTCAGAAAAATCTACAGGACGGCTCTGGCGCTGATCATGTCCATCATGGCGGCAGGAACCGTGCTGTGTCTGTTATTCCCGGCGCAGCTTATGGGAATGTTCACGGCCAACCCTGAGACTGTGCAGATGGGTGCCGCAGCGCTTCGGATTATCTGTCTGGGATTTGTAGTGTCGTCCGTATCGGTGACCTCCTGCGGGGCGCTGGAAGGACTGGGGATGGGTAAGCCTTCTCTGACTGTATCCATGTGCCGGTACCTTGTGATCATGGTTCCGGCGGCGTATCTGTTCAGCCGGATCTGGGGCCCTGAGGGTGTCTGGTGGGGGTTTTGCGTATCCGAGGCGGCAACGGCAGTCATTGCCGGGACGATCTTTGGAAGAATGACAAGGTTTAAAGTCTGATTTAAATTGCGCCGTCCGTGGTTTCTGTGCTATAATCAATGGCAGAACAGGAGGCACAGCGCGGATGAAGATTTTTGAAGAAGATATACTCCAGGAACAGGCAGGACTTTTGACATCTATTGAAAATACGGATATATGCAGTTTCTGGTATTATCCGCAGGAAAAACTGATTACGATCAATGAGCGGACTGCCCGGATGTATCAGTGTAAAAAAATCTATGAGGATATGCCCGAAAGTTTTGCGGAGGATTTTGTTCATCCTTCCACGCGGGAACCTTTTTATGAGATGTATCGGAAGATTGACGCAGGAGAGAAGACGGCGCAGGCATCTTTTGGCAGCATTGACAGAAAAAACTGGTGTACCGTCACCCTTACCACTCTTTCTTATGACGAAGAAGGAAGACCTCTGAAAACGTATGGTATTGTACAGAATATTTCGGAGATGAAGATACAGGAAGCAGAGTATCACAGCAGCAGGCGGATGATGTCCGGCATTATCGACGCACTCAGCAAAATCTATATGTTTAATTATTATATTAACCTTGAAAGTATGCTGTTTGTCGAGATCGTGGGAGTTGACTATATTACAGAGATCCTGGGCATCCAGGGAGATGCTGTACAGGCTTTTGAACAGTTTACGAATACGCTCATAGACGACAATTCCAAAGAAGATTTCAGAGTCTTCACAAACCTGCATACGCTGCCGGAGCGGATCGGAGAGCGGCAGAATATTTCACTGGAATATTTAAGCATCAAACAGGGCTGGTGCCGTGCGAACTTTATCGTAGTAAGCCGGAATGCGAGGGGTGTTCCGGATCAGGTGGAGTTTGTGGTAGAGAATATCAGCGCGGAACGTAAAAAGGAGCTGGAGGCAAAAGAAACGCTGGAAAAGGCCTATGAGGCCGCCAACAAGGCCAATGCCAGCAAGTCTGCTTTTTTAAACAATATGTCCCATGACATACGTACGCCCATGAATGCGATCGTGGGATTTGCTTCGATCGCGTCTTCTCATATCGAAGATAAGGAACGGGTGCAGGACTGCATCGCCAAGATCACCGCTTCCAGCAAACATCTGCTGTCTATTATCAATGAAGTGCTGGATATGAGCCGCATCGAAAGCGGGAAGATCCATCTGCAGGAGGAACCGGCCAATCTTCCCACAATCATGCACGATTTTATGAGTATGATCCAGGGGCAGGTGCGGGCAAAGGGGCTGGAGCTTTATATTGATACGATGGATTTAATCCACGAAAATGTATATACGGACGAGGGGCGGCTGCACCGCATTCTTCTGAATCTGGTGGGAAATTCGGTAAAATTTACACCTGCAGGCGGGATTATCTCTGTCCGTCTGGCGGAAATTCCCAGGGTTCCTGGTGAATATGGTCATTATGTTATTTCTGTCAGGGATACAGGGATCGGCATGAGCAAAGAATTTTTACCCCATGTGTTTGATCCTTTCGAGCGGGAACGGACTTCTACAATCAGTAAAGTGGAAGGTACCGGGCTTGGGATGGCGATTACAAAAAATATTGTGGAACTGATGGGCGGAACCATCCGTGTCGAGAGCGAGCAGGGTAAAGGTTCCGTATTTACTATAGAGGTTCCGTTCCGTCTGCTGGAAAAGGAGATGGAGGACCCGAGGATCGAAAAACTGATGGGCCTTTACGCCATGGTGGTGGATGACGATTATAACATATGTGACAGTGTATCCAAGATGCTGGACAAGATCGGCATGATTCCGGAATGGACCATGTCCGGAAAAGGCGCTATCCTGCATACAAAGTCGGCGCTTGAGATAGACAGAGGCTTTTCTGTCTATATTGTTGACTGGAAAATACCGGATATGAGCGGCGTCGAAGTGGTGCGCAGGCTTCGTAAACTAGTGGATGAAGATGTTCTGATCTATGTGATGTCTGCTTATGATTACAGCGATATCGAAGCGGAAGCAAAACAGGCAGGAGCGACGGGATTTCTCCAGAAACCGTTATTTATATCCCAGCTTCGGTCAGCGTTTCTTGCCGCTTTAGGGGAGAAAACGGAAAGCAGGGAAGAACTTACAGAGGTCTGTGATAACAGTCTGCGCGGAAAACATATTCTGCTGACAGAAGATAACGAATTAAACCAGGAAATCGCTGTGGAGATACTGACAGAGGCAGGCTTTACTGTGGATACAGCCGAGAACGGAAAAGAGGCGGCGGATAAGATAGCAAAAGCAAAAGAGGGAGATTATGATGTTGTCCTGATGGATATCCAGATGCCTGTCATGGACGGTTATGAAGCAGCCCGCGCAATCCGCGCTATGCCTGCCGGATGGATTCAGAAACTTCCCATCCTCGCCATGACGGCCAACGCTTTTGAAGAAGACCGCAAAAAAGCGCTGGAAGCCGGAATGAACGGTCATCTGGCGAAGCCGATTGATGCGGATAAACTTCTGGATATGTTGGCGGAAGTGTTAAAAAAAGAGTAAAAATGTGAAATATTTTGCCTGTTTGTCTCGTTATAATAGATAGATGCAAAAAAAGATGGGAAAATTTTGTGATTCTGAAACTTTTTTGATACAAAAAGCGTCTAATATATAGAAGGTACAAGATTTTCTACATTATGGACAGTAAAAAGGAGACAGATAAGTATGATTTGCGCTTTATTGGATGCCGTTCATAAACAGCAGCTGGAGCAGTATGAAAGGCAGGATATTTACGAACTGGACTACCACAATCCGACAGCGAAAGACTCGGAGGTGCTGCTTGTGAACCTGGCGGCAGAATACCTGGGACTTCAAAAAACGATTGATCTGGCGCTTAAGTGCCATGCCAAGGTGGTGTCCCTGATCCTGTGGGACCCGGAGAACCTTACTTCCATCCCTACAGGAGGTCACTGGCCGAAATCTTACCGAACCATATCCTTAGAACAGGCAGTGATTGAATTTCAGGCCAGAAATATGGATTTGTTTTATATGAGAAACCCCCAGGACGAAGACGGCAACCGCCTGATCCGGCTGGATTTCCGCTATATGCCGGAGTGTGGACAGATGGCGGGATAGGATGTTCTGGATAAAAGAATGAGAATACCTGATTATCTGTTAAAACGATATTTTCGGAAAGTGTTCCAAAAAGTATACTTTTTGGAACACTAATAATATCGACACAACCAAAAAAAGCTTAACACAATTCTATTAAAAAATCAAGAAAACATGTCTGTTTTTCCAATCAATCCCAAAACTTCGGAAAGTGTTCCAAAAAGTATACATTCTGGAACACTGCTTTAAAAACTACACAAAAAGCAGCAGTCCAGACTGCTCTGACAAGGAACAGCGATGCCTCAAAAGACCGTGTGTAAAATTGTTCGTCAATATAATAAAGAGCCTGTTTCAGCCGAAAATATGCAGAAGCTCAAGGAAATCGCGGAGGATTACCGACAGGTAAAGAACCATGTATACCGGCGGTATGGCGGCATCAGGAGCCTGTCCAAGCTTTATCCGGGTTATACGGTGCAAAATGAGATGACGAAAAGCGGTCTTCGTGAGAAGCTGGGACTTCCGTCTGTATATTTTTACCTTGCAGTCTTCGATGCCCTTCGGGATATCAAAAGCCTGTGGACCAGAACCAAATCCGCGGTTTTAAAGAAGATGAACGCGAGTGACAGCCTGACAGAAGACGAAAAACACTTTATCAGGTATCTGCTGAAAGTGAGCAATGCGTTTGACGCGGTACTAAACGGTGTCCCTTTAAAACTTCCCGGGGAAATGCAAAAGCAGTATGACCTGCTGGCAGCCCTGGTGGATGTAAAGAAGGCTGAAAGCTATCTGCGCAGGCAGGTTAGAAGATGCCACGGAACACTGCATGCAGACACAGCAGACGGATTTTCCATCGCGGAGCGGGCGTATCGTTACGGAGACCATGGAATCTATATTTCCGTAAAAGAAAAAAGAAAGCGGATTTTCATTCCCCTCACAGACGGGAACAGCTACACAAGGCAGCTTCGGATCTGCCTGTACCCGGAAGAAGGAAAGGTCGAACTTCTGATTCCCGTG
This sequence comes from Lachnospiraceae bacterium UBA7182, assembly GCA_002491115.1. Taxonomy (GTDB): domain Bacteria; phylum Bacillota; class Clostridia; order Lachnospirales; family Lachnospiraceae; genus Hominiventricola. Next base: position 3,025 of record DKVI01000004.1, on the reverse strand, counting down.
GACGTGCCGGTGAAGGCGCGTGCCGACTACACAGGCCATGTGGGACTTGCCATGGGTATGCGCGCTATGCTGGTGACAGACGAAGGGCATGTATATGGAGAAGCTTTCAGCGCATATCAGGAGCAGCTCTCCGACTGGATCAGGGAGCAAAGAAGCATCTACAGCCAGAACCGAAACGCCAATCCTGGCAGAAAAAAATATAAGGCGAAAAAACACCGTTTAGAAGAACAGCTTCACAGTTATATCAATCAGGAATTAAACCGTTTCTTAAAGACAGAGAAGCCAAAAGTCATCTATCTGCCCAAATTTCCAAAGCCCCAGACTTCCGGCTATGTGAAAAGGATCAATCATCTGGTATCTACCTGGCAGAGAGGATACATCCGCGGGCGCCTGTCGTTAAAATGCCGGGAACAGTCTATAGAGCTGGTGGAAATATTTGCCAAAAATATCAGCAATGAATGCAGCCAGTGCGGTGCGATGGGACGGTGTGAAGGAGAGACGTTCTTCTGTCTATCCTGCAGATACAGCGCGGACCGCAAAGTAAACGCGGCGAAAAACGCGAAGAAGCGGGGAGGCGAACAATGGATGGATCATAAGGACCGGTTTTTGGATGAATAGAGGTGATGAGCCTTTATTTCACCGGAAGGACCAGAAAGCGTGTGTCCATGATATAAAAAACAGATACGGCATTAGAAGGCAGCCATGAAAGACGGCTGCGCATTGGGTATGCCAGGACCCTGCGAACATGGCGAATGCCATGACGTAGCAGGGAGCGAAGCAGAGCAATCTGCATCACCTGAAAAAAGGTGACCAATATTCCTTATTATTCATTGACGGAATAAAAGGAGACAGCACCGGCGGAGGAAAAGTCTTATGAGAAAAGCACAGAAAGTACAGGCAGGACAACTTACAGATCTGTTGGGACGGGTACACGACGGAATCCGTATGTCCATAGAAGCAGGACAAAAAGAAGCCGCCATGAATTTCCTCGGACAATGCCAGGACGCTGCCATCAACTTAGGAGAGACGATTGAGGAGACAGAAGGCGAAGGCTTCGTAACTGTCACCCTTTTAGAAGCATACTGCGAGACTGTCTATCAACTCTACGAAAAACTTCGCCAGAACCAGAGCGTCAGTGCAAATAAAGCGCATAAAAGCCTGAAAAAATCCCTGGCGCAGATCAAAAACAGTATCAAAAATGACATTCAGGTACGGATAGAAGCCGTATTCCTTCCATATAAAGCGTCCATGTGGGATTCTTTAGAGAGCGTATGGAAAGCCGCGGACGAAGACCCGAACTGTGACGCCTATGTGATCCCGATTCCTTACTACGACAGAAACCCGGACGGCAGTTTTAGAGAAGAACATTATGAAGGCGATCAGTACCCGGACTATGTCCCGGTGACCTGGTACAAAGACTATGACTTTGAACAACATAAGCCGGATCTGGTGTTTATCCATAACCCCTATGACGAGTGCAACTATGTAACCAGCGTACATCCGTTTTTCTATTCTAAAAATCTAAAACAGTATACTGAAAAATTAGTATATATACTTTACTTTATATTAGGCGAAGTCGATCCGGACAACGAAGAAGCCGTCAAAGGCATCGAACATTTCATCACTGTCCCCGGCGTGATCTACGCGGACCAGGTGGTTGTGCAGTCAGAAGATATGCGTAAGGTATATGTGAATGTGATGACCAGGTATGCGAAAGAGTCCGGGTTGGATTCTATGGATAAGAAGTACTGGGAAGAGAAAGTACTGGGACTTGGATCACCGAAGGTAGATAAGGTACTTAGTACGAAAAAAGAAGATCTGGAGATTCCGGAAGATTGGCTCAAAGTGATCGAAAAGCCGGACGGGAGCTGGAAAAAAGTAATTTTTTATAACACGACTGTATCGGCATTTTTGCGGTATGGGGAACAATACCTGAAAAAGATGCAAGATGTATTTCGGGTATTTAAAAAAAATACGGATGATGTGACATTACTGTGGAGACCACATCCTCTGATGAAAGCAACGATTGGGAGTATGAGACCTGATTTAGTAGAGCAATATAATGAGATTGTCAAAGAGTATAAGAGTGATGGGTGGGGAATTTATGATAATACAACAGAGATGGATCGTGCAATAGTTGTAAGTGATATATATTATGGTGATATGAGTAGTATAGTGCAACTAGAGAAAAGTAAAGTTAAGATGTCTATCATACAAAATATACTGAATCATTGATAAGAGATTGGATAAAGCGAATGGGAGTAAAAGAAAAATTTTTAAATTCGTTTCGTACTGTATCATGTGCAATTGCTGAAGATAGGCTATATTTTTATACACGATTTGGAGATATGGCAATTTTAAATTTGTTAAATGGAAGAATGGAATATGTAGATACAGAGATAGAAAGTGTTAATACGAGATCTATATTTTACATAGATAATCGATTATATAGAATTGACGATGGTATAGAAAAAGTTGTTGAAATTGACTCATATAGAGAAATTGAATTAACAGAAGCTAAACATTGTGGAGAGTATATCCAGTTCGCTGAAAAATATGATTCTTTTATTAGTATTTTGTATGGGAATGGTATGCTTTTTTTTG
>DKVI01000004.1:0-145 GCA_002491115.1 Lachnospiraceae bacterium UBA7182 | reverse complement strand
GGGAATGGTATGCTTTTTTTTGATATTGATGTAAAGGATGGTAGTTATCGTTATATAAATTTGATGGAAGCGTTAAATGAAGACTGTCAATTATGTTATTCTGGATTACATAATAAAAAAATATATATATTTCAGACTCAAGGTA
>DKVI01000075.1 GCA_002491115.1 Lachnospiraceae bacterium UBA7182 | reverse complement strand
AACTTTATTTTGCGGGACAACATTGAGAGAGTAAATATTAATTTAAGCGTCAGAGCTAATTTTTCTTATAAAGCCATTGACAATGTATATACTATTGTATATACTGAACGTAATATATGGAAGGGGATGATTTTATGCAGGCTACGATCCAGAAATGGGGAAATTCACAAGGGATAAGAATACCAAAAGCATTTCTTGAAGCAGTGGGGATGATGGAGAATGATCTTGTGGAACTTAACAGGGTTGATGATGATATTGTGATTACGAAAGTCAAAAAAGAAAAAGAACTTACATTAGAAGATATATTCAAAGATTATGACGGAGAATATGCAGCAGAGGAATTTGACTGGGGTTTTCCTGTTGAGAAGGAAGTATGGTAATGTATAATCCGAAGCAGGGAGATATTGTATTTTTGGATTTTAGCCCACAATCAGGACATGAACAGGCAGGAAGAAGACCTGGGGTAATTATTAGTAATGAGCAATTTTTTATAAGGACTAAATTTGCTGTGGTGTGCCCAATTACAAATACAAGCAATAAATTTCCGCTGCATATTCCTCTGGACGACAGAACAAAAACAACAGGTACGATATTGACAGAACATATGAAATGTTTGGATGTAATCAGCAGGAATATTCAGTTCGTGGAGAAAATGCCAGAAGATTTATTGAAAAAGACATTGGCATATGTAAAGGCGTTTTTCTGACAGGATAAGAGTGTTTTGACTATTATAATAAATCCCCCGGCAGATACAACCCGGGGGATTTCACGTCTGGCACATATGGGGTCATTGGGAGGGCGGCATGCGTACCATACATGTTTTTTTATGGCACGCAATCCCATATTTCAAGATAGTGTCCATTCCGTCGTCCAGCAGCCGTTCTGCATAGTTTTTATCTTCGATTTGTGCAAGCGCTTCCATGCAGGCGGGTTCTAAATTTCTGCTTTCTGAATATTTTATTTCAATGACCATGCCTAAGGAGGCTCTGCGCATCTTGACCTGGATATCGCAGTATCCGTTCCCGGATACTGCGTTGGAGGCGATGGCCCAGTCCCCGCGGTGGCTTAAGAGGCCTAAAAGGATGCCGTGGTAAAAATTTTCCTTTTTATTCTTGCGCACGGCAGTATCATGGATGCTGATGGTGCTTCTTAAATAATTCGTAAACGTCCGCTCAATCCCGGCGGCGTCCCCCTGGCAGAATGCCTCGCAGAAAGCGTCCAGCGTGGGGGCGTCTTTCCTTGCTTCTTCCTGGAACCAGGATAGGATCTGTTCTGTAAAGATCAGGCGTATTTCCTGGTTGGGGATGACAAGCTCATAGGTATGCAGGCTGATTTCCCTTCGCTTTGTCAGGTAGCCCGTGGTGAAAAGGACGCTCCATAAATTGTCGATATTGTCGTATAACTCCCGGTAAGTCAGTTCCTGCCGGATTTTCTTTATGACAGGTATGCCGTTTACAAGTTGTTCCAGGTCGTCCATGGTCTGGCTGGATGCTTTCTGCATCAATGAGCGCAGGATGGCGTTGCCGCTGGAATTAATCCAGTAAGCGTCCGGCCTGGCGTCTGGTTCCTTGCGCAGCTGGCATACATAATTGATCACATCCCAGGGGCAGTATACGTCCGCATTCCCAAAACGGTAGCCGTCATACCATTCCTGTATAAGCGCGTGTTTATCTTCCAGGCCGTAATATTTAAGCATGTTTTTTACTTCCCTGTCGGAAAAACCGAAGTATTCGCCAAACCAGGTATTGGTGATGGATAGAACCCTGAAATTATTAAGCCCGGTAAAAATGCTTTCTTTCGCGATGCGCAGGCATCCGGTGAGTACGGCAAAGTAAAGGTATTCATTGGTTTTTAAGGCCTGCCCAAACAGGCTGCTGATCAGAAGGACCATTTTGTCATAGTATCCGTGCTGCTGGGCTTTATCTAAGGGGACGTCGTATTCGTCGATGAGGATGATGACTTTCTGGCCATAGTGTTTACAGAGAAACTGTGATAAAAGAAAAAGGCTTTTTTTAACATAGTCTTCCGAATTGCAAAAATCTTGTTTCTGGTCATAAAAATTTGTAGTTAGGTATTTGTAATCCTTTTTTTCCTGCTCGGAAAGATGCCCGCTTTCCAAAAGAAAAGGAAAACGACGTGCTTCATCCACAATCACAGACCGCAGCATAGCCAGCGCGCCTTCATAGTCCTCGGCTTCTACTCCTTTCAGCGTAATAGAGATGACCGGGAATTTCCCCATATATTTTTCGCACAGCTCTTTTTCCTTTGTGATGGCAAGCCCGTCAAAAAGCTCCGGGCGGCAGCCGTAAGAAAAGAAATATTTGAGCATACTCATATTCAGGGATTTTCCGAACCGCCTTGGCCGGGTAAAGAGATTTACCAAGCCCCAGTCATGCAAAAGTTCTGTAATCATCCCTGTCTTATCTACATAGTAGAATCCTTCTGTGCGCATCATCTCAAAATTTTCAATGCCGATGGGCAGTTTTACAGTAGATTTCAAATTTCCCCCCCTTTTCTTTATGCTGCCCGGCGGTTTCTACGCCTGCCCCGCCATATAATTGATAAACTGCTGGGCCGTCCGGCCGGAGATGCCTCCATGGCTTAACTCCCACTGGTTGGCTTTGGCGCACAGTTCTTCGTCCGTGCAGGTGATGGCCGGGTAGCGTTTGCGCAGTTCCTTTACAATGGTAAAATATTCTTTCTGAGAAGGCTTTCCGAAGTAGATGGTCACGCCGAACCGGGCCACCAGGGACAGCTTTTCCTGCATGGTGTCCGAACGGTGCATGCCGTTATCCGTCTCCATATCGTCCCGGTCGTTCCAGGTCTCTTTGATCAGATGACGGCGGTTGGAGGTGGCGTAGATGAGCACATTGTCCGGTTTGGTCTCCATACCGCCCTCTATGACTGCTTTTAAGTATTTATATTCAATCTCAAACTCTTCAAAAGACAAATCGTCCATATAGATGATAAAGCGGTAGTTCCGGTTCTTGACCTGGGCGATGATGGCGGATAAGTCCTGGAACTGGTGTTTGTAGATCTCGATCATACGAAGTCCTTGATCGTAGTATTCGTTTAACAGCGCTTTGATGCTGGTGGATTTGCCCGTGCCCGCGTCTCCGCAGAGCAGCACGTTGTTGCAGGGAAGGCCCTTTAAGAACGCTTCGGTATTTTCGATCAGTTTTTTCTTCTGGATCTCGTAGCCGATCAGATCTTTTAACAGCACCTGTTCCGTATTGTTGATCGGGAGAAATTCCACGCCGTCCGTGAGGTGGCGGATACGGAAAGCCCGGTTCAGGCCGAACATCCCCACGCCGTAGGCAGCGTAAAAGTCCGTGACAATACGGAAGATATCTTCCTCATTTTTGGCTTTTTCGATCTGTTCGCTGACCGTACGGACTTTTTCGCTGACATTTTTGTTGTAGACCCGTTCCTTTTTTGGGATGGCTTTGTAGTTGCAGATGGTGGAGAAACAGTCGATTCCCAGCTCCTTTTCGATGGGGGCAAAATCAAAGTCAAACAGTTTTTTAAAGATGGCAAAATCTTCTTTGGCAAAATGGTTGACGGTACCGTCGTTGGCGCCTACTTTTTCGCTGGTCATACTGAAAGAATTTTCGTTGGTCAGCAGAATAAAGGCCAGATAATTGTGCCAGAGATTTTTGTCAAAGCCGTACCGGGTTGACAGATCCAGAATGGCTTTCATCTGTTCATAGATTCTTGTGGTCAGCTCCGCGCGGCTTCCCCGTTTTAAATCGAAATCTTCAAAAATACCCGCGAGTTTCAGGAGAATGCTGTCCTCCCCCAAATCCCGGTACAGGATTAATCTTGCAACGTCTCTGTACATATTGTTTCCTTTCTGTCGTATCTTGCGTATCACATATTATTTTATGAAAATAAAGTATATAAGTACCAGGGCACCGAGTAGGATCCGGTAATAGCCAAAAGGCTTGAAATCGTTTTTCTTAATGTATTCCATCAAAAACTTGATTGCCAGGACAGATACCACGAAAGCAACTGCCATACCGACGATCAGAAGCCCCATCTCGGCCAGCGTGAAATCAAAACCGAATTTAATCAGCTTTAACAGGCTTGCGCCGAACATGACCGGAATACCTAAAAAGAAGCTGAACTCCGCGGCCACGCCTCTGGATACGCCCAAAAGTATGGCTCCCAGGATCGTGGCGCCCGAGCGGGATGTGCCCGGGATTAAGGACAGCACCTGGAAGACGCCGATATAAAGGGCCAGGCCGTAGGTCATATCCTCAAAAGATTTGACCCGGGGACGTTTTTTTCTGTTATAATTTTCCACCAGGATAAATAAGATGCCGTAGGCGATTAAAGTGACGGCGACTGTCTGATAATTATAGAACAGTTCATCCAGCACATCGTCAAAGGGGATGCCGATGATGGCGGCAGGAAGTATGGCCACCAGTACTTTAAACCACATGGACCAGGTATCTTTTTTAATCCATCCTTTTTCAGGTGAACAAAAGGGCCACAGTTTTGGAAAATATAATACGACCACAGCCAGGATTGCGCCCAGTTGGATCACCACCCGGAACATTTCCAGAAAATCTTCCGATACATTCAGATGTATAAATTCTTCCACAAGGATCATATGGCCGGTGCTGGAGATGGGAAGCCATTCGGTGATGCCTTCCACAATACCCAGGATAATAACTTTTAAAATTTCTGGCATTTTTACAGCTGCTCCTTATTCATAATATTATAGTTTATTGTAATCACGGGAAACCAAAAAGTCAATGTACGGAAACAATGTATTAACAAAAACGGCAAAATATGCTATGATAACTTCAAATCATCATTTATGATTACAGACTTGAGGGAGAAAGTTTATGAAACAGCAATTAGTGGACAAATTTATGGAAATCTACGGGGAAGGAGACGGTATCAAGGTCTACTTTGCCCCTGGCCGCGTGAATCTGATCGGGGAACATACGGATTATAACGGCGGGCATGTATTTCCCTGCGCGATTACCATAGGGACCTATGCGGCGGCCCGGAAAAGAACAGATGATAAGATTCGCTGCTATTCTCTGAACTATCCGGAGAAAGGGATGCTGAAAACCTCTCTTGGCGACTTGGCGTACCGCCGGGAAGACGAGTGGGGCAATTATCCCAAAAGCGTCATAAGCACCTTTATGCAAAAAGGATGCAGGATTTCCTGCGGCCTGGACCTTCTGTATTACGGGGATATACCCAAGGGACTGGGATTTGCCTCCTCCGCCTCCATGGAGATCGTGACAGGTTTGATCCTGAAAGACATGATGGGCCTTACGGATCTTAATATGGTGGATATCGCGCTGTTCGGACAGCTTGCGGATAATGAATATATGGGGACAGGCAGCGGGATTCTGGACCTGTTTACCATCTCCATGGGAAAGAAAGATCATGCCATACTCCTGGATACAAGTAATCTTTCCTATATATACACGCCTCTTAATCTTCCACATGAAAAAATTATCATAACAAACAGCGGCAAACCGCGCCTGGCGGTGCATGAACGGCACCAGGAGAGACGTTCCCAATGTGAAGAAGCTTTAAAAGAGCTGCAGACGGTGGTCTCCATAAGAGACCTGTGCGAGCTGACAGCAGAGGCTTTTGCGCAGGTGCAGGAAGTCATCAAAAATCCGGTGCTGGTCCGCAGGGTCCGTCATGTGGTAACGGAAAATCAGAGGACGGCAGAGGCGGCAAATGTGCTGGGAAGAGGGGACCTGCAGCGTTTCGGGAAACTGATGAACGCATCCCATCTGTCACTGAAAGAAGATTATGAGGTATCTTGCCGGGAGCTGGATATACTGGTAGAGGAAGCCTGGAAAGTGGACGGCGTGCTGGGATCCCGGATGATGGGAGCCGGTTTCGGGGGATGTACGGTCAGCATCGTCAAAAACGGCGCGGTCAGTGAATTTATTCAAAAAGTAGGAGAGAACTATGAAAAACGGACCGGAATCAAGGCGGAATTTTATGTGGTAGAGACCGGAGACGGGGCAAAAATCCTGTAAAATCTTAAGAAATCTTAATTGTGCGGCCAACCCCTCGCAAGAAAGAGAAAGTCATGTTACACTTGGGAAAACAAAGCGTTATTTGACTGATGGAGGGCAAAATGCAGGAAAAACAGAGAATACTGGTTGCGGATGACGAGCAGGAGATCAGGGAAGTACTCCGGATGATGCTTGGAAGCGAGGGGTATGAGATTCTGGAGGCAGGAAACGCAAAAGAAGCGGTGGAACAGGCGGAGAAGGTGGACCTTGTGATCCTGGATATTATGATGCCGGGCGAGTCCGGTATACAGGCATGTACCTGGATCAGGGAAAAGACCAATGTGCCGATCCTTTTTCTGACGGCAAAGTCCGGCGAACACGATAAAGTACTGGGTTTTTCCGCAGGAGGAGACGACTATCTGGTAAAACCTTTCTCTTATATGGAGCTTTTGTCCAGGGTGAAAGCACTGATCAGAAGATACAGAGTCTATCAAAGGTCCGACGACCGGTCAGAGAAACTGGTTTTTTACAGAGATATCACCATCGATCAGGAGCTTCAGTCCGTGCAGGCAGACGGAAAAGACATCTCTCTGACAGAGATGGAATATCAGATCCTTCTGCTTTTAATATCTAATCCGAGAAAAGTTTTTTCTGTAAAAGAAATATATGAAACCATATGGAAGGAGACGTTTTTCCCCAATTCCGGAAATACGGTAATGGTACATATACGGAATATCCGGAGAAAACTGGAGCGGAACGGAGAATCCTACATTCAGAATATATGGGGACGGGGTTACTGTGTCAACTAAGAAAAAGATAAAAAGAAGACTGACGCTGGAACTGATCATGATGACGGTCATATCGCTGATCTGCGGGGTCCTGGCGGCGCAGGCGGTAAATAACGTGGCGGTTAATCTGGTGCTTGGCAAATTAAACCGGGAAAATTATTATGAAGTTCAGGTGCAGGAGACGCTTGACAACTTAAACCGCTTCATACAGGAAAAGCAGGTCACCGAGGACAATATCGAGCTTCTGGCTTCCTGGGCGCAGACGGAAAAAAATGTATATGTTATGTTCTACCGGGATGTGGACGCCCTGTTTGGACCCTATATGGCGACAGACGTGGATGAGACAGAAGAGGACGGTTATGGAGAGACGGACTATTATGATGTGACTTTGGCGGATGGCATGACGATTAAGGCAGAACTGGACTGCTATCTGAGCGCCCATTTATTTTATGTGATCGATGCGGCCTGTTTTATTTTGGGCGGAATCGTGTTTATACTGATTTTGTTTGCCCTGATCCATCAAAAGATCCGGTATATCAACCTTTTGAACCGGGAACTTAAGATACTCGGAAGCGGCAATCTGGAATACCCCATGACCATACGGGGATGCGATGAGATCACAGGGCTCGCCTGGGGGATCGAGAACCTGAAAAACGGGATTCTTGAGCAGCAGCTTATGAAGGACGAAGCCCAGAAGGCCAATGCGGAACTGGTGACAGCCATGTCCCACGATCTGCGCACGCCCCTGACGTCGCTGATCGGGTATCTGGAACTTCTGACCATGCAGCGGTATGAGGATGAAGGGCAGCTTAAAAATTATCTGAAATACTGCCGGGAAAAGGCGTTCCAGCTAAAAAGAATGTCGGATCGCCTGTTTGAATATTTCCTCGTGTACGGAGAGCGGGAACAGCAGTATCATTACCGGCAGATGCCCTGTGAAAACCTGGTGGAAGATCTGTGCAACAGTCAGTTTTTTGACTGGCAGGAGCAGGGAGGCGTCCTGGAATGCCGGATTGAACCGCTGACAGGGCATATCCTGGTGGACAGCGATTATTTGCAGCGGGTGCTGGATAATCTTTTGTCCAATCTGAAAAAGTACGGGGACGGCGAAAAGCCGCTGCAGATCGAAGCATGTGAGAAAGACGGCATGCTGACTCTGTGCATCCGCAATCATGTAAAAAAACAGGAAAATCACCGGGAAAGTACGCAGATCGGGCTTCGCACCTGTAAAAGAATTATCGAAGAACACAGGGGAACCTTTGAGTGGAGCCTGGAAGAAGGAATTTTTTCGGTATGCTTACGATTGCCGCTGGTGAAGTAAAATATAAAACCACGGGATATTGCACTTACAGGGCTTTGCGGCGGTCAGAAGCCCTGTTTTTTACTACAGAAATTTGACATAATTTTTCAAACCGGGCAAGGTGGAAATGTAGTATAATCAGTAATAAATTAATAACAAAAGCGGGACGATGTACTTATGAAAAGAAACATATATTTAAAAAAAGTTTTTGCGGCAGTCTTAACGGCTGCGGTTTTGATGACAGACCAGGCGTTGGCGTACGCGGCAGAGCCGGCGGGTGATCTGCCGGTACAGCGGGTTTCAGAAGAGAAAGATACAACACCGGCAGTTCAGTCTGTGTGGAACCCAAAGTTTATGGAGAAGGTTTCAAACGAAGAGTATGAGAGCCTGTTCTCTTCTCAGCCGGTGATCGGGAGAGAAAATGATGAGGGGTATGTATATCGCGATTCTTACGGCGCGCAGCTTACAGATCCTGTGGCTGTCCGTCTGTATGACAGCCTTACCAGCCTGTCGGAAGAAAAAGAATCTGACAGGCAGATATCTCTTGGAACTTTTCTGACAGAAGACGAAACGCTGGCAGGCGACAGGTATGAAGACTTTCAGGCGCTCTGGCAGACGGCGGCGCAGAATGCTTTCGACGCATATCTGTATGACTGCGCAGAGGCAGGGAGTCTGGACAGGGAGAACTGCCGGATGACGGTTTACTATGCAGGGCAGGAACAGGAGGACGGGCAGTTTGTGTGGTCTGCCAGTGCAGAGTGGGAGCTCAATACCCGTGAAGATGACCCGGATCAGGCGCCGTGGACAGATGTTTCGGATTTTTTCAGTGACAGCGAAGAAGCGCCCGAAAATTCTGCAGAGCAAACAGACAGATACCAAAAACTCAGAGAAATTTTTGAAAAAATACAAAAATTTCGACTTATGATTCAGGAGAACGAAGAAGAAAAAGAAATTCCGCCTGATCTGTATGCCCGTATGTTTAAGGCCCTCTGTTTACAGAACGGGACAGAGTGCGTTCTGGTGCCGGGTATCACGAAAGAAGGGCTTTGTGTCTGGAACGCGGTATATATGGAAGACGAAAACTGGTATGCGGTGGACATTCTTCATAATCTTTTTCTTGTGGGTGCGGATACGGAGTCGGAAGACGGATTTGCGCAAAGCCATGTTGCGTACGGGGATTTCTCCGACAGCCAGAAGGGAATATTTGTCCTGCCCGGAATCAGTGAAAGCGATTATATCCTGCCGGATATGCCGGAAATCGCAGGCGACGACGAAGAACAGAGCTTTCCGGCATCTGATAAGGGAATAGAAGATTATGTCGTATCTGACCCGGATGACGCCGATCGAGAGGATACTGTTCCGGCTCCGGAGGATACCGTCTCTGGCCCTGACAGTAATGAAACAGAAAATCCGAACGCGGAAACGGGCAGTACAGAAACAGATGTGTCTGATCAGGAGGCAGGGGAGGACAATACAGAATCTGGTTCTCCAAAAAACGATACGCTTCTGGAAATAACTGAAAATGAAAGATCGGCGGAAAATTCGCTGGAAGGCATCATTACGGTGTCAGCCATCAAAGACCAGACCTATACAGGTAAAGAGATTAAACCGAAGATCACGGTAAAAGACGCGCTGACAAAGAAGACCTTAAAAGTGAATACGCATTACACACTTTCCTACGAAAATAACATAAATGCAAAGGCGGCTGTCGATGAAACGATCAGAGAAGGTACAGCGCCCTGCGTTATCATCAGGAGCATCAGAGAAGAGGACTATGGGAAAGAGCTTCCAGTTTATTTTACCATATTGCCGCAGGCGATTACAAAAGCATCGGCGAAAGTGTTAAATGCGACGAAACTGTATTACAGCGGAGAGGAATATACGCCGGATCTTCAGCTTGTGTATAATAAAACTGCTTTGACCCGGAACACAGAAGAAATTCCCGGAGACTATACGGTTACATATACCGATAATACGGCAGTTGGGACAGCGTCTGCCATTGTCACAGGGACCGAGGGCGGCAACTTCACCGGAACAAGGACGCTAAAATTCAAGATTCAGAAGCGCCCGATGAAAACTATGGATATCCGGTTGATGGCGGACTCGGTGGACTTGTCAGAAGAGCCTGTTCAGTGGGAGGAAGACTTCGCCCGGCCGGATGTAATGGTTGCCTATCCTGAAACGGAACATGTAAGTACAGCATGTATACCCGATCAGGATTATACGGTTACTTACCCCAAAAAACTGAAAGCCGGAAAAAATACAGTTACCATAAAAGGAAAAGGAAATTATACCGGCAGTGTCAAAAAGACTTTTACGATTATCAAAAAGGATATTGCTTCTGTGCAGGTGTCCTGTCCGCATATATGGAAATATACAGGGAAAAATCTTCCTGTGCGTCCTTCTTCTGTAGTTTTTGCCGCGGACGGGGCGCAGGAAGCCCTGTCTCTTAAGTGGAAGACAGACTACACGGTGAAATATCGCTCCTCTGCCGGAAAGACCAGCAGCACAGTAAAAAGCGCGGGCAATTACCAGATGATCCTGACAGGAAAAGGGAATTACCAGGGGACCTGTATCGTGGATTTCTGTGTCATAAAAGACGGAAGTGCGGCGGATGATCCCAATAACAGCGATATAACCCTTCCCACGGGGGGAGAAAAATTTATGCTGACAGAATGCCGGATTTCCTCCTGCGAAAAAGAAAACCATCGGATCAGGATTGTCCTGACGGCGAACCGAAGCGAAACGCTGGAACACTTAAAAGATACCTTTTATATCGCTATGCTGGACAGCGCGGAACCGCGGATTTTAAAAGCATCCGAAGGCGTTGTGGATGTACAGACCCGGGAGGACGTATTTTCCATAGAGGCAGAGTTTTTGTCCGACGACGCGCTGGGAACCGAAGTGATGAGCCGCTATGGGATTGCGGTGGAAGTGGAAAAAGGAAAATATCAACTCCTGAGCGACGGCGCTTTTCTCCGGAACCCGGAAGCTGTGTCGTCGGCGAGAAACGACGAATACTGGGGCTATTACGAGGAGAATGACAGGATTTCATCCAAGAAGGGAATCCAGGGAACAGATTTTGCCGATACGGATGATTTGAAAGTGCAGCATGTGCTGCTGAATATCGATTTGGCGGATCTGATAGGCACAACAGAAGGAGGCGGGTACAGAGCTTATACCTATAAAGGAAATACCTATTATTTCAGGGATTTATGGGGCAATGAGATTTACAACTTAAACGGCTGGGGTAATGAGCTGTGGTATGGCCCGCATAAACGGAATGTAACGGCAGTATTTCTTTTAAGCTGGAAAGAAGAGCTTTCCTATCTGATTCACCCTTCTGCCCGGAAAAAAGGAGCCGCTCCTTACTATACACTGAATATGCAGGAGCAGAAGGCAAGGGATACGTTTGAGGCTCTTTTCTGCTGGCTGGGAGAAACATATGCGCAAAACGATAAATATCGGATTGAAAACTGGACGCTTGGAAATGAAGTGAACAGTTGTAAAGCCTGGAATTATTCAGGAGGCATGTCCCTGAAGGACTGTGTGGAAAACTACGCGAAGGCTTTTCAGCTTCTCCATCAGGGCGTCCGGCGTTCCGCGGCCAGCCCCAGGCTTTTTATCTCTCTGGATCACTGCTGGACGGCATCTGTGGCAGGCCACAGCGGAAAAGCGTTTCTGGACGAATTTGCCGATTATATGAACCGGACCGCGCCGGATATGCAGTGGAATGTAAATTATCACGCTTATTCGCAGCCGCTGACCCGGTCAAAATTCTGGTCGGATTTTTCCAATACGACAGACGCTGTCACTACGAAATATATATCCATGAAAAATATACAGGTGTTGACGGACTACCTGTCTGCTTTGGAAACAAAATATAATAAACCCGATCGCTCTGTCAGGGTTATTTTAGGTGAGCATGGATATTCGGCAAGGCTGGGGAATACCGGTGAAGAAGAAGCGCAGGCGGCTGCGCTTGGATACGGATATTATATCGCCATGTTTAACGACAGGATTGACGCCTGCATGATCCGCGCGTACCTGGATGATCCGGATGAAACAAAAGGCGGGTTATACCTGGGGCTGACAGGACGTGGTGAAAACGGCGAGCAGAAACGTAAGGAGTCTTATGGCATATACAAATACATAGACACAGAGCAGTCGTTAGCGAGAATGGATAAATATTTAAGTCTGATCGGAATCTCGGACTGGAGCCAGACAATTAAAAACTTCAGACCGTCCGATCTGGTGGCCGATCCGGGCTTTTAAAAAACAGGGATTTCTCAGAAAACGGGAGGGATGTGACTGCCTGTCTCATCCCTCCCGCAGTATCCTTTCCGGATTTAATCTTCTTTTTCTTTTTCGCCGGAAACAGAATCCGTATGATCCTCTTCCACAAAGATATCCGCTTCTTCCTCAGAGGCTTCTGCGCTGTCGGTCTTTACTTCCGTGTCTTCGGCCGCCGCATCCTCATAAGTTTCTTCTTCGTCCTCGTCGAAATCATCGTCAAACAGTTCTTCGTCGTCAAACTCGTCTTCGGCATCCTTGTCCTTATTAAAAAACCTGCGGAAAGCGTATATGCCTCCGGCAACGGCAAGCGCCGCGGCAGTGACGGTGGTGAGTGTTTTGATGAATTTTTTCATAAATGAATACTCCTTTCATGGATTGGCAAAATCTGTTATTTACCATTCTAATATAAATGCCGCCTGTTGGAAAGAAAAAAATCATTAAATTTTTAGAAAAATCGTTGAGCTTTCGGGAATTTTCCAGTACACTATCTAGTATTGACAGTAAAGGAAGAAAGAAAACATGATTCGATTGATTATCAGTGACATAGACGGTACACTGGCGCCGGAAGGCGCCACAGGCATTCACCCGGAATATATGGATGTAATCCGCGCCCTCAGAGAGTGCGGCGTGGAGTTCGCGGCGGCCAGCGGCAGGCAGGCCAGCAGCATAGACGCCATTTTCCACGAGATCCGGGATCAGATTTATTATCTGGCGGATAACGGCGCGTATATTCAGCGGTACGGGATACCGGCCAGGGAGACACATATGGATCTGCAGGATACGAAAGCACTGATCGCGGATGTGCGCAGCATTTCCACCTGCTATTCTCTGTTATCCACAAAGGACGGGTTCTATACGGACAACGGAACGCCGGAGTTTCATCATCTTATTTTCGAGGAATACAGAGGAAAAGGCGGCGTAGTGAAGGATATAAACGATTATGTGGAATCCTGTATCAAGTTAAGTCTGTATTGCCATAACGGAGCCCGGGAGGTCTATGACCGTCTGTATGATCGGTGGAAGGACAAGTTTATCCTCAGCATATCCGGGGCGAAATGGGTGGACATTAACGATACTTCTTCTACTAAAGGAAACGCGGTGCAGTGGATTCAGGAGACGCTGGGGATCGGTCCTGAAGAGACCGTCGTATTCGGCGACAATTTTAACGACGTGTCCATGCTGGAGCGTTCCGCTCTAAGCTATGCTTCCGTCCTGGCGCATCCGGATGTAAAAAAGGCGGCCAGGTACGAGGTGGCCTCCTACGAGGAGGACGGCGTGCTCCGGGTTTTAAAGAAACTGTTAGGGGAGATAAAAAATGAGGCTTAGACATAGAATAGCCGCGGGGATGCTTGCGGTTGTATTATGCAGCGGATTGCTGACCGGGTGCGAGAACACGAAAATTGTATTGACCACAGGGCTTGCCTCCAACGAACTGTTCCGGATCGGGGACGTGTCCTGCATGCTTCCGGAGGCCCTGGTGTATCTGAACAATCAGAAAAACCAGTATGAAAATGTATACGGAATAGAGATGTGGGAGCGGGATTTCGGTGACCGGACGCTGGAGGAATATTTAAAAAGTCAGGTGGTATCGCAGCTTGCCCAGGTAAAAAGCATGGTGCTTCTGGCCGGCGAGCAAAAGATCGAACTGTCCGAAGACGAAAAAGGAAAGGCAGGGGAAGCAGCCCATGCGTATTTTTCGTCCCTGAGCGAAGCCGAGGTGCGTCTCTTAAAAACGGATGAAGACGGGATCAAAAGGATGTATGAAGATTACTGCCTGGCCCATAAGGCCTACGGGCAGATCACCGAGGACGCGGCGGTGGAAATCAGCGATGACGAAGCCCGCATCATTCAGATTCAGCAGATCTTTGTGCCTGAGGAGAATCTGGCGCAGGAGCTGAAAGGCAGGCTGGAGGAAGGAGAGGATTTTTCCGCCCTTGCGTCCAACTATTCCAAAGCGTCCCAGACGACCGTTGCCATTGCCAGAGGAGACGAGAGCGAGGCGTACGAAGCTGTGGCTTTTGATCTGGACAATGAAGAAGTGAGCGATGTGTTCGCGGCGGACGGGGGATATTATATCCTGAAATGTCTGAACACATTTATGGAAGAAGAATCGGAAGCCAACAAAGTCCAGGTAGCCCGTCAGCGCCAGACAGAGCGGTTTCAGCAGGTTTACTCCGGGCTGATGCAGGATACGCTGTCGGAGTTTCAGGAAAAGCTGTGGAATAAGGTTTCCTTTGCGGATTATGAAGAGGTAAAGACCAGTTCTTTCTTTGAGGTGTATCAGGAATATTTTGAATAAAGACAGCCCGGCCGCTACATGCCGGGCTGTAAAATTTCTTTCAGGCATTTCAAAAGCTCTGTATTCTTTTCTGGCATCATAAAGCAGAACCGGAAGAAAGTCCCGTCTTCCAGGCCGGGAAAGCTGGAGCAGTCCCGGAGCATAAGTCCCTGTTTGATGGCATGAAGAAAGATGTCATAGGAAGTGACATTTTCTTTTAAAATGCGCACAAGGATGAAATTGGCGTAGGGACGGTAGACTTTCACGGTGTCCCAGGCCATCAGTTCCTGATAGATGCGTTCCCGCTCGGAAGAGATCAGGCTGCGGGTTTGTTCGATGTATGCCTGGTCCGTGAACATCAGTGCGCCTGCGGCGTCGGCCAGACTGTTAACGGTCCAGGGGTCTTTGGCTTTTTTAATCTGTTCCAGGAGCGCAGAACGTCCGGTCATGGCGTAGCCAAGACGCAGTCCCGGGGCGGCAAAGAATTTGGAGATCCCCCTGAGGATGGCGAAATTGTCAAATTCATCCAGAAGCCCCACACAGGAGACACTTGTCTGGTCGGGGGCAAACTCCGCGTAAGTTTCATCGATCAGAACAAAGATCCCGTGCGTCCGGCAGCAGGAGAGAATTTTACGCATTTCCTCCGGCGTGTTTGCCGTGGAGGTAGGATTGTTGGGATTGCAGATCACGCACAGATCCGTCTCATCCGTAAGCGAGGAGCAGAAAGCGTCGGTTTCCAGTTTGAAATCAGAAGATTCTTTCAGTCCATAATGGGTCACATGGCCGCCTGAAAGCAGGATTTCCCGTTCGTACTCAGAGTAAGTAGGTGTGACGATCAGCGCGTGTTTCGGCTTTAGAGCGTGTATAAAAAGGGAGATCAGCTCCGTGCAGCCGTTGCCCGGAAGTACCTGTTCGGGGCGGCAGAGGGCATAGCCCGCGATATGCTTTCGAAGTTCGGTATACGCAGGGTCCGGGTAGGAAGTGATCACGTCGATCTTGTGGGCAAGCCCTTCTCTTAATCTGGGGGAGATGCCCAGAGGGTTGACATTGGCCCCAAAGCCTGTGATGGATTCTTTGGGAATGCCGAAACATTTCTCGATCTTTTCCAGATCGCTTCCGTGAAAATGTTCTTTTGCTTCTATATTTATCTGTTGTTTCATAGGATTTTCCTCACTTGTTCTGTCAGTCTGGTTGCGCGGTACGGCGAAACAGTGGTATACTTTGATATTATATACCAAAACACCAAAAAAGCAACGGGGTCCCAATGAAAGATAAAATTACAGATTTTTTTAACGGAGTATTTGTTTATAATCAGCCGAAAGTAACCACAGAGCCAAAGAAACTGTCTTTTGAGATAAAAGAAGGAGAAGAAATCCAGGGAAGTTTTACCGTCGCGTCGGCGGACGCGCGCAGGATAAAGGGGGTTCTTTTTACCCATATGCAGGGAATGGCTTTTAAGAGCGACGGTTTCTACGCCAGAGTATCCAGGATCGAATTTACCTGTATGCCCCGGTATTTTCGGCCGGGAGAGACGCTTAGAGACAGCATATGGCTGATCACGGACGCGGGGGAATACGAGCTTCCTGTCGAGATCCGGATGGAGGGCGATCAGGAAGAAACCCGTAAAACAGAAGAAAAACCGCTGCTTCCTGAGTTCGCGAAGCTTAAAATAGAGTCTCTGGAACCAAAAAAAGGAAAAGGCCGAAGCGACGAGTGGAAAGCATACAGAAAGCAGGAGTCGTATCTGACTCAGATTCAGATGGTTCTGGAAGAGGAAGGCCGGAATTCCTGTACAAAGGAAGAGGCTGACCGGCGTCTTCGGGCACTGGTAGAAAGTCTGAAAAAAGCGGACAGACAGTCGGATCTGTATCCGCTGATTGATATCTGGGTGATGCTGCGGGAGGGGCGCAGAGAAGAAGCGGGCCGTATTCTGCATAAATACGAAAAGGTCCGCCTGTATCAGCAAAAAGAAATGGAAATCTGCGCGTTATTTCTCTATGTGAATGCTCTTTACAGAAACGATGAAAAAGTAACTTTGGCCAGCGTGGCGCAGCTTAGAAAATTTTATCAGAAAAGGCCTAAAAATGGTATGGTCACGGGTTTTTTGCTGAGGCTTGACCCGCAGCTTAAGAAAAATCCCCGTACCCGCTATATGGTTCTGGAGCGGCAGTTTTACGCGGGTGTGAAAAACCGGCTTCTCTATCAGGAAGCATGGAACCTGCTCAGGGAAGACCCGGCGCTTTTTACCCGGCTGGACGCGTTTACTTTGCAGGTATTTGGCTGGGCGGCGTCCCGGGGACTTCTGACCGTGGAAGCTGCTCAGGCGGCGGCAAAGCAGGCAGGCAGGATTAAAAAATGGTCCTTGTTTGCGGCCGCATTTTTGAAGACCTGTTATAAAATAAGTCCGTCCAAAGAGACCGCAGGTGCTGTCTGCTCTGTCTATATCCGGGGGAACAGGACCGATGCGGATGCTTTTTACTGGTATCAAAAGGGCGTGGAACTGGACGCGAAGATCACAAATCTTTACGAATATTTTCTGTACGCGCTTCCGAAAGAGTACCCGAAGCTTTTGCCCCGGCAGGTACTTCTTTACTTTCATTACCACAATACATTGACCGGACGTTTAAAGACTACGCTTTACTGTAATCTGGTCCGGTATGGGACGCCGGGAGAGGCGCTTTATGAGGAATACAGGCGGATGCTTCAGGAGTTTTTACTGCAGCAGCTTCATCAGCGGAAGATCGATGATTCGCTGGCCTGGCTGTACAGTAAATGCCTGCTGGTAGAGCCGCTTGGCAAGGATATGCTGGAAGCGTTGGCAGATCTTTTGTTTCTCAGGAAACTCACCTGTAAAGACAGGCGGATGCGCCTGGTGGAAGTGGCCTATGAACAGCTTCGGGAAAAGATCACGGTCCGCCTTACGGGGGGATGCGCTTATATCCCGGTCTATACGCCCGGCGCGCGGATTATCCTGGTGGACGGTCAGGGAAAGCGATATGAAAAGACCGTGGCCTATGAAATGAAGCGAATGCTGGTGGAGCCGGGATTTATGCAGGTCTGTACGTCGACTCTGAAAGATCATCTGGGGCTGAAACTGTATCTGCTGGACGGAAAAGGTCCTCACAGCCTGACAGATGAAAATGTGTGGCTCGCCTGGGACCTTCTGGATGACGAAAGGGTGGATGAGGCTTACTGTCAAAAACTGAGGCTGGAGCTTCTGGATTATGAGATCAGCCGTCAGGGTCCGGAGTGCCTGGATGAGCGGCTCAAAATATCGGATGCGGGAATTATGAGACTTAAGAGAAAGGAACAGGCTTTTTATATCGGCGTTTTGATTGTGTCCGGCCAGGACAAGGAGGCGCTTGCACTTTTAGAAAAGACCGGATGCGCCGACGTTGATGCCGGTCAGGTGCTTCGGCTGTTTCAGCGTCTGACGGAAGAGGAAAAAGTATCCAAAGAGCGCCTGCTTCCTCTGGCCCGCCAGGTATTTTCAAAAGGAATTTACACGGAGGATGTGATACGGCTTCTGGCAGAGAACTGCCAGGGGAATACGAAAGAACTTCTTGAGATCTGGAAGGCAGGAGACAGGTTCGGCCTGGCCCTTCCTGAGCTTGGAGAGCAGGTGGTCGTACAGGCGCTTTTTACGGAACATTGCGTGAACGACGTGTTCCCGGTATTTGCTTCTCTGGATGACGGAAACGGGGAAAATCTGGTCTTACAGGCTTATCTGAATTACGCCGGATGGCTGGACTTTGTGAAAGGACAGGGGGCTGTGCCGGAGTTTTTTGACTGTCTGGAGCATCATCTGCTCTGGGAGGACAGGCTTTCGGAAGCGGCAAAGCTGTCTTATTTAAGACATATCTCGCAGGCGCTTTCGCTGACGGATTCCCGGAAGCGTCTGGCAGGAAAGCTTATGAAGGAGATGACGGAAAAGCGCAGATATTTTGAATTTATGAAGCATCTTCTGCCGTATCTGGAAGAACAGGGACGGCCGGATGACCGGACGGTGGTAGAATACCGGTGCGACCCGGAACATAAAGTGGTGCTTCATTATATACTGGAACACCATGGGAAAAAAGTGCTGGACTATGAGACAGAGCGCCTGTATCCGGTGTGCGGCGGGGTGTTTACAAGGTCCTTTATTCTGTTTTATAAAGAACGGCTGACCTGGTTTTTTACGGAGACAGATGAGGATGGGACGGAACATTCTACTGAATGTCAAACGCTGGAGTATACAAACAGGTGTGAAGGAAACGACCGTTATCACAGACTTTGCAGGATGCAGAGAGCGCTTGACCTGGGACAGGAGCACGAAGCAAAGCAGATGATGCAGGAATATGAAGAACTGACGGAACTGGCCGGGAAGGCGTTTGAGATCAGGTGATAAGATGCGGAACAGGGAAAGGGAAATCGCTATGGATATGGAAGATAAAAATGGCAGTCTGTATGTGGGCATCGACTGTCAGAAGGAGACGCCGGGCGTCTGCTGTCAGGATGCCCAGATGAAAGAAGCGCAGGTGCTGCCGCTGGATTTCGGCGAATGCGGTACGAGGGCGGCGTGTTTCCGGAAAGTATTATCCGCTTTAAAGAAATACGGGAAAAAGGAGAAAATCCATGCGGTTCTTGTGCTGCCTGATCTGTCGGCGGAGACGATAGAGACATATGCCAAAGACGCCTGCGAGGCGGGATTTATCAGAGAACAGTTACAGATGATCAGCGCGTCCGAAAGCATCGTTCACCTGATGATGCATCAGACCAATGATATATGGCAGCAGCAGGTGTGGCTTCTGGAATTCGGGGAAGAGGAAGTCAAAGCGTCCGGATTTCAGGTGAACAAAAGGACAGTTCCTATGTTGGCGGAAGCTTTAAAGCCGGAAATCTGGCAGATCGGGGAAGAAGGAGAAGGCAGGGATGACAGGCTTTGCGGCATGCTCAAAGAGCGCTTTGGAAAAAAGCAGGTATCGGCGGTATTCTTAACAGGGACAGATATGAATGAGCAGGCATATAAAAAGAGCAGAGAAGAACTGTGCCGCAGGCGCCGGGTATTTTTGGGTGATAAGATTTATGCCAGGGGAGCCTGTGTGCTGGCAGGAAACGGGGAACAGAAAAAAAGTTATCTGTTTTTAAATGAGCAGACACTTTTGTACAATACGGGGATTCGGAGTTTTTCAAAAGGTGAGGAAAATGTCCATACGCTGATCAGCGCCGGATGCAGCTGGCATGAGGCGAAAGGGGAATGCGAGGTCCTGCTGGTGGGAGATCCGCTGGTGGAGTTTGTGTTCTGGTCCATGATGGGCGGGGAGTCTGTGTATGAAGGGTTGAAGCTGACAGATCTGCCTGAAAGGGCGGGGGGCGTCAGCAGGCTTAAAGTGGAAGTGCGGTACGTGAATCCGACGGAATGCGAGGTGAGAGTGACGGATCTGGGATTCGGGGAGATGTGGCCGGGTGCGGAGCTCTGCTGGGAGGAGAGGTTTCATGTGGGGGATGCAGAGGAGCTCAAAAACAGCGGAAGCCCGGACAATACCGGTAACGGTTTCGGAACTTAAACAGGAGGGATAGTATGGGACTGGTTATGGTTTGTAAATACAGGCGGACAAAAACTCCCTTTTTCGTGGAGCAGGCAGGACTGAACCTGTACAGTCTGGAAGAACTGGCGTATTTTTTGTACCATAATATTTATCTGGTGGACCGGTCTTTTTTTAATGAAAAGCTGTGCCGCTGGATCAGGGAATATGCGGGCGATCCGTTTCTTGCGGACAACCTTGAAAGTCAGATTGCCTCAGGAGCGAATTTCCAGAAACTGGTGTCCTTGACAGAAGAAATCATCGGATTGTACAGAGGACGGGAGCTGGAAGAATTAAAGGACAGGCTGAAAAAGTTCTCTGCGTTAAAGGAGCAGGAGAAGTTAAAGCTTCGGGCGGACGAGCTTTTGAACAATCAGAACGAGTGGGCAGCCATGGAAGAGTATCGTCGTATCTTAAGGATGCATCAGAATGCGCGGCTTGGAATGGCGTTTTATGCGGATGTGTGGAACAATCTGGGGGTCTGCTATGCCAGGCAGTTTCTATTTGACGAAGCGGCCAGGTGTTTTGATATGTCCTGCGAGTATCGGATGGACGAGGCGGTGGAACAGCAGGCAGAGCTGGCGAGAAAACTTTCTAAAGAAGAAAGCGGCGAAAAGGAAGTGGACTATGACGGTGTAGATCTGCAAAAAAAGCTGCTTAAATGGGAGAGAGAGTACAGAATAAAACAGAAGGCGTAGGGGACGCAGGACGCAGGAAGTTTTTTGAAATATATTGACATTTCTCCCTATAGTTGATATGATGACTGTGTTGTGAAAATGCTTTATTGTGGTAAAGTAGTAGCATATGGAAATCACCGCGAAGGCCGGGATATTGTGAGCGGCTGCAGCGGGGGTTAAAACAACAGAACTTTTATCGAGGAGGATAATGAAGATGAAAAAGTTAATTGCAGTAATGCTGGCAGGCGTGATGACTGCGGCGATGGTGACGGGCTGCGGAGGCGGCGCTGCCGATACGTCGGCAGATGCACCGGCAGAGACAGAGGCGCCGGCAGAAGAAGCAGGAAACGAGACGGACGCAGCAGGAGACGAGGCGGATGCAGCAGGCGCTGAGGATACCGCTTCAGGTGAGAGCGACCTGGCGTATGTACAGGGAAAAGGTACGCTGGTAGTAGGAATCACGGATTTCGAGCCCATGGACTATAAGGATGAGAGCGGCAGCTGGATCGGTTTTGACGCAGACATGGCGACCGCTTTTGCGGACAGCCTGGGCGTGGATGTGGAATTTGTTGAGATCGACTGGGATAACAAGATCATGGAGCTGGACGGCAAGACCATCGACTGCGTATGGAACGGCATGACGCTTACGGATGAAGTAAAGAGTTCCATGGAGTGTTCCAACGCGTATTGTAATAATGCACAGATTGTGATCGTTCCGGCGGACAAGGCGGATCAGTATCAGGATGTGGAAAGCCTTTCCGACCTGACCTTCGCGGTAGAAGCAGGCAGTGCGGGAGAAGAGCAGGTCAGCAGCCTGAATCTTGAGTTTACACCGGTAAAGGCACAGTCCGACGCGCTGATGGAAGTGGCGGCAGGTACTTCTGACGCGGCAGTGATCGACTCTTTGATGGCGGCGGCCATGGTAGGCGAAGGAACCGGTTACGCGAACCTGACTTATACGGTAGGATTGAACAGCGAGGAATACGGTGTGGGATTCCGTAAAGGATCTGACCTTGCAGCGGCGCTGAACGAGTTCTTTAAGACAAGCTACGGCGACGGCAGCATGGCGGCGATTGCAGAGACCTACGGCGTGCAGGCAGCGCTGATTGAACAGTAATAATTTAAGTCATATTACAGGGGACGGAGTCTTTTCGCCCCCTGTATTTTTGGGGAAGGCAGGATAAGCAGATGGAACTGATGCTGGAACAGATGCCCATTGTCATTCAGTCATTGAATGTGGGGTTTTTGCAGACTTTGAAGCTTTTTTTCGTGACGCTTCTGGGGGCGGTCCCTCTGGGGCTTGTCATCGCGTTTGGCTCAATGTCGCGTTTTAAGCCGCTTGGTTATTTTACGAAAGTGGTAGTCTGGATCATAAGGGGTACGCCTTTGATGATCCAGCTTTTGATTATCTATTATTTTCCCGGACTGGTATTCGGAAAGCCTGTCTGGGGCGGCGGTGAGTCCGGGCGGTTTCTGGCGGCATCGGTGTCTTTTATCTTTAATTATGCCTGTTATTTTTCGGAAATATACAGAGGCGGCATCCAGAGCGTTCCCGTGGGACAGGAAGAAGCCGGGCTGGTGCTGGGAATGACCAGGAGCCAGATCTTTTTTAAAGTCACCCTGCTTCAGATGGTCAAAAGGATTGTGCCGCCCATGTCCAATGAGATTATCACGCTGGTAAAGGACACGTCTTTGGCGCGTATTATCGCATTGCAGGAAATCATCTGGGCAGGGCAGGCGTTTATGAAGGGTTCTCAGGGAATCTCCGGCGCTATCTGGCCCATGTTCTTTACGGCGGTCTACTATCTGATCTTCAGCGGCATCCTGACGGTGTTGCTGGGACGGCTGGAGAAGAAACTGGATTACTTTAGATAGGGGGGTATGAGGTGGCAATATTAGAAGTAGAACATATATGTAAATCTTTTGAAAAAACAGAAGTGTTAAAAGATATCAGTTTTTCGTTGGAAGAAGGCCAGGCGCTCTCCATCATCGGTTCCTCCGGCAGCGGCAAAACCACGCTCCTTCGGTGCCTGAACTTTCTGGAGCGCCCGGACAGCGGAAAGATCCGCGTGCGCGAAGAGACACTGTTTGACAGCGATGACGCCGCTTCCTTCAGGGATTCGGAGATCCGTAAGAAAAGACTTCATTTCGGGCTGGTATTTCAGTCCTTTAATCTGTTTCCCCAGTACACGGCCCTGGAGAACGTGATGCTGGCGAAGGAACTTCTGGCGAAGGAACAGCCGGACTATAAAGAGAGAAAAAAAGCGGTTCATGAGGAAATCCGCGTGCTGGCGGAGGAACTGCTTCGGCAGATGGGGCTTGCGGACCGGATGGAAAACTATCCTCATCAGCTCTCGGGCGGACAGTGCCAGCGGGTGGCCATCGCAAGGGCGCTGGCGTTAAAGCCGGATATCCTGTGTTTTGACGAACCTACCTCGGCGCTGGACCCGGAGCTGACAGGGGAGGTGTTAAAGGTCATGAAAGAACTGGCAGAGCAGAAGACGACTATGATTATCGTGACCCATGAGATGGCCTTCGCAAGGGATGTGGCAAGCCATGTAATCTTTATGGACGACGGGTATATTCTGGAGCAGGGAACACCGGACCAGGTATTTGAACATTCCCATGAGGAGAGAACAAGACAGTTTTTAAGCAGGTTTATGCAAGGATAGTTGAAATCAAAGGGTGATTGAGGTATACTGTTGGGACAGCCTGGTGCGAATAGCGGCGGGACACTATGAGATTCATAAAAAGGACAGGTGGAGAAAATGGAAAAAAAAGAGCTTCTTTATGAAGGAAAAGCAAAGAAAGTCTATACCACGGAAGATCTGGATGTGCTGATCGTATCTTATAAGGACGACGCGACTGCATTTAACGGAGAGAAAAAAGGAACCATCGTCGGAAAAGGCGCGATCAATAATCGTATGAGCAACCATGTATTTAAACTGGTGGAGAAAGCAGGCGTCCCGACACATCTGATCGAAGAGTTAAATGACCGCGAGACGGCGGTAAAGAAAGTGGAGATTGTCCCGCTGGAAGTGATCGTGCGCAATGTGGCGGCGGGAAGCTTTTCCAAAAGGCTTGGAGTGCCGGAAGGCACGCCTTTTACGGCTCCTACACTGGAGTTCAGCTATAAAAATGACGAGCTGGGTGATCCTTTAATCAATGATTATTTTGCCATTGCGTTAAATCTTGCCACGAGGGAAGAGATTGATAAGATCACAGAGTACGCGTTTAAAGTAAATGACATATATAAAGCTTATTTTGCCCAGTTGGGAATCGACCTGATCGATTTTAAGATCGAGTTCGGACGTTATAAAGGAGAGATTATCCTGGCGGATGAGACTTCGCCGGATACCTGCAGACTGTGGGATTCCAAGACCCATGAGAAGCTGGACAAGGACCGTTTCCGCCGGGATATGGGAAATGTGGAAGAAGCTTATGAAGAAGTGTTCAGAAGACTGGGGATTTAGCATATGAGTACAGACAGATATAACAGCCCTCTGTCCGAGCGTTATGCCAGCAGGGAGATGCAGTACATCTTTTCTCCGGACAAAAAGTTTTCTACCTGGAGGCGCCTGTGGATTGCGCTGGCGGAGACGGAGAAGGAGTTGGGCCTTCCTATTACCCAGGAGCAGATCGACGAACTGAAAAGCCATGTTGACGACATTAATTACGAAGTGGCGAAGGCCAGGGAGAAAGAAGTGCGCCACGACGTGATGTCCCATGTGTACGCTTACGGCGTGCAGTGCCCGAAGGCAAAGGGAATTATCCATCTGGGAGCGACTTCCTGCTATGTGGGAGACAATACAGATATTATCGTGATGACGGAAGCTTTGCGGCTGGTGAAAAAAAAGCTGGTCAATGTAATCGCCGAGCTTGCGAAATTTGCAAATGAATATAAAGGACTGCCGACTTTGGCGTTCACCCATTTCCAGCCGGCGCAGCCGACCACAGTAGGAAAACGGGCGTCTCTGTGGCTGCAGGAATTCTGCATGGATTTAGAAGACCTGGAGTATGTCCTTGGCACCATGAAGCTTCTTGGCTCCAAAGGAACCACGGGTACCCAGGCAAGCTTTCTGGAGCTGTTTGAAGGAGATCAGGAAACCATCGACAAGATTGATCCCATGATCGCCAGGAAGATGGGATTTGAAAGCTGCGTGCCGGTGTCCGGGCAGACGTATTCCAGAAAGACAGATACAAGAGTGCTGAATGTACTGGCAGGCATCGCAGCGTCCGCGCACAAGATGTCCAATGACATCCGCCTGCTGCAGCATCTGAAAGAAGTGGAAGAGCCGTTTGAAAAATCCCAGATCGGGTCTTCTGCCATGGCCTATAAGAGAAACCCCATGAGAAGCGAGCGGATCGCGTCCCTTTCCAGATATGTGATGATTGATGCGTTGAATCCGGCGGTCACTTCGGCGACCCAGTGGTTTGAGCGCACGCTGGATGACTCCGCCAACAAACGACTGTCCGTGCCCGAGGGCTTTCTTGCTGTTGACGGCATTCTGGATTTGTGCCTGAACGTGGTGGACGGACTGGTGGTCTACCCGAAAGTCATCGAGAAGCGGCTGATGAGTGAACTGCCCTTTATGGCCACGGAGAACATCATGATGGACGCGGTGAAAGCCGGCGGGGACCGTCAGGAACTGCACGAAAAGATCCGTACTCTTTCCATGGAAGCCGGGAAAAACGTAAAAGTGGAAGGAAAAGAAAATAATCTTCTGGAACTGATCGCCGCCGATCCGGCCTTTAATCTGACCATGGAGGAACTGAAAGCGTGCATGGAACCGTC
This sequence comes from Lachnospiraceae bacterium UBA7182, assembly GCA_002491115.1. Taxonomy (GTDB): domain Bacteria; phylum Bacillota; class Clostridia; order Lachnospirales; family Lachnospiraceae; genus Hominiventricola. The sequence goes on along the minus strand of DKVI01000075.1, from coordinate 9,885 downwards.
CCGCTATGTGGGCCGGTCAGAAGTGCAGGTGGAAGCATTCCTAAGAGACGTGGTCAAACCGATCCTCAGAGCCAATGAGGGGCTTCTGGGGATGAAGGCGGATATCCATGTATAGCTATCACTTCCGGGAGTGGCTGTCGTTCTTTTATTTTTACTGTATATTCGGATGGTGCTTTGAATCGACGTATGTATCGGTGAAGAACCATAAACTGACAAACCGGGGGTTCCTTAGGGGCCCCTGGCTTCCTTTATACGGCAGCGGCGCGATCCTGGTCCTGTGGCTGACCCTGCCCTTTCAGGGGACGCCCGCGCTTGTGTATATTGTAGGCGCGCTGGGAGCGACCGTGCTGGAATATGCCACCGGGGAAATAATGGTGCGGTTTTTTAAAGTCCGATACTGGGATTACAGCGATCAGCATATCCAGTATAAAGGGCACATCTGCTTAAGTTCCTCCATTGCCTGGGGGTTTTTAAGCCTTCTTATGGTTTATGTGGTTCATAAGCCGGTGGAGCAGTTTATCTTCTGGATGCATGAAGAAGTGGTGTCCGTACTGACATTTGTCATTACGGTCTGTATTGTTTACGATTTCAGCAACGCGTTCAGAAAGGCCATGGATCTGCGCGCTTTGCTCATTCAGGCCGAACAGATCAAAGACGAACTGGAACGCAGGGCTTTGGAGAAGAAACGTCTGCTGGAAGCTACGGCTGCTTTTGCCAAAGCGGCAGTGGCGGACAGTATTGATGAAAAGAAAGAGAAACTGGAAGAAAAGCTGGAGACGGAGATTCTGCAGTTAAAAGAACGGCAGGAACAGTTAAAAGAACGCATGATAAAGAATGCGGAAAACCTCCTGATGCAAAACCCCGGCTCACGTTTTATGACAGCCGCGGCCAGCGCCGCAGAGATTCGCGAACGGATACAAATGCGGAAGAACAGAAAAAGTATATAAAATTGTTGTCAGTAAAAGCAGCCGTCCCTTGCGGCTGCTTTTTTCACAGATTTTTCACATTTTTCCGCTTGACATAGTTAGAAATCTAACCTATAATCAGTTAGACTTCTAACAATTGAAAGGGATGATAATCATGAATGAAGAGATGTATCCCATGCGGGAAATAGTGAATTTAAGCCGTATCTGGCATCGGGTCATAGAAAAAAGAATGGCCGACCTGGGGCTAAGCTCCATTCAGAGCCGGATGCTGGGATATCTGTATATTCAGTCCAGGGAGGAGAAAAAAGTATTTCAAAAAGAACTTGAGGAAGAGTTTAAAATCCGTAAATCCTCGATCACAAGCGTGATACAGATATTGGAGAAAAAAGGACTGATCTGCCGGATCAGCGTTCCCGGGGATGCAAGGAAGAAAGAACTGGTGCTGACAGAACAGGGGATTGCCGTCCAGGAGACGGTAATCGAGCGTCTGGACAGACTGGAAGCGCTGGTACACGGGGCGTTAAGTCCGGGGGAAAGGCAGCTCTGGTTTTGCTGCATCAGAAAGATAGAAGACAGATTAAAGGAGGCAGATTATGATTAAAAAACTGACAGCTTATATCGGGGAATACAAAAAGGATACATGGATGTCCCCGGTCAGCGTAACGCTCGAAGTGATCCTGGAGGTGCTGTTGCCGGTGTTGATGGCGTCTGTCATTGATCACGGCGTGGAAGCCGGGGATATGAAGTATGTGATCAGGATGGGAGCCGTCATGCTGGTGGTGGCTATGCTGTCTCTTATGGCCGGCACCATGTCCGGCGTTTTTGCCGCCAGGGCGTCCATGGGATTCGGACGGAATTTAAGAAAAGCCATGTATGATAATATTCAGGATTTTGCTTTTCATAACATTGACAAATTCTCCACGGCAGGCCTTGTGACCCGTATGACTACGGATGTAACCAATATCCAGAACGCGTTTCAGATGATCATCCGCATGCTGGTGCGGGCGCCGATTATGATGATATCTGCGCTGTTTATGTGCGTTACGATCAGCCCGAGGCTGTCTTTGATTTTTCTGGCTGCACTGGTATTTTTGGGATGTGTCGTGGCTTTTATTGTCACGCGGGCCTTTCCCATTTTTGACGAACTGTTTAAAGGGTACGACAGACTCAACGCCAGCGTGCAGGAGAATCTGACCGGCATCCGGGTCGTAAAGGCGTATGTCCGCGAACACTTTGAAAATGAAAAATTCTGCAAAGCAACAGGCAATTTAAAGGATCTGAATGTCCGCGCGGAGAAACTGGTAGTTATGAACCAGCCGGTGATGCAGTTCACCGTGTATACCTGCATTCTTTTGATTTCCTGGTTCGGAGCGAAGATGATCGTGCTGGACGGGATCATGACCACAGGGCAGCTGATGAGCCTGTTTACTTATACCATGCAAATCCTGATGAGCCTGATGATGATTTCCATGGTTTTTGTCATGGTGACCATGGCGCGGTCTTCCGCGGAGCGTATTGTGGAAGTGCTGGATGAACAGAGTACGCTGACAAATCCGGAGCATCCGCTGTATGAAGTGCCGGACGGCTCGATTATTTTTGACCATGTGAATTTCTCTTACAGCGACGACGAAGATAAATGTGTGCTGCAGGATATAAACATACAGATTCATGCCGGAGAGACCATCGGCATCATCGGCGGAACCGGAAGCTCCAAGTCCACGCTGGTGCAGTTAATCCCAAGACTCTATGATGTCCTGGACGGTTCCGTCAGAGTGGGAGGGCATGATGTAAGGGAATATGATATTGAATCCCTCAGAAACGAAGTATCTATGGTGCTTCAGAAAAACGTCCTTTTTTCAGGAACAATCCTGGAGAACCTGCGGTGGGGCAATAAAGAGGCCACAGAAGAAGAATGCCGCCATGCCTGTGAGCTGGCGCAGGCCCATGAGTTTATTGAAAACATGCCGGAAGGTTACCATACCTATATTGAGCAGGGAGGAACCAATGTATCCGGAGGTCAGAAGCAAAGGCTCTGTATTGCCCGGGCCTTGCTGAAGAAGCCTAAAATACTGATCCTGGATGACTCCACCAGTGCGGTGGATACGAAGACCGACTCTCTGATCCGCAAAGCCTTTGCGGAAGAAATTCCGGATACGACCAGGCTGATTATCGCTCAGAGGATCTCCTCCGTACAGGAGTCCGACCGGATTATCGTCATGGAGCAGGGGCAGATCGTGGGATTCGGTACCCATGAGGAATTAATGAGAGACAATGAGATTTACCGTGACATCTATGAATTGCAGCAGAAAGGAGCGGGTAAAGATGAGTAGTCCGAAAGTAGTAAGAGGCCCGGGCGCAAGGGGGATGCGGGGAGGTCCCAAAAGTAAAAATCCGGGCAGGACGTTAAAACGCCTGTTGGCTTATATATGGAAAGATTATAAAATACACTGTGTGGCTGTCATCATCAGCATCGCTGTCAGTTCTCTGACCGCCGTGGTGGGAAATTTGTTTTTGCAAAGGCTGATTGACGATTATATCCTGCCGTTTTTGGGGGACAGTAACCCGAATTTCCTGCCGCTTTTGCGGGCGCTGCTTACAATGGCCTGCATCTATTATATCGGGACGCTGTCCACCTTCCTGTATGCCAGGATCATGATCAGCGTCACCCAGGGCGTCTTAAAAGAAATCCGGGATGAGATGTTTACTCATATGGAGAAACTTCCCATTAAATATTTTGACACCCACGCCCACGGCGATATTATGAGCTGTTATACCAACGATACAGATACATTACGGCAGATGATCAGCCAGAGTATTCCGCAGATGCTGAGTTCCTCCATCACGATCGTCAGCACTTTTATCTCCATGATTGTCTTAAGTATTCCGCTGACGCTTCTGATTGTCCTTATGGTGGTGGGAATGGTGACCGTGGTGCGTTTTATCGGCGGAAAAAGCGGTATGTATTTTGTCCGTCAGCAGAAATCCCTGGGCGCTCTGAACGGATATATAGAGGAAATGATGGAAGGGCAGAAGGTGGTCAAGGTTTTCTGCCATGAGGATGAGTCCAGGGTGCGTTTTTATGAGCTGAACGACGAACTCTTTGACAGCGCCAAAAATGCCCACACCTTCGCCAACATCCTGATGCCGGTTATGGCAAATCTGGGAAATATCAACTATGTGCTGACGCTGGCGGTGGGATCAATCCTGGCGATCTACGGCGTGGGCGGACTGACTTTAGGTGCGCTGGCTTCGTTTCTGCAGCTTACCAGAAGCTTTAATATGCCCATCACCCAGGTGTCCCAGCAGTTTAACTCCATCATCATGGCGCTGGCAGGCGCGGAACGTATCTTTGACCTGCTGGATGAACCGGAGGAAGTGGATAACGGCTATGTGACGCTGGTCAATGTGACCGAAGAACCGGACGGTACACTCAAAGAATCCGAAAAGCGAACCGGTATCTGGGCGTGGAAACATCCCCATAAAGCCGAAGGGACCATTACCTATCAGAAGCTGGAAGGCGATGTGGTGCTGGACGGCGTGGATTTTGGATATTCGGATGACAAGATTGTCCTGCATGATATTAAAATGTATGCGACGCCGGGACAAAAGATCGCTTTTGTAGGCGCCACCGGCGCGGGAAAGACGACGATTACGAACCTGATCAACCGGTTCTACGATATTCAGGACGGCAAGATCCGCTATGACGGCATCAATATCAACAAAATCAGGAAGCCGGATCTTCGCCGCTCCCTGGGGATTGTGCTGCAGGATACCCACCTGTTCACAGGAACCATTGCCGATAATATCCGCTATGGGAAACTGGACGCTTCCATGGAAGAAGTAGTGGCGGCTGCGAAACTTGCCAATGCCCATTACTTTATCACCCGGCTTCCGGACGGTTATGACACCGTACTGAGCGGGGACGGGACCAGCTTATCCCAGGGGGAGCGTCAGCTTCTTGCCATCGCCCGGGCGGCCATCGCCGATCCGCCTGTGCTGATCCTGGATGAAGCAACTTCCAGTATCGATACCCGTACAGAGACCATCGTACAAAGCGGTATGGACCGGCTGATGAAGGGAAGAACGGTATTTGTCATCGCCCACAGGCTGTCCACGATTAAAAATTCCGACGTGATTATGGTGCTGGAACAGGGCCGGATTATCGAGCGGGGGAACCATGCGTCTCTTCTTGAGGAACGGGGAAAATATTATCAGTTATATACAGGAGCATTTGAATTGTCATGAGAAAAGCGGTTATATTTGACATGGACGGGACTTTGTTGGATACACTGGAAGATCTGTACAGGAGCACCAACGCGGCGCTCTTAAGATACGGTTTTCCGGAAAGGACGAAAGAAGAAATACGGCAGTTTGTGGGAAACGGGGCCGTGAACCTGATGCGAAAGGCCGTGCCCCAGGGAGAGGAGAACCCTCATTTTACGGACTGTCTGCGCGTCTTCAAAGAGCACTACGGCGTCCACCTGAACGATCATACCTGCGCGTATGAAGGGATAGAAGAACTGCTGCAACAGCTGAAAGCGGCGGGGTATCCCATGGCAATCGTATCCAACAAGCCGGATTTTGCCGTCAAGGAGTTAAACAGGCGCTATTTCGGCGGTGTGATCAAAGTCGCCATCGGGGAGTCCGCATCGATCCGTCATAAACCCGCCCCCGATACGGTAGAATGCGCAGCGAGGGAGCTGGGCGTAGAACTGAAAGACTGTATCTATGTGGGAGATTCCGAAGTGGATATAAAGACAGCCGAAAACTGCAGGATTCCATGCATATCCGTAGCCTGGGGGTTCCGCGGGAAGCGGTTTCTGGAAGAAATGGGCGCGCGCGTCATCGTGGAGAGTCCGCAGGAACTGTATACAAAGATCAAAGCGTAAAGCCTGCCTCTGCAAAAATATTGGGTGTCGGTCGAAAAAGATTCCGAAATTCGGTGAAAAACGGTTGACACGCATTCTGAAAAATGTTATAGTATTTAAGAATTTAATACTTCAAACCGTTGAAGCGGAGATAACGGCAATGATGCCCTTACAGAGAGTCTGCGAAGCTGAGAGTCAGGCAGGAAACAAGTTGTCAAATGGGCCGCTGAGGGCGCAGTCAAATGTGAAAGTTCACAGAGTATTCTGCGACGCTGCAGGCAGGCGTATAAATGCCGGGGATATGTTGGTATCCTGTAAAGCGCACGGGTCATACCGTGAATCAAGGTGGCACCGCGGACCATGCTACTGTATCAGTACTTGTTCGTCCTTGACAGAAAAGCTGATTCTGTCAGGGGCGTTTTTTTGTCCGGCAGAAAAGCTGTAAACCTGTATCAACCAAATCATATGGAGGTAATGACAATGAAAAACGAAAAAATCCCGTACAAGATCTATCTGAATGAAGATGAGATGCCGAAAGCATGGTATAACCTGCGCGCCGATATGAAGCAGAAACCGGCGCCGCTTTTAAACCCCGGCACGCTTCAGCCCATGAAGGCAGAGGAACTTTCCGGCGTCTTCTGTGAAGAACTGATCGCGCAGGAGCTGGATGACCAGACGGCATTCTTTGAGATTCCGGAAGAAATCCGCAATTTTTATAAGATGTACCGTCCGTCTCCGCTGGTCCGTGCCTATTGTCTGGAAGAGAAACTTCATACACCCGCGAAGATCTATTACAAATTTGAGGGCAACAACACCAGCGGCAGCCATAAATTAAACTCTGCCATCGCGCAGGCATATTACGCGAAAAAACAGGGACTTACAGGTGTGACCACCGAAACCGGAGCCGGACAGTGGGGAACCGCTCTTTCCATGGCATGTTCCTACTTCGGCCTGGACTGTAAAGTATATATGGTAAAATGCTCCTATGAGCAGAAGCCGTTCCGGCGTGAGGTCATGCGTACCTACGGCGCTTCAGTGACCCCGTCGCCGTCCATGGAGACCGAGGTGGGCAGAAAGATCCTTGCGGAGCATCCGGGTACAACAGGAAGCCTTGGCTGCGCGATTTCAGAAGCGGTGGAAAAGGCCGTATCAAGCGGCGGTTACCGCTATGTGCTGGGAAGCGTACTGAATCAGGTGCTTCTTCATCAGTCCGTCATCGGGCTGGAGACGAAAGCGGCTCTGGACAAATATCAGGTCAAACCGGATATCATCATCGGCTGTGCCGGGGGAGGTTCCAACCTGGGCGGCCTGATCGCGCCGTTTATGGGAGAGAAGCTCCGCGGCGAAGCGGATTACCGGATCGTTGCCGTGGAGCCGGCATCCTGTCCGAGCTTTACCCGGGGTGTGTATGCTTATGACTTCTGCGATACGGGGATGGTCTGCCCGCTTGCCAAAATGTATACACTGGGCAGCGGTTTTATTCCTTCTGCAAATCATGCAGGCGGTCTCAGGTATCATGGTATGAGTTCTACATTGTCTGAACTGTACCATCAGGGACTGATGGAGGCGGTCAGCGTGAAGCAGACGGAAGTGTTTGAGGCAGCGGAGTATTTTGCAAGAATAGAGGGAATCCTGCCCGCTCCGGAAAGTTCCCATGCCATCCGCGTCGCCATTGACGAGGCAGTTCGCTGTAAAGAAACCGGCGAAGAGAAGACCATCGTATTTGGCCTTACCGGAACCGGATATTTTGATATGGTGGCTTATGAAAAATTCCACGACGGAGAAATGAACGATTACATCCCGACAGATGAAGAACTGGCGGTTTACCGTGATAAACTTCCGAAGGTTCAATGAGCCGTTAAATCATACTGAAAGATCAGGGGCTTATAAAAGCCCCTGATCACGGATTAATCCTTAAGCCGGAATCTGGCAACCAGTTTCCGAAGCATATCCGCCTGTCCTGCCAGTTCTTCGCTGGCGGCGGCGCTTGCCTCGGCTGTGGCCACATTTGTCTGTACGACGGTGGAGATCTGCTCGATTCCGCGGGTGATCTCTGCCGTATTGGCATCCTGCTGTCTGGTGTAGTCTGCGATGCCGTCTATGAGCTTACTCATCTCATCTGCATGGGCAACTACCTCCAATATGGAATCTGCCGTATCCTGGGCCGCGCGGACACCTTCATCCATGGAGTCCACTGTCTGACTCAGAAGGACGGACGTCTCTTTGGCGGCAGACGAAGACTTGCCGGCCAGAGCGCGGACTTCGTCCGCTACTACAGCGAAGCCTTTTCCGGCAGAACCTGCTCTGGCAGCTTCTACAGCGGCGTTCAAGGCGAGGATATTCGTCTGGAAGGCAATATCCTCAATGGTCTTGACGATTTTGTGGATCTCTGCAGACTTGTCGCTGATCCGCTGAATGACTACCGTCATATTCTGCATTTTATCGTTGCTGGACAAAAGCCCGCTTTTGACCTCCCGGGAGATGCGGCTGGCTTCCTGGGCGCCTTTGGAAATATTGTGTACACTCTCGGAGACAGCGCCCATATGTCCGGCCAGAGCCTCCACTTCCGAGGCCTGTTCCGTGGAGCCCTGGGAGAGTGTTGTGGCGCCGTCGGAGACCTGCCCGGCGCCGGCGGCCACATCTCTGGATGCGGCGCGAAGCTGCCCCATAGTGCCGTTGAGCTCGCGGGAAATCTCTTCCAGAGCGACTTTGATCTTCTCAAATTCGCCGGTATAGGTATGTTCCAAAGTAAACGTCAGGTTGCCTGTTGCGATCTCACGAAGTTTTTCGGATATTTCCTGGATATAAGCGGTATATTCCCGCAGCCGGAGCGTAACCTGATTAAAATCGCCGGCCAGAACGCCGAGTTCGTCCCCGGACTGGTAGTGAATGGTCTGATTCAGTTCTCCCTGGGCAATCCGGGTAGCTACCAGGCTCAGTTCTCTCACCGGGCGGCCGATGACGCGGCGTACCTGGATCACTACCAGGAGAATCAGAATCAGTACAGCGAGTGCTGCCACTGTCACCATGCTGACCGTCAGCTGCCGCATCTCACGCAGAACTTCTGTGCGGGATACATAGGAAACGGCAATCCAGTCGCTGTCCGGAACCTGCGCCACCTGAATATAAGTATTGTCATAAAGGGACAGCCCCGATTTTTTCTCCTGGATCTGCTGATTGGCGTAAACATACATGCCCTCATCCATCTCATCCAGCTTTTGCCCCGTAATGTTTTTGTCACGATGGCCGATGATGGTGTTGGTCCGGGTGTCCACGAGGAAGATGCCGCCGGTGTCTTCTAACTGAACCTCGCTGACGATCCTGGAGATAGATTCCAGATATACGTCCGCTGCGGCGACGCCCCGCACGGTTCCGTCCGCTGCTTTCAGCGCACCGGAGGCACCGACCACATAAGACTGGCTGTCTTCGTCAAAATACACATCTCCCAGGATAAACGAATCTGATACAAGGCCGTCCTGATACCAGCTTTTTGCAGTCGCATCAAAATCCGGGCCGGGTACAAAAGATGCGTGGTACAAAGAGCCGTCAGTGAAAGCCACATACAGGCCGGCAGGATATGCGTCATTTTGATCGACAGTGTGTCTGATATAGTCCATCATGGCGGGGACATCCATGTCCTCGTACTCGATGGTATCCCGCTGCATTTCCAGCATGGTCAGCGTGCTGTTCATCCAGGCTCTGGTTTCCTGGAGCGTGCGGTCCGTCGTGGTCTTAAGCAGATCCTCGCTCTTATCCAGCAGTGCGTGGGACATCTGAAAATAGACGATCGCGAACAGGATCGCTACGGCAGTCACAACACTGGCAACAATGGCAGAAACCAGTTTTCCGGTGATGCCAAAGCCACGTCTTGCGCTGCCGGATTGGGAATGTTCTTTTCTTCCGTATTTCATTCTTTTACTCCTTTATTGTAACAGTTGTTTCATAATGCTGTAATTATATCAAGAATATGGCAGAAAGACAAGAACATTAGAAACAGCCCGTGCACCAGATACTTGCGTCTTCGCTTTTTTTGTAGTACACTGTCTGTGCGGATATAATTTTACATAAAATTTTTCACTGGCATGTCGCCA
>DKVI01000102.1 GCA_002491115.1 Lachnospiraceae bacterium UBA7182 | reverse complement strand
AGACAACGGAAAAATCAACCATGGGAAGGGAATGTCTTGTGCTGCGGCATGGACATTCCCTTTTCTAAAGTATTTATACCTGATTAGAAGATTAAAGGGTATGGCTATGGACAAGGATTTTAGTTTTGCGAAAGATGGCTCCACGGTCCAGAAGCTTGATATTTTGGAAAATATGATGGGGATTAAAAAGGTTTATGTCGTTCTTTCCAAAAATTACATGGCAGAAAGATATTTTGTACTGGAGAAGGTGGATAAAGGAATGGATATAAAAAAATGCTTTTTTGCGGAAGGGATAGAACGGGTACTGAGAAGGGAAGCGTTTTAGCAGTTAATACGAAAAGGTATACACTGAGAAACCAAACGAGACTTCTTCGGAGGTTTCGTTTTTTTTATAATAAAATTAGAACAAGAACATAGAACATAAAAACAGAAAGGATGAAGCATGGATATGAAAGTTTTACTGGTAAATGGAGGGCCCCATAAAGAGGGCTGTACCTATACGGCGCTTTGTGAGGTGGCAGGTACACTGAATAAAGAAGGAATTGAGACGGAGATTTTCTGGATCGGTAACAAACCGGTGGGAGGCTGTATCGCCTGTCTGAAATGCAGGGAAAATAAAGTCTGTGTGTTTGATGACGTGGTGAACCGTTTCCGGGAAAAGGCCTATGAGGCGGACGGCTTTGTATTCGGAAGTCCGGTGCATTACGGCGCGGTTGCCGGAAATATGACCTCATTTATGGATCGGCTGTTCTATTCGGAGCTGGGCGGTAACGGAAACAAAGCTTTCTATATGAAACCGGCCGCGGCAGTCCTTTCCGCCCGCCGCGCAGGCACGACGGCGGCCTTTGATCAGATGAACAAGTATTTTACCATTCAGGAGATGCCCGTGGTGTCTTCCAGGTACTGGAACATGGTCCATGGGGCGGCGCCGGAGCAGGTCAGACAGGATGCGGAGGGCCTTTTCACCATGCGTGTGCTGGGAAGAAATATGGCGTATCTGCTCAAATGCCAGGAGGCGGCGAGAAATGCAGGCATCAGCCTTCCGGAACAGGAGCCGGCGATTTTCACCAATTTTATCCGATAAGCGGGGATAGAAGGGGGAAATAATTTGAATTTTATACAAATCCAGCATTTTATGTCGATCATGAAGTATATGAGCCTGACAAAAGCGGCTAAAGAACTGTATATTACACAGCCCGCGCTGAGTCATTCCTTATCCAGGCTGGAGCAGGAGCTGGGGATTCCGCTGTTTTACCGGGATAATAACAGGCTTGTAATTACCAGGGAATGTTCGGAGATCTTCGGGGATCTGTATGATCTGTATGAAGCGTACGAGGTTATGATGAAGCATGCCCGCGAATTGAAGCTCAATCAGCAGAAAAAGATCCGGCTGGGATTTTCCGGATCTGTGGTGACTTTTTCTTCTCTGTTCTTTCATGGGATTCTGACGTCTTATAACAATGTACCGATAGAAAAGATGTTTGCCGATTATGACCAGGTGAAGCTGATGCTGGAAAACGAGACGCTGGATCTGGCGATTACTTTTCCGCCCATAGAGGGAGGCGGAAAGCTTATCACAAAGATCATTGCCAGAGATGAGATCGTGGCTGTCATGAACCGGATGCATCCTTTGACGAAAAAGCCGGCCGTCACCCGGGAGGATCTGGAAAAATATACGTTTGAAATGCTGACGGAACCGAATCCTTACCGCAAATATATGGATCGGCTTCTGAAAGAAGAAAATATCACTCTGAAAATGAATGAACATGACTATGACGATTATCTGAAAGTATTTCAGGAAAACGAACTGGTAAAGCCCGTCATCGCTTTATCACCTTTAAGACGTGTTCGCCAGTGGTATGGGGAAGGCTATCAGGTCAGGAGGATGAAAGATGTAAAAATGGAGCTGGTTACAGGGCTGTCCTGGAACAGCAGCAGCGACATTCCCTATAAGTATCAGGATCTGACACAGCAGATTGAAAAATATTATCCGGAAATGGACGGTGTGGATATAGACGAAAGTCTTTTATTTTAATCATACAGAAAGTGAGGAAAACACGATGAAAAAACTGGGGTTTGGGTGCATGCGGCTTCCCGTACTGGACGAGCAGGACCGCTCGACGGTGGATCTGGAAGCTGTAAAGAAAATGGTGGACTGTTTTATGGAAAGGGGATTTTCCTATTTTGATACTGCCCACCGCTACAATGATGAGGCAAGTGAGCCGGCGGTCCGGGAATGTCTGGTTAAACGGTATCCCCGCGACTGTTTTGTACTGACGGATAAGATTACTTTTAATTATATCAAGAAAGAAGAGGATCAATGGCCGTTTTTCTTAAAACAACTGGAAATATGCGGTGTTACCTATTTCGACAATTATCTGATCCATAACCTGGGTTCTACCTTTTATCCATATGCGCAGAAATATCATACGTTTGAGTTTCTGACGGAATTAAAAGAAAAAGGTTATGTCCGCCGGATTGGTTTTTCTTTTCACGGGACGGCGGACGTGCTGGAACAGATTTTAAAAGACCATCCGGAGACGGAGCTGGTGCAGATCCAGTTGAATTATCTGGACTGGGAAGATGAGATGATACAGTCCCGGAAATGTTATGAGGTGGCCCGGAAATACGGTAAACAGGTAATCGTAATGGAACCGGTAAAAGGCGGTACACTGGTCAACCTCCCGGAGGATGCCAAAGCCGTTCTGCACGGGTGCAATCCTGACGGCAGTCTGGCATCCTGGGCTGTGCGTTTTGCGGCGGAAAAAGAAGGCGTTCTGATGGTACTCAGCGGGATGTCTACCTTAGAACAGGTAGAGGATAATACTGCCTATATGTCAGACTTTGTTCCGCTGTCCGAACAGGAGACGGAAGCTTTACAGGAAGCTGTCAGGCTGATCCGCAGCCATAGCGAGATCCAGTGTACAGGCTGCCGGTATTGTGTTACGGAATGTCCCAAACACATAGCAATCCCGGACTATTTCAGCCTTTTTAACAATTATAAACGGCTGGAAAATACATCCTATACATACAACCAGAAAGTGTATTATACCAATCTGACACAGAAGAACGGAAAGGCGTCCGCATGTGTCGAGTGCGGAAAATGCGAAAAAAACTGTCCGCAGCATCTTGCGGTCAGGGAACTGCTGAAAAAAGTTGCGGAAGTGTTTGAATAATCAGGAGAACGGGAATCAGGAAAAAGGGCTTACAAGGCCCTTTTTTTGACAGAAAAAATCCGGTGTCGAAAAATGTCCCATAAAAGATATTTATGGGGGTATAAAATTAAGGAAGTTGAATAAAGAAAGTTTCAAAACTACAATAAGAGTATACAAAATAACCAAGAAAATACAAAAAAGATTACATAAAAAAGGAGAGCAACATGATCATTATAGGTGAAAAGATTAATGGTACGATTCCCAGTATCAAAAAAGCCATTGCGGAACGGGATGAAGAACTCATCAAAACCCGCACCAGGCTTCAGGTGGAAGCAGGAGCCGATTTCCTGGACTGTGCGCCGAGCACTTCTACGGACATTGAGTATGATACGATGGTGTGGCTGATCGGACTTATGCAGGACGTAACCGATGTGCCGCTTTGCATCGACAGCCCTGATGCAGGCCTTTTGAAACGGATTCTGGAAGAGGGGCATGTAAAGAGGCCCGGCATGGTAAATTCAGTCAATGAGGAAGGGGATAAATGTGAGACGATCTTCCCGGTAATTGCCGGTACGGACTGGAATGTCATCGGCCTTACCTGCGACCAGACGGGGATTCCGCTGGAGTCCGACAAAAAGGTCGAGATTGCCAAAAGGATCATTGACAAAGCGGATCATTACGGAGTGAAACTGTCCAACCTGCATATTGATCCCTGCGTTATGTCCCTGGCGACCGTGGCAGGGGCGTTGGAAGATTTCCAGTACTGTATCGGAAAGATCCATGCATATGCGCCGGAAGTCAAAGTGACAGGAGCCATCTCCAATATCAGTTTTCAGATGCCGTGCCGCCGCCTGATCAACAGCAACTGCATGGCATATGCCCTGGAGGCAGGACTGGATTCAGCCATTATGGACCCCTGTAACCAGGATATGATCGGTACGATTTATGCCTGTGAGGCACTGCTTATGAAAGACAAGTCCGGCAGAAAATATAATCGTGCCTACAGAAAAGGAGTATTTGGGCAGAAAAAAGCCTGAATGATATAAAAAGCGCCATAAAATAAAAAACAAAATGGAGGTAAACAAAAGTGATTGATTTTGAAGCATTGGCACAGGCGATGGGTGATCTGGATGAAGACGCTGTTACTGAAATGCTGGAAAAGGTGATGGAAGAGGGCGGTGCGGACGCGCCGAAGGCCATGGAAGCATGCCAGAAAGGAATGGATCTGGTCGGGGATCAATTCCAGGAAGGTGAGTATTTTGTAGGTGATCTGATCTATGCAGGCGAACTGATGACGACAGCGGTCAATATATTAAAAGACGGCCTGATCAGCAGTGAAGGAAGCGGTACAAAGACAAAGATGATCCTTTGTACCGTAAAGAATGACCTGCATGATATCGGAAAGAATATTGTCCGTTCCATGCTGGAAGCCGGAGGATTTGAAGTGGTTGACCTGGGGATCGATATTCCGGCGGACCAGATCGTTGCGACGGCAAAAGAGAAAGATATCAGAATTATTGCTCTTTCCGGTGTCCTGACACTTGCCATCGATTCCATGAAAGATACGGTGGAAGCTTTCAGGGAAGCGGGGCTTAGAGATAAAGTAAAGATTATTATCGGCGGCGCACCGGTCAGCGAAGAAGCAAAGGAACTTACAGGAGCGGATGAATGGGCGCATGACCCGCAGAAGACGGTACGGGTATGCAACGAATGGGCACAGGCTATGGCCTGAATAAAAGGAGGCGGTTTTTTTGGAAAAGAACGAAAGATTTGACGAGAGATTAAAAGTGTTGCATGACACGATCCAGCATAAACACACCAGCCGGATAGCACATTTCAGCAACTTTTTTACCTGGAAGATACTGGATTCTGATTTAAAACCAAAGCTTTCAGAAGCGCTGAGCGATTACGGAATGCTGGATCGTATCCAGTGTGAATTTCAGGAAAGATATGATTTTGATGTACATTATGATCCGCTTGGGAGAAACCTTTTGAAACCGGCGGCGCTTCTGGGCGGCAATCATCATCTGGTTGACGACGAGCAGGAGTCTATTAATTTCTTTGACCATACCCTTTTGCAGGATGACGAATACCCGGCATATAAGACAGACCGCTGGGGTACGAGCTGGAAGATGTTCCTGCGCAAATATCCGGATCTGAAGCAGGGGCTGATGGCGGAGGCAATCGCCGTGAATACGGAGAATAACGCATACCTTCCTTATATAAAAGCAAAGCTTGCGAAAGAATACGGATGTCCGACCTGTTATAACTGTCTGGCACAGGTTCCGCATGAAAGATTCCATAAATATTACAGAGGCATCAAAGCGGCTTCTCTGGATCTTCGCAGGAGAAAAAGCGAACTGATCGACGCCTATGACGCGATCATGGAAGATGAAGTGATGCCTGGTGTACATAAAGCGCTGGCTACGGACACCTCCGAATGTATGGTAGACCTGATGGTCCCCCTTCTGGCGCATACAATGATGAATATGAAACAGTGGGAAACCTTCTACTGGCCCTATCTGAAACAGATTCTTGACGCTGCCCTGGCAGCCAACAAGACGGTCATGATCTACCTGGAAAACAGCCTGATCCGTTTCAAGGAGTACTTCCAGGATTATCCGAAGGGATTCCTTGTACTGGTACCTGAACTGGATGATGTGGCGGAGCTTCGGGAAGCAGTTCCCAACGCCTGTATCGTCGGCGGTATCACCGCCCAGCTTCTCGGCCGCGGCACACCGGAAGAGTGCGTGGACCGCGCGAAGAAGGTCATCGACCAGATGGGCGACGGCTTCATGCTCGGACAGAACAAGATGATGTCCTTCAGAAACGACTGCAAGAGAGAAAATCTGCTGGCTGTCTGCGAATATGTGCAGAACTTCCGCTGGTAAAACAACTATAAAACAGCGAAGGCCCTGCGGCGCTGCAGGGCCGGAGCGGAACTTTAAACAGCGAAGACCTTGCAGCGCCCAGATGGAAGAGCGGACGCGAACGCGGCCGGGAATCCATCTATTACCCGGGCGCTGCAAGGGCGGAGCGGAACTTTAATAGGAGGCTATTATGGCATTTTTTGATATGAAAGAACAGGTAGACGGGTATATTCGTGAAATCAAAACACACCCGTCTGATGAACTTGACAAAGTCATTGATACAGATCCGCAGAAAGGACTTCAGCAGATGGCAGACCTTCTGACTTTCCTTCCGGAAGAACAGCGCAAAGGAGCTGTGGTCGGCTTCGTAATGTCTATGCTGTGCGATTAACAGTACAAAGGAGAAAGTGAAAATGAATAAAAAATATTATGGTAACGTAGTGTTATTCCTTATGGCTGCGCTTATGCTGCCTATGAGTTTAATCATGAATACGGCAAGTATCTTTTATACGCCGGTAACGGAAGAACTGAATATATCTCTGGCGGCATTCGGCCTGAACCTGACCATTGTCATGCTGGTGTGTGCTTTTGCCGCGCCGTTTGTCTTTACGCCGCTGGTCAAAATGATCAAGATGCGCTGGCTTCTGTCGGCGGCTATTTTACTGGAAGCAGCCTGTTTTGTTATGCGGGCAACATCAAGCAGCCTGTGGGTATTCTATCTAAGTTCCGTGCTGCTGGCTGTCCCGATGGGACTGCTCTGCAATATCTGTATTCCAATCGTGGCAAACTCCTGGTTTCCCAATAAGCCCGGCGCTGCCATCGGAATTATGGCAAGTACCCAGGGACTTGGCGGAATGTTCTTTTCAGCCATCGGCGGAATCCTGATCGGTAATTACGGATGGAGAAATACATTCCTGATCTGGGCTGTGATCTGTGTCGTGTTTGTCCCGTTTACGGCTATTTTCATGCGAAATGATCCTTCTGAAGTGGGGCAGACGGTACCCGGCGGAGGGCCGGTGACGTCCGGCGCGGCAGCAGGCGTCGTACCGGGAATTGACAGAAATCATGCCATGCGCACAGGCATGTTCTGGATCTGCGCAGTGATCCTGATTCTGTCCAGTTTCAGCGCAAATGTGAACGCCTATATTAATCCGTATTGTCAGTCCATTGGCATGACTTCCGCGCTGGCCGGCTTTATCTCCGCGGTGATCCAGGCAGGCGTGTTCTGCAACAAGATCCTCCTTGGCAATATCATTGACAAAAAAGGTCTGCGTGTGGGCGGTATGTTCTATGTGGCAACAGGGATTATCTGCTTTTTGCTGATTCTGTTTTCAGCCGGCAATTTCCTTCCGGTTGCAGTCGGATGTTTCCTGATCGGGCCTCTGTACGCAAGCGTAAACCTGTATGGCCCTTTGCTTACCCGCTATATGTTCGGGGCGAAAGATCAGCCGGCGATCTGGGCAATCTTCGTTATGCTGTTCTGCGCGCTGGGCGGTTCGGCAGCTACGATCTGGGGTCTGATCTTGGGTGTAATCGGATATGCAGGAGCATTCTGGCTCGTAATTGCCATCCTGGCTGTATTAGGCGTACTGATCTTATTTGTATTATCCCAGAGAGAAAATTATGTAAAGAAATGGGATGTACCGGAAGGAGCAAAATAATATGATCCAGTCTATGAAAATTGGAAAAAGTAATGTAAACGCGCCCAAGCTCGTCCTTGGGACTTTCGGGATGGGCGGAGGCACTTCCTGGCAGGATACAACAAAAGACGATCAGGAATTGATCGATCTGATCCGCCAGGCCTATGATCTGGGCGTATGGGGCCTTGACACCGCGCCTGTCTATGGTACCGGGCGGAGTGAATCCATTGTGGGTCAGGCAGTCAAAGGAAGACGTGAAAAATATTTTATTTCTACTAAATGCAGTCTGAACTGGCGGAACACGGAGGGGACGTTTACCTATACCCGCGACGGACATTCAGTATATAACAATTTTTCCAAAGCATCCATCATAAAAGATGTGGAGGAAAGCCTTAAGCGGATGGAGACAGATTATATCGATCTGATGATTATCCATCGCTGCCCGAAGGCAGAAGAATTCGGCGAAGTGATGGAAGCGATGGATGAGCTGAAAAAGCGTCAGTTGATCCGCGCCACGGGTTTGTCAAATGTAGGACTTTCCGGCCATCCGGTGGAAGCGCTCGATACATGTCTTCAATATGGAGAGCTTGATCTTCTTCAGGAAGGCGGAAGTCTTTTGAAACGGGCCTATACAGAAGATATGATACAGTACTGCGAAAAACATCAGATTACCTATCAGGCGCACAGCTCTTTAGAAAAAGGAATTCTGACAGGCCGGATACTGAAAGAGGCAGTTTCCTGGACAGGCGACAACCGTTCAAAGTACAAATGGTTTCAGCCGGAAAATCTTCCGAAGGTGGAAACGCTTTTAAAAGGCCTTGGGAAAATTGCGGAAAAATACAACTGTTCTACGGCGGCTTTGTCTCTGGCGTGGCTTCATAACAAAAGCGAATGCGTCAACCTTCTTGTTGGCGCAAGAAAGCTTACACATTTGAAGGATTCGCTTCAGTCATTGGAACTTACATTAAGTGCTGAAGACATGGAAGCTATGAACCGCCTGTCAGATGCTGCGAATCAATAGATAAGTTCGGAAAGGATATGCCATGGGGAAAAAAGTACTGATCCTGTCTGCCAGCCCCAGAAGGAACGGCAATTGCAGTTTGCTTTGTCAGGAATTTTTAAAAGGGGCAAAAGACAGCGGAAACGAAGTGGAATATATTTTCCTGAGAGATAAGAAGATCGGATATTGTACCGCCTGCCGTTATTGCAAGAGCCATGACGGAAAATGCGTGCAGGACGACGATATGAACGAGATTAACCGGAAAATGCTCACGGCCGATGTGTTGGTGCTTGCCAGTCCGATCTATTACTTTACGGTGAACGGGCAGATGAAGACGCTGATTGACCGTACGTTCGGTGTATTCACTCAGATGGAACGCAAAGAAATGTATTATATCATGACATCTGCCGATGTGACAGAAGATGTCATGGATACAGCTCTGGCTACGTTTCGATGGTTTGCCCATTTTCTGCCGGGTTCTGTGGAAAAAGGGGTGCTGTGCGCCAAAGGATTTGGGGAAGCAGGAACGGTAAAAGATCATTCTGTCATGCAGGAGGCGTATGAGCTGGGGACGTCAGTGTGAAGCGCTGTGTGATCGCCTGCGAGACAGTGAGGGACGAACTGGAGCTGGTATTATCAAAGACCGGGAGAAAGGATGATCTGTGCTGGATAGAATCCGGCCTGCATAATTTCCCCGACAGGCTCCACGCCCGTATTCAGGAAACACTGGACAGGGCGGAAGGGTATGACACGGTTCTTATGTGCTTTGGAATGTGCGGAAATGCCATGAAAAACATCCGGACGAATAATTTTCGGCTTGTGATTCCCAAAGTGGAGGACTGTATCTCCCTTCTGTTCGGCTCCGATCAAAAAAGAAGGGATTTTTCCGGCGAGAACGCAGCTTACTTTCTGACCGCAGGCTGGATGAGGGGGGAGAGAAACCTGTGGGCGGAATATCAGCACAGCGTCAAACGGTTCGGGGAGGCAAAGGCAAAGCGGATTGCGGACAGAATGTATGCCAGCTATCGGACGCTGGCGCTTCTGGACACCGGGGCGTATCCCGTTGACTGCCTGATGAAAGAGACAGAAAAGATAGAACATACGCTGGGCCTTGTGCGTATGCAGGTAAAAGGGACGCTTGGTCTGCTTGAGGAACTTTTGCAGGATTCCTGGGACCCGGAAAAATTCTGTATTGTGGAGCCGTATTCCAGTCTGTAACAGAACCGTTTCCGGGCAGTATGCAGGGCAGACAGACGTCGGGGGGAACGGCAGAGCTATACGAGGGAGGGGAAGACAGTGGTTACTATATATAAGGAAGGAAACGAAAAGTCTCCTGTTTCGATTGAGGCATGCGAGGGGGAAAATCTGCTTGACCTGTTAAAGAAAACAGGATTTTTCGTAGACGCGCCCTGCGGCGGCCATGGAAGCTGCGGCAAATGCAAAGTGACGGTAAACGGCAGAGAATCGCTTGCCTGTCAGACAACAGTCAGCGGCGATCTGGAAGTGCGGCTGCCTGTGAAGGAGCAGACTGCGATCCTGACCGATACGCTTTGGACCGATACCGTGATGGAGCCTTTGCAGGAGGGGTACCTGCTCGCCTTCGATATCGGCACCACGACGATTGCAGGGTATCTGCTCGATGAGCAGGGGAACACGCTGTCTGCCGCCAGTATGTTAAATCCGCAGGAAACCTTCGGGGCGGATGTTATATCCCGCATCCAGGCCGCGAAGAAAGGATATTTAAAAGAGCTGACCAGGCTTTTACGGGATGCCCTTATGTCCCTGACAGGAGAATTATGTGAAAAATCAGGCGTCCGGCCGGGGGATGCCGGCGTCGTCAGTCTGGTGGGGAATCCGGCGATGCAGCAGTTTTTCCTGGGAATCCCCGTGGACAATCTGGCCAGTCCGCCTTTTGCCCCCGTCTTAACGGAGGCAAAGTGGGTTCCTGCCCGGGACTTTCTGCCGGAATGCGCCCGGGCAAAACTGCTGCTGATTCCGGATATATCCGGATATGTGGGCGCCGACACAGTCGGATGCGTCCTTTCCACCAGAATGTACACCGAAGATAAGATGACGCTTCTGGTGGATATCGGCACCAACGGGGAGATGGTTCTGGGGAACAAAGAGAAAATGATTGCCTGTTCCACGGCGGCAGGTCCGGCACTGGAGGGCGCCAGGATCTGCTTGGGCATGCGGGGCGCGCCCGGCGCGGTGGATCATGTACGTTATTCTGACGGAAAACTTCTGGTACATGTGATCGGGGAGCAGGAAGCAGTCGGCATCTGCGGTTCGGGTCTGGTGGATGCGGTGGCGGTCCTTCTGGAGGCCGGCTGGATCAATCAGAGAGGCCGGATTCAGAAACACTGTCCCTGTTATGAAGAACCGGGGGAAGAACGGATCGTCCGCCTGACAAAAGACGTATACCTTACCCAGAATGATATAAGGGAAGTGCAGATGGCAAAAGGGGCGATCGCGGCAGGGGTTGCGCTGATGGCAGAGCAGCTGGGGATTTCCCTGGAGGAGATTGACCAGGTGTTTTTAGCCGGCGCATTCGGAAGTTTTATGGATGCGCACAGTGCGTGCCGGATCGGGCTGCTTCCTGCGGTGCTGGAAGCAAAGATACAGGCGGTCGGCAATGCGGCGGGGAGCGGGGCGAAGATAGCGGCGATGAACCGCCGGGAATGGGAGCGCACAGCAGAGCTGACCCAAAAGATCCGTTTTCTGGAACTGGCAGAGCTGCCGGACTTTCAGCATGTATTTGCCCGGAATATGAGCCTGTGAAGGGGAGGAAAAGGTGGAGAATAATGTATGAAGGATGAGCAGAAAATAAAGCTGTTTGAGGAAGTCCCGGTTGCAAAAGCGGTCATGACTATGTCGGTACCGACGATTATCAGTTCGCTTGTCATGGTAATTTATAATCTGGCAGACACTTATTTTGTGGGGATGATCAATGATCCGGTGCAGAATGCGGCGGTAGCGCTGGCTGCGCCGGTTCTTCTGGCGTTTAACGCGGTCAACAACCTGTTCGGCGTGGGAAGCGCCAGCATGATGAGCAGGTCGCTGGGGAAAAAAGACTATGACATGGTATACAAAAGCTCCGCCTTTGGGTTTTACTGCGCGCTTATGGGCGGGGCTTTATTTTCGTTATTATATACGGTGTTTCGACAGCCGGTTCTGACATTGCTTGGTTCGGACGCGGACACTGCCGCTGCCACAGGCGCGTATTTGAGATGGACGGTCACCTGCGGAGCGATCCCCGCGATTTTGAATGTGGTCATTGCGCATCTGGTTCGGGCAGAAGGTTCTTCTTTACATGCGAGTATCGGAACCATGAGCGGATGTTTTTTAAATATCATTCTGGACCCGGTGTTTATTCTTCCGTCAGGCCTTAATATGGGAGCGGCAGGGGCGGGGCTTGCTACTTTTCTGTCCAACTGCGCGGCGTGTCTGTATTTCTTTGTACTCATGTATATAAAGAGGGACAGAACCTATGTGTGTATGAAGCCGTCCATGTTCCGTCCGGACAAAACGATCGTCACGAATGTGTGCAGCGTGGGGATTCCTGCATCCATCCAGAACCTTCTGGCTGTCACAGGAATGACGGTTCTGAACAATTTTACATCGTCTTACGGGTCTTATGCGGTAGCCGCCATGGGAATTGCCAAAAAGATCGATATGGTTCCCATGTATGTATCCCAGGGATTGTCCCAGGGAATTATGCCCCTTGTCAGCTATAATTACGCAAGCAAAAACATAAAGCGTATGAAAAAAACAGTGATTTTTTCCGCAAGGATCGCTGTTTCCTTTTTGACGGCCATTGCTGTCTGTTATTATTTCGGTTCGGAATTTTTTATCCGATTATTTATGGATGATGATGTGATTGTATCCTACGGAAGCCGTTTCCTTCACGCGCTGTGTCTGTCGCTGCCTTTTTTATGCATGGACTTTCTGGCCGTCGGCGTATATCAGGCCTGCGGCATGGGCCGTAAGTCCCTGATCTTTGCGATCTTCAGGAAAATTGTGCTTGAAATACCGGCGCTTTACTTATTGAACAAGCTCTATCCGTTATACGGGCTTGCTTTTGCACAGCTGACAGCGGAACTGGTATTGGCGACGGCGGCGGTGGTTGTATTGTTTCGTATGTTCCGCAGGCTGGATGCCGATGATTCGTCAATCGCAGGTATTGACAAAAATCGTCATATCCCTTAGAATGAATTATATTCACTGAATAGATTCATGTAATAATTTGAAAAAGGTCAGAGGAACCCACTTTGACTGTCAGAAAGGTTTGTTCGATGAGAAGAGATATGAATTATCAGATGATCCGGGATCAGTTGCTGGCCATGGCTGTGCCGGCAGGTACGGAGCATGTCTGTCTGAAGAAGAGCATGGGACGGATTCTGGCAGAGCCGTTTGCTGCCAGGGAAAATGTGCCTGCTTTTGACCGTTCGCCTTATGACGGATTTGCTTTTCTCGCAGCGGACAGTGCAGAAGCGTCAGAGGCGCATCCGGTTACCCTTAAAATCCAGGAAGAGATTGCGGCAGGTATGGTGCCCCAGAAGACCGTCACGCCGGGAACGGCTGCCAAAATCTTGACCGGCGCGCCCATACCCGGGGGAGCGGATACGGTTGTGATGTACGAAAAGACACGGTTTACGGAGGATACAGTGACGCTTTTTCAGCCCGCCGGAAGCGGATCGAATATTGTTTATGCGGGAGAAGATGTAGAAAAGGGGCAGGTACTGGCGGAATCCGGGACAAAACTTGACGCCGGTCTGATCGGGACGCTGGCGGCTCAGGGTATTACAGAACCTCTGGTATATGTAAAGCCCTGTATCGGGGTTTTGTCCACGGGCAGCGAAGTTATGGATGCAGGAGAAACGGTCGGCGCCGGGAAGATCCGGGACTCCAACCGATATATGCTGGCGGCTGCGCTCCATGAGACAGGCTGTGATGCGGAAGATCTGGGACTTATACGTGATCATACAAAAGACATTGCAGCGCGGATCGAAAAAGGACTGACGGATTGCGATGCGCTTTTGATCACAGGCGGGGTTTCCGCGGGGGATTTTGACCTTACGCCTGCTGCTATGGAACGGGCAGGCGCGAACGTACTTTGCAGAGGTGTGGATATAAAGCCGGGGATGGCATGCGCCTATGGAGAAAAAGGCGGAAAATTTATCTTTGCCCTGTCGGGAAATCCTGCGTCGGCCATGACCAATTTCTATGTGGTGGTATGGCCGGTTCTTAGAAAGCTGGCCGGATGCAGGGAATTTCTGCCGCAGGAATTTCCGGTAACACTGGCAGAAGATTTTCCAAAGAAAAGCCCCAGGACAAGATTTTTGCGTGGAAAGCTGGACTTGTCGGATGGAACCGTCCGGATGCATCTGTCAGCGAGACAGGGAAATGCGGTCTTAAGCAGTGCGATTGGCTGTGACGGGATGGCGATGATTCCTGCGGGGAGCGGTCCGATTCCTGGAGGAACCCGTCTGAAAGGGTTTCGGATCTAAATGATTTTTGTCTGTTTTTCTGCGGCATTGCATGAATATACATGAAATGTTATAATAGGTTTGCGATTATGGCAAAAAATGTATGCCGCATAAGAAGAACAGGAGTAAAACAGATGACAAACAGGACGCAACAGGCAGAAGAGACAAAGACAAGGATCTTGCATGCCGCACAGCGCTTAATAGCAGAAAAAGGAATCGAAAAAACCACGATCAAGGATATTGCACAGGCGGCAGGTGTGGCGGTAGGTACTTTTTACTGTCATTTTAAATCTAAAGGGGAGATTGTGTTGGGAATAGACAGGAATCCTTATGAACAGCTTACCAGGTATATACAGGAGATGGAAAATTATACATTCGGCCAGAAGTTGTACGCATATTTTACCAACTGGTATAAGATCGGAGAGACTTATGGCCCGCGTTTCCTCCGCGAGTGGTATCGCCTGGCCCTGGATATTGAAAAATATACAGATATGACAGGTATGGCGCCGAAGATTGTGATGGAACGCGATGCGCTTGCGCTTTTGTTACAGCAGGGTGTCAGTGAGGGAGAACTGAATCTGGATACGCCGGTGGAAGATATTTCCTGTCTGCTGGCCTGCGAGCTTCAGGGAACCAGTATGTACTGGTGTTTTATGGACGGAACAGTGCCAAGAGAAAAGATTGTGAGAGATTTCATTACTTATGTGGCGGAGCCGGTCCTGGAAAAACATGGACTGAAAACTCCGTTATTACCCAGATAAACCATAGAAAATGCACAAAAACACGGCGGACGCTTTAGGTGTCCGCCGTGTTTTTGTGCAGAAAAATAGTATATTTCTACTTTTTTTCGGAAGGTATTGACAAAAAACGACAAGTTGTGTAATATGAATTATATTCAATGAATTGATTCAGTGAATTATATTTCAATGAAAAGTAAAGGATCACAACAGAAAGTGAGGAGGAAAACGTGCAAAGACTTGATGGATATGCCGGAAAGATCCTCAGGATTAATCTTACAGACAGCTCTACGGAAGAACTGTCTACCTGGGATTATCTGCCGGATTATATCGGCGGGCGGGGAATCTGCAACAAGATCTTCTGGGACGAGGTGCCAAAAGGAGTCGGTGCCTTTGATCCGGAGAATAAACTGATCTTTATGACCGGCCCCACCACGGCCACCGGAATCCCCACCGGAGGAAGAGCGGTTATGACAGGCATCTCTCCCTGTACCTTGCCGGAACAGTACAGCTATGGAAGCATCGGGGGATGGATCGGTACGGTACTGAAATACGCAGGCTATGACGGATTCATTCTGGAAGGGAAGGCGCCCGCCCCTGTCTATCTTCTGATTGAGGATGATAAGGTGCAGTTTTTAGACGCCTCTCCCATATGGGGGCAGGTGGTCAGCGTGACGCAGGAAAGCATCCGCCTGGCGCATGGGGCGGATATTCACAGTATGGTCATCGGACCGGCAGGGGAGCATCTGCACCGCAACGCGTCCATTACGACCAGCAATGACAATACATTTGCGAGGGCCGGGTTTGGCGCGGTATTTGGGAGTAAGAATTTAAAGGCGATGGCATTCCGCGGTTCAGGAAAGATCAAAGCGGCGGACATGGAGAAGGTATTTGAGCTGAGAAAGACGGTAGGCCGTCCGGAACGCCAGCCCAATCCGCCTGTTATGCGGGAAAGCATGGGCCATGTGTCCAACAGTTTTCCTCATCAGTGGAAGAACGGTTCCTATGCCTGCAGCCCGGGGTGCAATTCCAGATGCCAGCGGCTTTTGATGGATAGCAAATCGCCGTTCACCGGAGGGAAGGTCAGCCAGACGGAGAAGTGTGTCAGCGTACTGGCGTTTAATTATACATACGAGCATCCATGGGGCGCTTCTCTGTTCGTGCTGGATGAAAAGAACCCGCGGACGCTGGGACAGCAGAAAAGCTTCCCCCACGGGCCCGACAAGACGGACCCTGACTGGGAGATCTGTTCGGAGGTTTATAAAGGGGACAGGATGGATCTGTGGGGACCGGATTTTGACAGAGGCGCCCTGATGATGGAACTGGCCAATGAGTACGGTATCGATAAATGGGAGATGATCATCCATTATTTCACATGGCTTGCCATGGCGAAAAAGGAAGGGCTTCTTACGGACCTGGATTTTGGAATGGAAGTGGACGTGGAAAATCCGGCGTTTGTGAGACATTTTATTGACAGCATGACTTATCGGACCGGCATCGGGGATATCTTCGCGGAAGGAATGGCAAGGGCGATCCGCACCCTGGGAAAAGAAAAATACGGGGATACAATCTATCAGGGGCGTGTGAATCAGGACGGCGTCCGGCTGGACATTCCGGTGAGCCTGGAAGCCGCGTGGGGATACAGCGCGCACTGGCAGGGAAGAGGGTTCCAGTCCACGCCCAAGTGGCTGTGGGTGGCAAACGCGTTAAACACCATGGTCAATACCAGAGACTGTTTTAACAGCGGGCATATGCATGTGACGCCGGATGACGTAAGGCAGTTTCTGGCAGACGGGCCGTCCTACAGTGATCTTCTGATTCAGCGGGTGATGGAAAATGAAGGCGCAAGCATGATCAAAGATTCCGTGACCACCTGTGAATGGCAGTCGCCGGATATCGTATGGCACGATATGGAACTTCAGATGTACCAGGCGGCCACCGGCGACGACAGTATGACCAAAGAAAAGCTGGACGAGTTTGCGGTCCGCTCCCGGCTTCTCTATCGCGCAATCCTGATGCGCAACTTCGGCCGCTGCCGGGATCTGGAAGCGGAAAATGTCTATCCGTTCCTGACGTATCCGGACCCGTGGGGAGAAGTGGATACCTGGGATGAATGGAACGATACGGTAGACCGTTATTATAAGGCAAATCACTGGGATCCGGCCACCGGATGGCCTTACCGGGAGACATGGGAACGCTATGGACTAAAAGACGTGGCGGACGAGATGGAGAAGCTTGGTATGCTTCCGTCACCCGGGCAGGCATATCAGAGAAAACCAGATCCGTCTGTCAGGCAGGAGGTGTAACGGATGGCAAAACATATAGAGAAGGCGCCGCTGGAATATTCCATGTGTACCGGCTGTGTAAGCTGTGAGATGGTGTGCAGCATGGTACATGAAGGTTATGTAAGTCCTCAGACCAAAAGACTGTTTTTTAAAGCGGGTCCTGTAAAGACCATGCTCCATGAGATCTATACTTGTCAGCAGTGTGATGACCATCCCTGCTATGAAGCCTGTCCCAAAAAGGACGAAGCTATGTGTATTGATGAAAACGGCATCGTCTATGTGAACGAAAAAAACTGTATCGGCTGCGGAAAATGTGCAAAGGCATGTAAATTTACCCCTTCAAGGATTCATGTAGTAAAGAGTAAGGACAAAGAAGAACGCAAAGCAAAGAAATGTGACCTGTGCCGTACCCGCCCGGAGGGACCTGCCTGCGTGCAGTGGTGCCCGTTTATGTGTCTGGCAGTGAGTGATCGTCTGCCATGGGAAGAACGGCAGGAAACAGATCAATCATAATAAAACAAAAGAAAGGAAGTGGCATGGAAATGGAATATGGCAATCATATTATCCAGTCCCCAAAAGAGTATTCGTTGTGTACCGGGTGTGTAAGCTGTGAGATGATATGCGGTCTTATGCATGACGGCTGCATCGGTCCTCAGAGAAACAGAATTTTTATCCAACCCGGCAAGATCAAGGAGATGGTACATACGGTTCTCTCCTGTCAGCAGTGTTCGGATCATCCCTGCTATGAAGCCTGTCCTAAAAAAGACAAGGCCATGTGTCTTGATCCGAAGACGGGAATCGCCTATGTCAATGAAGAGGAGTGTATCGGCTGCGGTAAATGCCAGAAGGCGTGCAGATTTACGCCTTCAAGAATCAATCTGGTGAAATCAAAGGATAAAACCCGGAGAAAAGCGAAAAAATGCGACCTGTGCCGCGATAAAGAAGACGGGCCGCAGTGCGTAAAATGGTGTCCCGCCATGTGTCTGGCGCTGTCAGACGGTCCCATTCCATGGGAAGAAGACAAAAAGGAGGAGTAAGTGCCATGACGACAGAAAAGAAAGACGACAGACTCTATGGTTATGCGGGAAAAATCCTGCGCATTAATCTGACAGACAGTACGACGGAAATCATCGACAGCAGAAAATATCTGCCGGAATGGATCGGCGGGCGCGCCCTTGCCCATAAGATTTTCTGGGAGGAAGTAGGACCGGGCGTAGGCGCCTTTGACCCGGAGAATAAGTTGATCTTCGCGGACGGCCCCGCGGGAGGAACCGCGATTCCCACAGGCGGACGCGCCGTTATGTGCGGCGTCGCGGCCAACAACCTTCCGGAACAGTACGCTTCCAGCAGCATCGGCGGCTGGGTGGGCACCGTGATGAAGTACGCCGGGT
Source organism: Lachnospiraceae bacterium UBA7182 (assembly GCA_002491115.1). Taxonomy (GTDB): domain Bacteria; phylum Bacillota; class Clostridia; order Lachnospirales; family Lachnospiraceae; genus Hominiventricola. Next base: position 13,556 of record DKVI01000102.1, on the reverse strand, counting down.
ATGACGCGCTGATTATCGAAGGAAAAGCCCCGCGGCATACTTACCTTCTGATTGACGATGATAAGGTTTCTTTCCTGAATGCGGACGCGATCTGGGGGATGCTGATCAGTGACGCCCAGGAAGCCATCTTTTTAGCCCACGGAAGAGATACATTCTCCATGGTGATCGGACCGGCAGGGGAACATATGGTGCGTGACGCCACCATCACGACCAGTAATGACCATACACTGTCAAAGGCAGGTTTTGGCGCCGTATTCGGCTCCAAGAATCTGAAAGGGATCGCGTTCCACGGAACCGGCGATATCACGCCTTATGATATTGACAAGGTGCTGGAACTCAGGCTGAAAATCGGCGATTATCAGCATATTCCCAATCCGGTAACCCATCAGACGAGAATGAAGAGTGTTGCCTATGATGTGCCTGCGCCCAACGGCTGGGATTATGGAAAACTGGCCTGCAGCCCGGGATGTAATTCCCGCTGTCAGCGCCTGATGATGAATATGACAGACGCTTTCACCGGCGAAAAAGTTTCTCAGATTGAGAAATGTACCAGCCCGGCGGCGTTTACTCTGAAAAACGACTTCTATATGCCGGTGGGAACCTGGGTTACTTCCCCGATGAACGGCCGTTCCGTGGGCGCGCAGAGATCCTGGGCGAAGCCTTATGATAAAAATGATCCGGACTATGAGATTGTATCGCAGATGTGGGGCGGCGATACCGTGAATTACTGGAACGCGGATTTTGACCGCGGCGCCATGTTAAACCAGCTCTGCAAAGAGTACGGTATTGATAAATGGGACTTCATTATCTGGAACATGACATGGATTTCCATGTGCAAACAGGAAGGGCTGCTTACGGATCTGGACTTTGGGATGGAACCGGACCCGGAAAGCCCGGAATTTATCAGACACTTTATTAAGATCATTACCTATCGGACAGGTCCGGAGGTCACTTTGATCGACGGAAGCAAGCGTCCCATCGGAGACGTATTCGCGGAGCATATGGCGCGGGCGATCCGGATGCTTGGAAAAGAGAAATACGGCGATTCCATTTACCATGGACGCTATTCCAATATCCTGAAAAAACCGCTGGATATTCCGGTCAGCCTGGAAGGCGGATGGGGACAGTGTTCCCACTGGCACGGACGGGGATTCTCCGGTTCTCAGAAATGGTTCTGGTGCGCGAACATGATGCTGGATATGGTCAATACCAGAGACGCCATGGCAAGCGGGCATACCCATGTCTCCACGGATGAATATAAGAAGATTCTGGCAGAAGGTCCCTGCTACAGCCAGACACTGGCCAACGCGGTCCTTCGCACGGAAAATACGGCGATCCTTACGGACTCCGTTCCCTGCTGCGAGTGGCAGTCCAACGAGCCGTTCTATCCGGAAGAAAACGCAGAACAGCTCTACGCGGCTACCGGCGAGAAATATACGCCGGAAGAACTTTTGAAGAAAGCAGACCGTGCAAGGCTTCTGTTCCGCGCAATCCTGATGCGCAATTACGGACGCTGCCGCGATCAGGAAGTAGAAGAGATCTATCCGTTCTTGACCTTCCCTGATCCAGGCGGGGATTATGCTACCTGGGAAGAGTGGAATGACTGGGTAGACCTGTATTATAAGACCGTCGGATGGGATCTGGCCACCGGCTGGCCGTTCCGTTCCACCTGGGAAGCAGCAGGCTTAAAGGAGATCGCCGACGAGATGGAGAAGCTCGGAAAGCTGCCTCCGGAAGGCGGGACGCCCGGATATGTGCGGAAAGAAAACCCGTTCAACGGACATATAAGAAAAGTGCCGCAGGAATATCATTTTTAATCTTTAACCAATACGAACAGAGGGGCTGCATATTGCGGCCCCGGAAAGGACAGACAGATGAGAGTAGCAAGAGAAGAATATGATGCGGCTGCCAAAGCCGCGGCAGATTTTTTTGAGGCAGTTGCAAAAAAAGACCGCAGCATCTGCAAAGACAGCTTTTTGGAGGGGGCTGTTCTTTATGGAGCGACGGACGGAAAACTGAATATCGGTACTTATGAGAACCTTTTAAACCAGGTGGACAACTCTCTGGCAGGACCCGAGTTTAATTACCGGGTGGACGTGATCGCCATAGAGGAAACGATCGCGGTGGTTCAGGTACTCGAGAACAATTATAACGGAAATTATTATACGGTGTACTGCACGGAGATTAAGATCGACGGTAAATGGAAGATCGGTTCTTTCATCTATAATCAGAATCAGCATCCGTATTAAAAAGAAAGCGAGGGATAATTATGCAGGAAGGTAAAAAGGGAGGCTTGCATTATGGTTATGTGGTAGTTGCGGGTGTGTTCCTTCTGATGTTTCCCATGAGTTTCATCCTGAACGCGGCAAGTATTTTTTATACGCCTGTGTCAGAGGAGCTGGGGATTACGCAGACGGCGTTCGGTCTTCACATTACAATTACTACAGCCACCATGGCGCTTATGCTGCCTACAGTGAACAAGTTATTCAGAACCTATGATACCAGGATTACGATTACAGCGTGCATGATCCTGGAAGCCGCGGCCTATCTGGTCAATTCCAGAGCACAAAGCGTATGGGTATTTTATATCGACGCGTTTATATTAGGATGCTGCGAGTCGCTTCTGATCTATCTGCTTATTCCGGTTCTTGTAAACAACTGGTTTATAAAAAATAACGGTCTCTGGATCGGTGTGTGCGGTGCGGCGCAGGGGATCGCCGCAGGATTTTTTAATACATTCGGAGCATCCGTGATTGCCAATTACGGCTGGAGAACCTGCTATATGGTATGGGCGGCTGTCTGTCTGGTTGTAGGCATACCCGTGTCGCTTCTGATGATTCGCTACCGGCCGGAAGACAAGGGATTAAAACCGGTAGGGTACGAGAGTGCGGGACAGGCGGACGCAGGCGCGAAAGTGTCGGGTGTGAATGCGCAGAAGGCGCTTAAAACAGCCGCGTTTTATATAGTAGCTTTCTGCCCGCTTCTGATGGCTTTTGGCTGTAACATTAACTTCTATTTTAACAGCTTTTATTTAAGCATTGGTATGACGACGATCATGGCCGGAACCGCTGCTTCCGCAGTTATGTTCGGGAACATGTTCGGAAAACTTTCCGTAGGAATTGTGGCGGATTTTAATCCGAAAGCAGCCGTGTTCTATGGAGCAGGCGCGGGTGTGATCGCCATGCCGCTGTTCATACTGATAGCGCCGAAAGTTATGTGGATGGCGTGGGTAGCCGCTTTCCTGTTTGGCATTACCTATGGTTCCTGCAATACATTAGGCCCGATTCTGGTAAAAAATGAATTTGGAAACAAAGACTTTGGAGCGATCTGGGCGCAGGCATCCAGGCTTCAGTCCATTTTCGTGGCGATGGCATCTGTCATCTGGGGACTGATTGTGGAAAATACCGGTTATACAATCGGTATGTGGATTGCGTTTGTCCTGTTTGTGATCGCAATTATACTTGGTTTAAAATCCACTGTGGACGTGAAAAAGATGAAAGAATTGTGGACAGAATCATAAGAGTCAGCTTGTTTTTATTCGTATCTCCACATATAATAAAGGCATGAGATTGAATCAGGAAAAGAGGCGATGTTGGTGTATAATCCTCAACTGGAGACTTTTATCCGTGTGGCGGATGCCGGAAGTTTTAATAAGGCTGTGGAGCAGTCCTATATCACGCCTACGGCGGTCATTAAACAGATCAATCTGCTGGAAGCGGATTTGGATGTAAAGCTCTTTGAGCGCACGCATCGCGGATTGACGCTGACAAAGGCAGGAACTTCTTTATATAACGATACGAAATATGTGATTCAGTATTGTAAAGATTCTGTCATCCGGGCAAAGAATGCCATGCAGGAAGGGGACAATGTAATCCGCATCGGAACCTCCCCCATGACGCCGGCCGGAGTTCTGGTGGAACTGTGGCCCAGGATTCATGAACTCTGTCCGGAGATTAAATTTCAGCTTGTTCCCTATGAAAATACACCGGAGAATGCAAGAGAGATTCTGAAAAATCTGGGACAGAACATTGATGTGGTCGCGGGGATTTTTGATGACACGATGCTGAATCTGCGAAACTGTGCGGGTTTTGAGATTTCCAGACAGCCGATTTGCTGTGCGGTTTCCATCCACCATCGTCTTGCCGGTAAAAACTGTCTGGCCATTCAGGATTTGTATGGCGAGCGGCTGATGCTGATGCACCGGAACTGGAGCCACTATGTGGATGTGCTTCGGGATGATATCTGGCAGAATCACAGCCGGATTCAGATTGTGGATTTTGACTTTTACAGTGTGGAGGTGTTCAACCGGTGTGAAAACAGTAATGATATTCTGATGGCAGTCCAGGCATGGGATCATGTGCATCCTTTGTTAAAGGTCATACCTGTGGAATGGAATCATTCAATTCCCTATGGCCTGCTCCATTCTCCTGAGCCTTCGGAAACAGTAAAACGTTTTCTGGCAGCAATTCAGACGGTAGTGCATCCATAGAATGTTCCGGGATGTAACCTTTGGGTATAAACTGATGAATAAATCGAGACTTCTGCGGAAGCCTCGATTTTTTTATACTATAGGCAACAGGAAATATGGAAAAGGGATCTGTTTTAAGCAATAAAGGAGAACAAAAATGAACAACTTTATTTTTGAGAATGCAACAAAAGTCTATTTTGGAAAGGGCTGCGTCAAAGAATATCTGGCCTGCCTTTCCGCTCATTGCGGACAGACCGTCATGCTCTGCTATGGCGGCGGCTCTGTTAAGAAGAACGGCATCTATGACGAGGTAACGGCCTGTCTGAAGAAAGCAGGGCAGAATGTGATTGAATTCTCCGGTATCGGGCCGAATCCCACTTATGCCAGGGTGCTGGAGGGAGCGAAGCTGGCGCGGGAAAACAGGGTGGATCTGATTCTCGCGGTGGGCGGCGGCAGCGTCATGGACTGCTGCAAGGCGATTTCCATGGCGGCGGTGTATGACGGCGATCTCTGGGCGGATTTCTGGGCAAGACCCGGGGTCATTGATTTTGAACCGCTTCCGCTGGGAGTGATCGTCACGGTGGCCGGAACCGGCAGTGAGATGAACGGCGGCGCGGTAATTACCAACGAGGAGCTGAAAGTCAAGACCGGGCGGGACTATCCGGAATGCAATGCCAGATTTGCGCTGATGGACCCCACCTATACTTACAGTGTTCCGAAAAAGCAGATGGTGTCAGGCGGATTTGACATTCTGTCTCATATCATGGAGACCTATTTCAGCGAACCGGACGGGTACAATGTGTCCGATGACCTCTCGGAGGCGCTCATGCGGGGCGTGATCCGCGATCTGCGGGCGTCGATCCGGAACCCGGAAGATTACACTGCCAGAAGTAATCTGATGTGGGAGGCTACGATGGCGGAAAACCGTATCATTAAGCTGGGCAAACGGATGGATTTTGAGTGCCACCAGATGGAGCACCAGCTGGGGGCTTATACCAACTGTAATCACGGCGCGGGGCTGGCGGTATTGCAGCCTGTATATTACCGGCATATTTATCGGAATGGTCTGTCCAAATTTCAGAAATTTGCCGTGAATGTATGGGGCATCTCTCCGGAAGGTAAAACAGAAGAAGAACTGGCCTGCGCCGGTGTGGAGGCGCTGGCGGACTTTATCAAAGAGATTGGCCTGCCCACAACTTTGCGGGAGCTGGGCGTGAATGAAACCACCGATCTGGAAGCCATTGCAGATTCCTGCAATCTCTCTCCTGGCAGTTACAGGAAAATGGTTCATGAAGAAATCCTGAAAATTTTCCGGGAGTGCTATTAAGAAGGAGGAAAAAATATCATGAAAAAATCAGCAGTATTATTGGCAGCTGCGCTGCTTGCTTTATCACTTACGGCCTGCGGCCAGAAGGCGGAGCAGTCAGACAGCCAGAATGAAACAGTTGAGGAACCGGCTGTATCTTCGGAAGCAGCAGAGGAAACACAGGAGGAACCGGAATCTTCGGAAACAACGGAACCGGAAGGTACAGAACCGGATGCGGTATCCACGGATTCGGATGGTACGGATGGAACGGACAGCGCAGAGACCGCAGACGGGACAGAAAACGGAGAGGGAAAAACCCTGGTAGTTTATTACTCGGCAGGCGGACATACGCAGAAGGCTGCAGAATATATTGCAGATATTACAGGCGGCGATACGTTTGAACTGGTACCTGCAGAGCCGTACAGCGAGGAAGATCTGGATTACAATGATAAAAGCAGCCGGGTGGTCTATGAGCATGACAATCCGGAGGCAAGGGTGATCGAACTGGAAGAGACAACGGTATCCGACTGGAATTCTTACGACACTGTGTTTATCGGGTATCCGATCTGGTGGGGAATTGCGGCCTGGCCGGTGGATGGATTCATTAAGGCTAATGACTTTACAGGCAAGACGGTGATCCCATTCTGTACTTCGGCAAGCTCCGGCCTTGGCGAGAGCGGAAACCTGCTGGCAGAGGCGGCAGGTACAGGAGACTGGCTGGAAGGTGAGAGATTTTCATCCAGTGTTCCGGAAGAGAAAGTAACGGCCTGGGTAGAAGGCCTGAACCTGGAATAAGGAGGGAGGATTTTTATGAAACGGATGATTTCAATCTTACTTTCTGCTGTTCTGGCGTTCAGTCTTACAGCCTGCGGCACGGAATCAAATGCGGATCCAGACAGAGATACAGAAAATACAGTGCCTACATCAACAGAAGAACAGAGTAACTCTGAAAAATCAGGAGACAGCATGACAGAAAAAAGTAATACGCCGGAAGATGCGGCATCATCGCAGACAGGTTCCCGCATTCTGATCGCCTATTTTTCCATACCAGAAGATGTAAGTACAGAAGGTGCGGATGCTGTGGCAGGGGCCAGTATTGTGGTAAGTGAAGAAGAAAAGCTGGGGAATACCCAGTATGTGGCAGAAGTGATCCAGGATGCGGTTGGCGGCGATCTGTTCCGCATTGAGACGGTAGAAGAGTATCCTCTGGACCATGATCCGCTGGTGGATCAGGCAGCAGAAGAACAGGATGCAGATCTTCGCCCGGTCTTGGCATCTCATGTAGAGAATTTTGAGCAGTATGAAACTGTGATCCTGGGATTCCCTAACTGGTGGGGAGACCTGCCCATGCCGGTCTACAGCTTTCTGGAAGAATATGACTTTGGCGCAAAGACAATCATTCCTTTTGTGACTCATGGAGGAAGCGGATTTTCCAATACCCTGGAGACCATCTCCAGTCTGCAGCCCGAAGCTCATGTGAGTGACGATACTCTCTCACTCTCCAGAAATGATGTAGCAGAGAGCCGTGAGACTGTAATCTCCTGGGCAGAGAGCCTTGGGTTAAATTAGGAAGCTGAAACAGAGGTCTTTACACAGTGTATTTCCAGTTCCACCTGCCATGACACCCCGGAATATCTGGAGAGGGTAAAAGAGATCACCAGGTGGGCTGTAAAAACTTTATAAATTTATTTACAGGAGGAAAACAAGATGAACGATTTTATTTATTCGTATCCGACAAAGGTATACTTTGGGAAGGGAGCGGCAGAAAAAGCACTTTCCCATGAGCTGACCGGAACAGGAAAGACCGTGATGCTTGCTTATGGAGGCGGCTCTGTGAAAAAGAGCGGCGTATATGACGAGATCTGCGGATATCTGAAGAAACAGGGAAAAGAGATCGTGGACTTTTCAGGCATTATGCCCAATCCCACTTACCGGAAGGTGCAGGAGGGCGCAGCGCTGGCAAAGGAGAAAAAGGTGGACTTCATCCTGGCTGTAGGCGGCGGTTCCGTCATTGACTGCTGTAAGATCATAGCAGCTCAGGCAGTGACAGAAGAGGATATCTGGAAGATGGAGTTCACAGACCATATCTATCCAACGGAGTATCTTCCTATGGGTGCGGTCGTCACAGCCTCCGGAACCGGTGCGGAGATGAACAACGGCGCCGTGATCACCAACGAGGAGACGAGACAGAAGACGGGAGTTCTCGGCGCTTCCGCCCGTTTTGCGGTGCTGGATCCCGCCTATACCATGTCCCTTCCGGAAAAGCAGGTTGTTTCCGGCGCTTTCGATACACTGAGCCATTGTATGGAGACCTATTTTGGCCGGCCGGAGGAATTGAACCTGTCCGATGAGATCGCAGAAGCCGTCATGCGCAATGTGATCCGGAATCTCCGTGTACTGAAGAAAAATATGGAGGACATGGGAGCAAGGAGCGAGCTGATGTGGGCTTCCGCCATGGGGGAAAACGGGATCCTGAAAATCGGAAAAGTGACGGACTTCCAGGCACATCAGATTGAGCATCAGTTGGGGGCCTACACAGACTGCAACCACGGACAGGGGCTTGCGGTGATCCATCCGGTTTTTTACCGCCACATCTATAAGGGCGGGGTGAAGCAGTTTGCCCGTTTTGCAGAGCAGGTATGGGGAATCCGGACAGAAGGAAAGACGGAGGAAGAGCTGGCGGAGGCAGGAATCCGGGCGCTGGCAGATTTTATCCGGGAGATCGGACTGCCCTCTACTCTCGGTGAAATGGGCATCTCGGATAAAGAAATGTTAAGAAAGGTGGCTGATACCTGCAATATCACAGCAGGCTGCTGTAAAAAGCTGTCCAGGGAAGAGATCTATGAGATCCTGGAGGAATGTCTGTAAACAGCCGGTCAGGAAACAGAAGGATGGAATGGAATTAAAATAAAAAGAACTATTTGAGACGGCACCGGTGCATAAAGCAGTTATGGCACTGGCCATTCCCTCCATCATCAGCCAGATTGTCAGTATCGTTTACAATCTGGCTGACACCTTTTATATCGGATAGATGGGGAATCTGTTTGGTATGAATAGGAAAATGCAGGATGGACAGGGCAATATAGATTTTGCCGGAGGTAATTGAACTTATGATATTTTATTTTACAGGTACAGGAAATTCAAAATGGATAGCAGAACAAATTGCATTGGCCTTAAAAGATCAGGCTGTAAATCTTTTAGATGCAGATCCTGAGGCATACCATTTTACGGAAAAGGATTATCTGGGCATTGTGTTTCCCGTATATGCTTATGCGGCTCCGGAACCTGTTACGGAGTTTGCGCAGAAATTGAAGTCAAATGGAGCTTTTACATTTACAGTTTGTAATTACAGCAATGTGACAGGACACGCCATGCAGCGGTTTTCAAGAGAAGGGATGTATGTAAACAGTGGATATGGATTGCTGATGCCGGATAATACAACCGTAATCGGCTCTTCTTATGATACAGAGGAAACTACACTGGAAAAGCTGAGGGATGCGTCAAAGAGACTGGATGCAATTATTGAACGTATCAAGGCAAAAGAGATTGGGATTTTTGAATCCAGGGAAGGTGAAAACCCGGAAGAAAATTCAGAGAAGATGCTGGGCCTGTTTCGGGAAAAACGCAGTTTCACAGAGCCTTTCCATGTAGCAGAAGATAAGTGTATATCCTGCGGCCTCTGTGAAAGGGTTTGTCCGGCAAAGGCGGTGAAAATGCAGGACGGACATCCGGTATGGGTGAAAGAGAAATGTTATGTCTGCACTGCCTGTATCAATCGCTGCCCAGTGGAAGCCATTGAATACGGGAGCAAATCCCAGGGAGTTTACCGTTATACCTTTGAAAAATATAACCAGAAGGTAAAAAATGATCAGAAAAACAGGCGGGGATGAAGGACAGAGAATGTGGGTGATATTCTGACCTGGTATCATTATATCAATCCGGATAAGACGGTTGAGATTGTAAACTGTCTGGGAGAGCAGGCTGCAAAAGGGGATCAGGTCTTTTATGATATCTATACGGAAGAAGAAAAGGCGGCAGATCCATGGAAGGAGGATACCGGGCTGTTCTTTTTCAGAGGAGAACAGGGAGGGAAGGTTGCGTTCTGTAATGCAGGAGCAGAGATTCCCTATGTCTTTTACAATGTAAGCGGTGGTGATGAGGAGGAGGCTCTGGCCAGCCAGATCAGCCAGGCATGGATTAACTTTGCGAAAAGCGGTATCCCCAGTGCCGAGGGGCTGCCTGAGTGGATGCCATATACCAGAGAGGAAGGGGCTACCATGCTGCTGGATACAGAATCAAAGCTGGTCAACCATCATGACAGGGAACTGATGTCACTGCTTGCACCGGATTATGTGTATTGATGGAGGAAGGATATGAGTGGCAATGTAGCCGGAGCGCCGGAATTGCATTATGTGGTTTTTGAGCCTGGTGTGAAACACTGGCATGGAGGAAGCGCAGACACAGAATTTGCGCATATTGCTGACAATACAAATCCGGAACAGACAGGGCTTCAGTGGTTTGAGCGTATCACGGATGAGGAATATGCCAGGCTGCCGGCTGAAGACAGAGAATAAACAGACAAAATCACCATTTGATTGAAAACGGAAAAAACGGAACACCATAGGGTATATATTGGATAACAAAAGGGAACTTCTGACGGAGTTTCTACAGGTTTATAATACAGATATTTCATATGGATAAAAAATAATTGGAGGAAAAGATATGAGAAAGAAAAGAGTAATCAGCCTTCTGGCATTGCTTACAGCCGGAATGCTTCTTATGAGTGGCTGCGGGAATGGAGGAAGAGATAACAATTCTTCTTCAGCAGAAGAGGATACCACTGCCGCAGAGGAGAATTCTACAGCAACGGATGAGGCTGCCGATGACTCAATGGAACCGGATAATAATGAAGCAGCAGAGTCTGATACAACAGAAGATACAGGCGCACTTGTCATAGCAGAACAGGGTATCTTTTCCGCAGGCGGGATCACGGTGACTTCGGATGGAATATTTGATCCGGAAAACCAGTGGGAGGAAACGGGCGCCGGACAGACGGCCCATGTAGACCATGCCAACGTGCTTTATCAGATACCCGAAGACGAAACGGGGCTGCCTATGGTATTCCTGCATGGATATGGACAATCCCGCATGGGCTGGATGACAACGCCGGACGGCAGGGAAGGCTGGTCGGACATGTTCCTGAGAAAAGGGCATGGTGTATTTCTGGTTGATCAGCCCAGACGTGGAGAAGCAGGAGCTACTTCCGTCAGTGGTGAGATCAGTACAAAAACATTGGATCAGCGTTGGTATACTCAATTTCGGATTGGCCGCTGGGAGAATGGAAAATCCGTAGCAAATGAAGGTTCCCAGTTCCCGAATGACGATGCATCCGTGGATCAGTTCTTCCGGCAGATGACACCAGATACCGGGATGACATCGGACATGGGCGGTGATTTTGACAATGAAACTGTGGCGCAGGCGCTGGCAGCGACGGTTGACGAAGTTTATGCAAGAACCGGCAGGGATTCTATCCTTGTGACCCATTCTCAGGGCGGTGGACCAGGCTGGACGGCAGCAAATTATACAGATCACATTGCAGCGATTATCGCCATCGAGCCGGGCGGAGCGCCTGCAGCAGATTCGGAAGATTATCAGGCAGTCACGGATAAAAATATTCCGGTTGTATTCTATTTTGGTGATTATATTGATAATGGGGATCCTGCAATCCAGGCAACGGGAATGTGGCAGATGATGCGCCAGACATGTTATGATTTTGCGGAAGCCTATACGGCCCAGGGAGGAAACTGCACAGTCGTAGATCTGCCGGCGGAAGGTATCACCGGGAATGACCATTTTATGTTTCAGGATTTAAACAATGATGTGATTGCCGATCATATTGAGAACTGGATTCAGGAAAATGTGAAGTAAAGCTTTAGAAAAAGTGCACAATATAGAGTCAGGAAATCAGCTGGACCGAAATACTGGAGACAAACTGAAATAAGAGTTAATACGAAAAGGTATATACTGAAAAACCAAACGAGACTTCTTCGGAGGTTTCGTTTTTCTTATAATGAATTTAACAGGAGTATAGAAAATAGAAAGGATGAAGCATGGGTATGAAAGTTCTTTTAGTAAATGGAGGACCCCATAAGGAGGGATGCACATATACGGCGCTTTGTGAGGTGGCAGGTACGCTCAACAAAGAAGGAATTGGGACGGAGATCTTCTGGATTGGGAATAAACCGGTGGGAGGCTGTATCGCCTGTCTGAAATGCAGGGAAAAGGGAGCCTGTGTGTTTGATGATGTAGTGAACCGTTTCCGGGAAAAGGCGTATGAGGCGGACGGTTTTGTATTCGGAAGCCCGGTACATTATGGCGCAGTTACCGGAAATATGACTTCGTTTATGGATCGGCTGTTTTATTCGGAACTGGGCGGAAACGGAAACAGGGCTTTCTACATGAAACCGGCTGCGGCTGTCCTTTCTGCCCGCCGTGCAGGAACAACGGCGGCCTTTGACCAGATGAATAAGTATTTTACCATTCAGGAGATGCCGGTGGTATCTTCCCGGTACTGGAACATGGTTCATGGGGCAGTGCCGGAGCAGGAGCCGGCAGTCTTCACTAATTTTATCCGGTAAGCGTGGAGCAGGATAAAAGCAAATCGCTGATAACAAAACTGCGGCAGGAGGAATCTGCATGAAACCAAAGATGATGTTGAAAATTCTGATAGATGTTGCAATGACAGTCTCCCTGCTGTTTCTTATGGCTTATGAAATGGTGGGGCAGACCGCCCATGAATGGATAGGGATCGGTATGGCAGTTCTGTTTTTCCTGCATCACATTCTGAACCGGAAATGGTGGGGAAATATAGGAAAGGGAAAATACACACCATTCCGTATCGCCCAGACAGTTCTTGTCTTTTTCGTTTTGTTGACCATGATCGGTTCTATGGTCAGCGGAGTCATTCTTTCCAGACATGTTCTGGCGTTTTTGCCTGTTCAGGGCGGACGTTCTCTGGGAAGGAACCTGCATATGCTCTCTGCCTACTGGGGATTTATATTGATGTCTTTACATCTGGGCTTCCACTGGAATATGATGATGGGCATGGTGGGCAAATTTGTAAAAAGAACCTCTGCAGCACGGACATGGAGCCTGCGGGGGCTGGCCCTGGCGATTGCAGCCTATGGCGTGTATGCGTTTGAAAAAAGGGGAACAGGCAGTTATCTGTTTTTGAAGATTCAATTTGTATTTTTTGATTTTGAGGAGCCGCTGCTCTTTTTCGTATTGGATTATATGGCAATCATGGGTTTATTTCTGTGTATCGGACATTATCTGGCAGCGGGCCTGAAAAAGATCCGGAAAAAGTCTTAAGGAGGATGATGATAATGGAAAAAAGAATGTTGGGAAGCAGCCTGAAGGTTTCAGCTGTAGGTCTTGGATGTATGGGTTTCAGCCATGCTTATGGTGCTTCTACAGAGCACAGAGAAGCGATACAGATGATACGAAGCGCCTATGACCTGGGATACACTTTTTTTGACACAGCGGAGGTATATGGCACACAGGAGGATCCCCATGCCAACGAGCAACTGGTGGGGGAGGCGCTTTCAGATATCCGGAATCATGTGCAGATCGCAAGTAAATTCGGTATCCGCTTTGATATGGAGAGCTCGGAAGTAAATCATCCGCTGATCCCGGATTCCCGCCCGGAAGTGATCCGTTCTTCTGTGGAGGGATCACTGAAGCGTCTGCAGACGGATCATATTGATGCCCGTGTTATAATAG
>DKVI01000095.1 GCA_002491115.1 Lachnospiraceae bacterium UBA7182 | reverse complement strand
GTGCCGGAGACTTATTTCACGGCATGGGGTTCTCTGTTTGAATGTCTGGACTTAAAACCTTCGGATACGCTTCTGGTCAGGGGCGGCACCTGTGCGTTAGGGTATGCTGCCATCCAGATCGCAAAGGCTTTTGGGTGCAGGGTGATCGCTACCACCCACAGGCAGGAAAAGCTCCCTCTGCTGGCCGGCGTGGATGAGGCGGTACTGGATAACGGGAAGCTGGAAAGAGAGCTGCACGGAGTGACAAAGGCTCTGGAGCTGGTGGGGCCGAAGACTCTTGCTGATACGCTCCGGTGCATGGAGAAGGGCGGCATTGTATGTAATACGGGAATCCTTGGCGGAGTTTATGCCCTGAATGGTTTTGACCCGATCAAATCCATCCCCAACGGGGTATACCTTACCGGGTTCCACAGCAACTGGCCCACGCAGAAGGTGATGGATGATATTTTTGCGTTTATTGACAGAAATAAGCTGAAACCCTGTATTGGGGCATCCTATGGGTTTGGAGATATCCGGGAGGCGTGTATGGCGTTGGATGGCGGAAAAGTGAACGGGAAGATTGTAGTTATTGTCTGAGTATCTGGAGGGGTAAGAGTGGGAGCAGATCAGAAAACGCAGTTTAAGATAGACAGATTGAAATGTATCCGGTGTGGGAGATGTGTGGATACTTGTTCTGGCATGGTGATTGAATTTGGAAAAGACGGCTATCCGAAGATGAAAGATTTTGAACGTTATGGCTGGAGGGGCTGCTGGCGGTGTCAGCATTGCTTGGCAGTGTGTCCGGAAGGCGCGATCTCTATATTTGGAAAGAAGCCGGAGGATTCCCTGCCGCCGCCACCGCCAGAGATGGGCAGCTATATGGAGCGGCTGATCGTAAACCGCCGCTCCTGCCGCAGATTTCTGAACGAAAATGTAGATCCTGAGATCATAACCCGTATACTCCGGGCAATGGCGGCTGCACCTACTGGTGGAAATTCCTGCAGTGTGGAATATACGGTCATTGATGATAAGGGCAGGGTGCATGAGATATGGGAAAAGGCGTATTCCAAGATGGAAGAGGACGCAAAAAAACATGTCTATACCCACAGTTTTGATGACTTTTACTATGGAAAGATGAAAGAATCGGAAAAAACAGTCCGAAAAGATGATCTTCTCTTTTGTGGAGTGCCCCATCTTTTCATTGCGCACGAACGCTGCGTAGGAAAATGGGCAGAGGATTGTAAGGTGAATTGTAATATTGCCACGGCATATTTTGAACTTCTCTGTAATGCCTATGGTCTCGGAGCTATCATCATGAGTTATCCGGCAGAGGTGCTGAATGAACTCGCGGAGGAGGCCAGGGAGATGCTGGATATCCCCAGGGATCACTATACAAAACTCATGGTCGGCTTTGGGTATCCGGAGATCCGATATGCACGGGGTGTACAGAAAGACAGGAGTGCAAAGATCCACCGTTATACGGACAGATGGGAGATACGAAATGAAAATTAAAGAAGTTGACATAGAAGGATTATGTTTCAACCCCATGACTATGATCGGAGGCGGATGGTGGCTGATTGGGGCAGGAAATGAGAAAGCAGGGTATAATGCCATGACTGCATCCTGGGGGCAACTGGGCGCAGTGTGGGAGAGGCCGGGAGGGAAGGCGCATGTGGGACTTCCGGCGGCGGTGGTGTATGTGCGTCCGCAGAGGTATACAAAGGAGCTGCTTGACAGGGAGGATATCCTTTACCCTGCCGGTATTTGGCGAAGGTTACAGGAGGGTGCTGCTTTCCAGAAAATGCCGAATCGTATAAATAGGATTTTTTAGAGGTGTTTGGAAATGGCAAAGGAGTATACGAAGGAAAGGGTGCTGGCCTTTCTTAATGAGAACGAGGTTTTGTATGATGTACAGGAGCATGGTGCCGTACACACGATGGCAGACGTGGACAGTGCAGGTGTTCAGAGAAAGGGGATTGTGCTAAGGAACCTGTTCCTGAAAGACGGCAAAGGAAGGAAGCATTTTCTGGTCAGCGTGCCGGAAGATGTGCAGATTGATTTCAGGGAATTAGGAGAATTGCTGGGAGTTAAAAAGATGGGGCTGGCATCAGCGGAGCGGCTGGAGCGGTATCTTGGAGTGGAACAGGGATGCGTATCCCCTCTGGGGATATTGAATGATGAGGAGAGAGCGGTTGTGGTTGTGTTTGACAGCAATCTTCCGGAGGATACGGTGGTGGGCATCCATCCGAATGATACAACGGCTTCGGTCTGGATGAAATTCGGGGATGTGGCGCGGATTGTTGAAGAACATGGAAATGAAGTTGCCAGGCTGGATTTTTCGGGACAGAGGGTATGATGACATGGATTTTATGGAGATATCGAAAAGGGGAAGAGGATGGGTTTTGTGAGATCGCCACCTCCGCATTGTCCGTTTCCCCGAACCAGTATGCGGATATCATATTGGAGTCGTCGGGACTGGAATATTCCACGTCTTCTGTGGATGTGTCTGCATGGGCGGCACAGCATCGGCCGGATTCGGCGGAACTGCTGGATTTTGGGCGGTATGCGGGGGATTTCTTTTGGGATACCAGCTACGGACAGGCGGCGGCAAAACTGCGTGATATGGAAGACGGGGGATTGAAGGACGCTATGGCGGGATATTTTGCCGGATTGAACCAGATCTATTTTTCCGGGCATATGGAGGAAGCCGTATCGGAAGAGGGGCTGCTGGAGGAATGGCGGCATTCCGGGACATTTACGGGGAGATATCTGGAGAGTATTTTGGGAAATGCCCATGAGGATCAGAACCATATGGCATTGGAGCTTCCATAAAGGTCAGGCTGTGTGGTGCATGGGGTAAGAAGGATGACAGGAGGATCAGGTGATGGATGCAAAAACTTGTTTACAGAAGTTACAGTATGTAGGTGTTCTGGCGTTTGCGACCGTGGACAGGGAAGGGAATCCCCAGGTCCGCAATATCAGCGCCATCCATTATGAGCCGGATGGAATCTATTTTTTCACGGCCAGGGGGAAGGATTTCTGTCGGGAGCTGCTGGCAGACGGGAGGGTGCAGATCCTTGGGTATACCAGATATAAAGAGATGATCCGGCTGTCAGCAAGGGCTGTGCCGGCGGCAGATGGGGAGCAGAAGATGTGGATCGACACGATATTTGCGGAACAGCCCTATCTTTCTAATGTGTATCCGGGGGATACAAGGGATATCGGCATTGTGTTCCAGATAAAAGATGTGCAGATAGAATATTTCCACCTTGGCGTGAACCCGATCTTCCGGGAGACTTATGTGATAGGGAATGAAAAGATGTCCGAAAAAGGCTACCGGATCACTCAGGATTGTATCGGGTGTGGAACGTGTGCCAGGAACTGTCCGCAGAGGTGTATCGAAAGCGGGAAACCGTATAAGATCATGCAGGAACACTGTCTGCATTGTGGAAGCTGTTATGAGCGGTGTCCTGTCCAGGCAGTGAGAAGGAGGGATCGTATATGAAACAGCAGGGAATGCGTGGTTTTTTTAGAAAGGATCTGTCCGCGGTACAGAGGCTTTGGGAGAAGCTGGATGCCGCGGATGCGGTGGTGATCGGCGCGGGCGCCGGACTTTCCGCTTCGGCAGGGTTTACTTATGCCGGAGAACGGTTTCAGAGATATTTTTCTGATTTTGGGGAGAAGTATGGCTTCCGTGATATGTATACAGGCGGCTTTTATCCATACAGGACTTTGGAAGAGCATTGGGCTTACTGGAGCCGGTATATCTATGTCAACCGGTATATGGACGCACCGAAGCCGGTATACCAGGAACTGTTTGAAGCGGTGAAGGGAAAGGATTATTTTGTCATTACGACGAATGTGGACCACTGCTTCCAGAAAGCGGGATTTGACAAGAAACGGCTCTTTTATACCCAGGGGGATTATGGCCTGTTCCAGTGCAGTGAACCCTGCTGTCAGGAAACATTCGGAAATGAAGAAGCGATCCGAAAGATGATGGAGTGCCAGGAAGATATGCGGATACCAGAGGAGCTTCTTCCCGTCTGTCCGCACTGTGGGAAACCGATGACCATGAACCTGCGCTCGGACGGGCGGTTCGTGCAGGATGAGGGCTGGTACAGGGCGGCAGAGCGGTATGAGGATTTCCTGCGTGCCAGGAAAGGGCAGAGGATCCTGTTTTTGGAGCTGGGCGTGGGATATAATACCCCTGTCATCATCAAATATCCATTCTGGCAGATGACCGCGGGGAACCCGAAGGCGACTTATGCCTGTATCAATGACAGAGAAGCGGCAGGACCGAGGGAGATTGAACATCAGGCGGTTTATATCAATGGCGATATCGGGGAGATCCTGTCCGGATCAAACCAGAGAAAAGGAGGGGGTATGCTTGCGGGGGCATGGTAAAAACACAAAATACTGGAAGGCATTAAAAGCCGCTTTTCCGCATACCATACCGATCTTTGCGGGGTTCTGGTTTCTTGGGCTGACGTATGGGATCTACATGAATGTATCGGGTTTCAGTTTCTGGTATTCCTGCCTGATGAGCCTTACTATTTTTGCGGGGTCTGTGGAATTTGTGGCGGTGGATATGCTCCTTGGAGCTTTTGCCCCGTTCCGGGCGCTGGCCATGACTTTGATGATCAATGCAAGGCATCTGTTTTATGGGATCTTCATGCTGGACCGGTACAAGGGGATGGGGATCAAAAAGCTGTATCTGATCTTTGGGATGTGTGACGAGAGCTTTTCCATCAATTATACTGCGGATATGCCGGAGGATGTGGATAAGGGCTGGATTATGTTTTTTGTTACACTGCTGAATCATTTTTACTGGTTTTCAGGGGCAAGTCTGGGAGGGTTCTTTGGATCTCTGATACATTTTAATACAGAAGGGCTGGATTTTGTCATGACGGCTATGTTTGTGGTGATCTTCATGGAACATAATCCACTTTCAAGAAAATAAAAATTTTTAATTTTTGAAAGTGGGTGATTGCATGAAGACAATAACAAGAACAAAGTATCTGAATCGGAACATCGACTTGAACGGAACTCCGGATATCAAAATCATTACAGGTATTCATCGTTCGGGAAAGTCAAAATTGATGCAGGCATATATTGAATATTTGAAAAATCATTTTGAAAATATCAATATTATCTTTATTGATTTTATGGATCTTGTATATGAGGAAATCAGAGAATATCATGCGCTTCATGTTTATGTAGAGGAACATTATCAAGAGGAAAAAATAAACTACCTTTTTGTGGATGAAGTTCAGATGTGTCTTTTGGGAGTGAGACGGTCATACTGAATAATTTTCTCGCCAGTGCTGACAGTGATTTTTTCTTTAAAGAGCAGAGTGAATTGTGGCTGGCCAACCGTGTAATCCTTCTTTTCTTTCGGAAAAAAGGAACGGCAGAAAAACAGTCCTGCGGTTTCCTTTTCTTCAATAAAAATATAAACATCATTTCCGGCAAAAGGAGTGGACAGAAGGTAGTCTGATTCGATGAGGGAAGACTGATTCTTTTTTTTATTGTAGCGGAAGATCAGTTTATTATCGTTAAAAATCTGTTCCATATGTGTAAGGGGAGCAAAGCGGTTTTCAATCTGCTTGATATAGCGGCTCCTGCATATGGAAGGGTATGTAATAGTTCCATTCAGGATTCCGGAAAAGACCGACTCCCGGTTTTGTGTTGCAATCCGCAAGTCTTTTAATTTTCCAAGGCCCATGAGGTGATGGAAGTCAATGGGCTTGAATTCAATAGTAAGCTCTACGGATTTTCCTTTACGCCCAATGATGATGTGATACTGTGTATTCAGAAGGGAACGAAATCCCTCGGCTGTTTTTCTGAGTTTATCAAATGACGGTTGTTCCATAGGCAGTTGCTCCTGACAAATGTTGGTATGATGATAAGTCTGTTAGAGTAAAAAACCGTCCTGCTTTGACGCAAGACGGTTTTAAGCATTTTCTTTCGGACAAAGCCTACTCCGGTTTGAGGTTACTGCATAACCCCTACTGAAAGCTCCACATAACAAGGCTTTCCGGTACGCTGTTATGCTTCAACGCTTGGACAGACACACGCTGTTGCCTGTCTGGTACTATTATTATATGCAGAATGCAAAAATATGTCAAGAAAAATAAAATAAGACTCAGGGATTTCGCTTTTAAATTT
>DKVI01000099.1:44586-60517 GCA_002491115.1 Lachnospiraceae bacterium UBA7182 | reverse complement strand
GGAAAAGGGACTGCAAAAGGAATTTGAACTCTATGACAGAGTAGAAAGGCTGGCCGGACAGGTGATCATGAAGAAGCGCCATCTGTTTAAGCCCATCTGCGCCAACGTGGACTTTTACAGCGGATTTGTATATTCCATGCTGGGAATACCGACGGAGCTTTTTACGCCGATTTTCGCCATTTCCCGTATCTCGGGATGGAGTGCCCATAGGCTGGAGGAAGTGGTGAACAACGGAAAGGTCGTCCGTCCGGCTTATAAATATGTAGGAACGCATCGGGAATACTGTGAATTGTCCAAAAGAAAGTAAAGACGGCATTGGAAAATTAAATCGGATATGCTATACTATACAAATTAATATCGAAAATGCGTAAGATGATTAAAGGAGATAGAAATTTGGACCAGGTAGCAGTATTGATTCCATGTTATAATGAAGAAAAGACCGTGGAAAAGGTAGTGACAGATTTTAAAAAAGTCCTGCCGGAAGCGGTCATCTATGTGTATGATAACAATTCCACGGATCATACGGTGGAAAGAGCCAGGGCCGCGGGCGCGGTGGTCCGCCACGAATACCGGCAGGGAAAGGGCAATGTAATCCGCCGGATGTTTCGGGAGATCGATGCGAAAGTCTATATTATGACGGACGGAGACGACACTTATCCTGCGGAATTTGCCCGCCGGATGGCAGATCAGGTGCTGACGCATCAGGCGGATATGGTGGTAGGAGACCGGCTGTCTTCCACGTATTTTACGGAAAACAAACGGCCATTTCACAATTTCGGCAATTCTTTGGTGAGAGGGACCATCAACCGTCTTTTCCGAATGCAGATTAAGGATATTATGACCGGTTATCGGGCGTTCAGTTATCAGTTTGTCAAGACATTTCCGGTACTGTCCAAAGGGTTTGAGATCGAGACGGAGATGACCATCCATGCGGCGGATAAAAATATGCAGGTGGACAATGTGATCATTGAGTACCGGGATCGTCCGGAGGGCAGCGAATCCAAACTGAATACTTATTCCGACGGCATCAAAGTCCTGATGAGTATCGTGAGGCTGTACCGCAATTATAAGCCTATGCAGTTTTTTGGCATACTGGCGGCGCTTCTGACTGTTTTAAGTGTGGGATTTTTTATTCCGATCCTTCTGGAGTATTTGTCTACCGGGCTTGTACCCAAGTTTCCGACGCTGATTGTGTGCGGATTTGCTCTGATGGCGGCGCTTCAGTCCGTGTTTGCCGGTCTGATCCTTGCGTCCGGCGCCCAGAAGAACCGGCAGGAGTTTGAGATGGATCTGATAAAAGTAGATATGCGTTACAAGGAACTTTTAAAGAATGAAAATTAGAACCTGTGGATTTGCACTGGCAGGCGGCATACTTTTTGCCGCCTTTGACCGTTGCGGGTATATGCTGAAGCAATATGGAAGTATCTTTGCGGTGTCGGAAAATCCCTGGCACCGGACCGTGGTTCACAGGATTCTTTTAAGGCTTCCGGTCAGTGTGGCGGTTGTCTTTGTACTGTTTCTGGTGACGGACCGGCTTGTCCTGAAAGCGGGTCGGTTAAGAGAGCGGCAGGCCGGAAGCGGGCCGGATTCTTTTCGCGGAAGTATGCGGTGGTTCGGGGGGATGTGGCTTCTTTATTTCGCCAGTTTCTTCCCTGCGTTTTTGGGCGGTTATCCGGGGATTTTCGCCGCGGACGCGCCGAACCAGATAGGGTGGACGTTTTCCGGATGGCTGACGGCGCACCATCCCCTTTTGCATACCGGGATATTGTGCGGTATTTTTTCACTGGGGCGCAGTCTTGGCTTAAGCGATACATCCTGCGCCGCCGTCTATACGGTCCTGCAAATGCTGGCTTTGTCAGGTATCTTCGCGTGGATCAGCCGTTTTTTGAAATATGAGAAAGCGCCTGTATGGCTTCAGGCAGGTACGGTGCTTTATCTGTGTCTGTTTCCTTTTCACGGGATGATGGCTGTCTATACGACCAAAGATACGCTGTTCGCGGGTGTGTTTGTTTTATGCCTGATACAGTTTTTTAAGATGTGTACCCGTCCGGAGGAATACTTTCGCGGATACCGTTTTTTAGTGTCCGGGGGATGCTGCTTTGTCCTTTTATTCTTACTTCGGAATAACGGATTTCATACGCTTCTTTTAAGCATCCCCTTTTTGCTGACCGTTCTTTTCAGGTATTGGAAAAAAGTGCTTCTTTTGTCCGTCTGCCTGTTGCTTGCCTATCAGATCTATAACGGCCCTGTTCTTACGCTGGTGCGTGCGGAGCCCGGCAACGCCCGGGAAGCGCTCAGCGTGATCATGCAGACCCTGGGCCGCACCTATACGGCAGGAGGCGATATCCGTCCGGATGAGATGGAGGTCATCCGTCCGGTTTTAAGCGAGGAGACGCTGGCTTTGTATACACCGGACCTGTCAGACCCTTTGAAAAATCATTTTCATACGGAAGCGTTTCAGGAGAATCCGGCAGGTTTTTTAAAGACATGGCTTAAGATCGGATTTCGGAATAAAAAGCTCTATATCGACGCGTTTTTAAATACGACAGCCGCGTTCTGGTATCCGGGCACAGACGGGGAATACCTGGACTTTGTCTGCTTCGATATAGAGAAGGACAATCCGGCATACCCTCATGTCAGTATGCAGCCTGTCAGCGCCATATGGAACAGATACTATACGGCGATCGGGACAGACGCCGTATTCCGGCGTATTCCGGTGATTCGTGAGCTTTTATCCATGGGGTTTTATTTCTGGCTTATGGTTTTTGGGGTGTTGTATGTATGCCGCCGGCGGGAATATATCCGACTTGTGTGGATGCTTCCCTTTTGGGCTTACATGGCCACCAACTTTCTGGGTCCTGCCGCTTTACTGCGCTATGCTTATCCGGTTATGGCAGGCGCTCCGTTTCTTATCTATCTGCTGCTTACGCCGCTTCCTTCTTTTGACAGACAGTAAAAGGCCCCGGGGACCCGTGGAATCCCCGGGTGTTTTTTAGTTACATCCGCGTTCTTCAAACGGTGGCCTTGGCGGAGGCGGCACCAGTCTGGACGGCTGGCGCTGTTCACACCCGCAGTCTTCTTCCCGCTCGCGTCTGTTATTACGTTCACATCCGCAGTCTTCTTCCCGTTCGCGTCTGTTATTACGTTCACATCCGCAGTCTTCCTCCCGTTCGCGTCTGTTATTACGTTCACATCCGCAGCTTTCCTCCCGTTCCTGTCTTCTGCCTTGTTCGCAGCCACACGCTTCCCGGCGTTCTCTTTGCGCTTCCCTCGGGCAGGGGCGTTCGCATTCACTGGTGCATCCGCAGGCGGGCTGGCAGCAGCGATTGCCGTTCGAGGAAGCCAGAAGTAATAAGATCCAGATCCAACTGTTCATAAAATTCAACTCCTTTCTGTAATAGGGTATGCAGTTGGGGGTCTTCTTGACAAAAAGAAGTACAACTCCTATAATTCCAGTAGAAAGAGGATGTTCGACGCCGGGAGGGCGTAGCGGAACTATGATAAACAGCGAAGCCCGCCCAACAGGCAGAGCAGGATGCAAAGCAGACTGCTCTGGGTAAAAGCTGTTGGGAGGGCATAGCGGAACTATAAATAGGAGGTTAAGGCGTGAAATTTACGAAAATGCATGGCATTGGGAACGATTATGTATATGTGGACTGCACAAAAGAAGATCTGGCGAATCCGGAGGCGGTATCGCGGTTTGTCAGCGACCGGCATTTTGGGATCGGTTCGGACGGGCTGATTCTGATTAAAAGATCGGACCGGGCGGATTTTCAGATGGATATGTATAACAATGACGGTTCCGAAGGGAAGATGTGCGGAAATGGCATTCGCTGCGTGGCAAAATATGTATATGACTACGGCCTGACGGATAAGGAAGAGATATCCGTTGATACCCTGTCGGGAATTAAATATCTTAAACTTACAATAGAAAACAATAAAGTCGCAAAGGTGAGAGTCAATATGGGCGCCCCGGTGCTTGCGCCAAAGGAAATTCCGGTAAAAGCGGACCAGGAACCGGTGATCCAGGAGCCCATCGAAGTCTGCGGCAGGGAGTGGAAGATAACCTGTGTGTCTATGGGGAACCCTCATGCAGTCGTTTTTGTCAATATGCCGGTACAGGACATTGTGCTGGAGCAGACCGGGCCGTATTTTGAGAAGCATGAAAAATTCCCGGACAGGGTGAATACGGAGTTTGCCCGTGTT
This sequence comes from Lachnospiraceae bacterium UBA7182, assembly GCA_002491115.1. GTDB lineage: Bacteria > Bacillota > Clostridia > Lachnospirales > Lachnospiraceae > Hominiventricola. The sequence continues at coordinate 56,311 of DKVI01000099.1, read as the reverse complement.
CTGGACCGCCATACAGTGGAAATGCGGGTCTGGGAGCGGGGAAGCGGAGAGACGCTGGCCTGCGGTACAGGAGCCTGTGCCACGGCTGTGGCGGCCGTACTGAACGGTTATTGCGACAGAAAAGTGACGGTGCGGCTTTTGGGAGGCGATCTGGATATCGAGTGGGATGAGGAAGACAACTGCGTCTATATGACAGGCCCGGCGGCCGTTGTGTTTGACGGAGAGATCATCCTGCCTGAAGGGCTCGGTTGAAGATCATATGAATATTTTAGGCAGATGTAAAAGAGCGGTGTATGCCGTGCTGTTCGCGGTGCTGTTTCTGATCAGCGCCTATGTCCTTTATGGAGCGCTGGATACGCTGCAATATGCGGACGCGCTTCTGGGTATTCTGCATGGAAAAGGGATTCTTGCATTCCTGGCGGGGACTGCCGTGCTGCTGGGGATACTGTATCTGGGACTGTTTGCAAAAGCGGCGGATTTTCTGGAACGGCACCAGAAGCTGTCGGTTCCTCTGCTGTTTGGCGTGATGATCTTTCTGCAGGTGATGATGGTACTGACCGTGCGTACCTCTCTTCGTTATGATCATCTGAAGATCTTTGACACGGCGGCAGCACTGCTTGAGCGGGATACCATAGCAGATACGCATTTTAAATACTATTTTATGAAATATCCCAACAATATATCGTTGTGCCTTTTTACGCGGTTTTTTCTGTCAGCGGCATCCGTGTCGGGGCTTCCGGCAAGGTACTGGATGGAATATATGAAGCTTGTAAACCTTCTGTTTATGAATCTGGGACTTCTGTCTGCCTTTTCTCTGGTATGCAGATACCGTTCTAAAAGGGCAGGGCTTTATCTGCTGCTGCTTTTATCGGTCAACCCTTTGTGGTATCTGCTGGGACAGATGTACTATACGTCTACGATTTCCCTGGCGTTTTCCATGGGATCCGTGTGGCTTGTGGATACCGGGAGAAGGCAGCATGTTTTATGGAAAAAATATGTCTGTTATATTTTGGCAGGCGGTATGCTGGCGGCGGGGTATAAAATCAGGGCGACCATAATCGTGACGGCGGCGGCGCTTTTTTTCTATACTGTTTTTGAGCTGAAGGACAAAAAAGTATTCCGTTCGGCTGTCGGCGCCGCGGCGGTGCTTCTGGGGGCGGTGTTTGTCTTTGGCGCGTATGGGCAGATCGAGAAGCGTTATGCCGGCTTCGACCCGTCCGTGACAGGATATCCGGCGATCCATTGGGTGATGATGAGCGCCCAGGGAGAGGGACAGTACAACAGCGCGGACGATGCTTATACCGGTTCCTTTTCTACCAGAGAAGAACGGACAGAAGCGGATCTTGCGCTGTTGAAGGAACGCCTGCGCCGGATGGGGCCGGGAGGGGTCCTGACTTTGTGCAGAAATAAGTTAAGAGTGACTTTTTCCGACGGCACGGATGATTATTATGCCCTGTTTCGCACCATGCGGGAGGCATCCTGGCTGCAAAAGTATATAAACGGAGGCAAAAGCGATTATCTGGCGGTGTATCTGCATGGCTATCATGTCCTTTTGATGGGGCTTGTGCTGCTGGCGCTGGTGTACAGGGCTTTCAAAGGCAGCGGGGATTTTCTGGATGTATTTGCCTTTAATATATGCGGCGCTTATCTGTTTTACCTGGTGTGGGAAGCGGACCAGGCATACAGCGTGCCTTTTATGCTTATGTTTGCCCTGTGGGCGGCGGACGGTCTTTTGAGGCTGGAGTCCGTGTTCTATAAAATAAAGGAGAAGCGTCCGTGGGTGCGGTTTTTGCTTCCTGCTTCCGGCGTATGTGTGGCGGCGGTGTTTGCGTGTGTGGCGTGTGCGGTATACGGCGCCGGACTTCCGGTGCGGGAATATACGGTCCTGCAGGATCAGGAAAGCAGCCAGGATCTTACGCTTAATACAGAGTTTGCACAGACATTCCGGGCCAGGAGAGCCTTTGACCATGTGGATCTGTGGGTGGCGAACTGGGAAGGGGGAGCGAATGATTCTGTCTATGATCTTACGATCCTGGATGAAAGCGAAGAAGTGGTAGCCAGGGGAGAGATCAGAGGTTCCATAGCGCCCTGTATGGAACCGTATACCGTGGCTTTTGATAAGGTCACGCCGGACCGGGAACAGACCTACCGCATTCAGATCCGGCTTAGAAACCCGGACTGCGTCGTCAAAACAGATTTTCTTTATTACCAGACAGGGGCATGGGATGTGTATGCAGAAGGGAGTCTTTATGCGCCGGATCAAATAGAAGGCGTGGATCTGGCGTTCGCGGTTTACGAGGTATTATGATGTCATTTGTGGCAAAGAAGACAGGATTTTGAAACCGATATGGAAGCAGATGGAAGCAGCACTGGCTTTTTTTGTGTTGAATTTTGTCCGGAAATATGATATGTTAGTATTCGTGCTGAAAGAATACAGGAGAAGTATGTTTTGCCGCATTTTCGCTTTAACACAGTAAATTCAAAAAGTGAAGAGCGCAAGGCGGATGAAGAGAGGCGGGAAAATATGGAGCAGCCGGATAGATTGCTGGAAATAAAGGAGTTGTGCGTTGAGTTCCAGACTGCAGAAGGTGTTGTGCAGGCGGTGGACCATTTGAGTTATACCTTGCAGAAAGGAGAAAAACTGGGCATTGTCGGGGAGAGCGGAAGCGGTAAAAGCGTATCTTCTTTAGGAATGATGAGGCTTATACCGAACCCTCCGGGAAAGATTACAGGCGGAGAAATCCTGTATAAAGGCAAAGATTTGGTAAAAGCGTCAAAAAAAGAGATGCAAAAGCTTCGCGGAAACGAGATATCCATGATTTTTCAGGAACCGATGACTTCTTTAAATCCGATTATCAAATGCGGAAAGCAGATTGCGGAGTCATTAATGCTTCATCGGGGAATGAACAAAAAAGCGGCCATGGATGAGGCGGTACATATGATGCGGTCGGTGGGGATCGCCAATCCTCAGATCAGAGCGCAGGAATATCCGCATCAAATGTCCGGCGGTATGCGTCAGCGTGTGATGATTGCCATGGCTCTTGCCTGCCAGCCTCAGATCCTGATCGCGGATGAGCCTACTACGGCTCTGGATGTGACGATCCAGGCGCAGATTCTGGATCTGATTCGGGAATTAAATGAGAGCATGGGAACTTCTGTTATATTTATTACCCATGATCTAGGAGTGGTCAGTGAACTTTGTGACAGGGTGCTTGTTATGTATACCGGTCATATTGTGGAACAGGCGCCCACGGCAGTGCTGTTTGAAGAACCAAAGCATCCGTATACCAAAGGTCTGTTAAATGCCATACCTAAGATTACAAAAGAGAGAAATCCTCTTGAAACGATAGACGGGATGGTGCCAAATCCCACCGAGCGGATGGAAGGATGCAGTTTTTCGCCCCGTTGTCCTTATGCTACAGAGCGGTGTAAAAAGGAAAGTCCGCCTATGAGGCAAATATCTGACAGGCACCTGGTACGATGCTGGATGTACGAAGACAGGTAAGGGGAAGGAGGATTCATTTATGGCAGCGGCAGATGTGCTGATGAGAGCCGATCATGTAAAAGTATATTTTAAAGGGAAAAACAAAAAGGCTCCGGAAGTAAAGGCGGTAGATGATGTCAGTTTTGATATTTTCAAAGGAGAAACTTTCGGAGTTGTGGGGGAGAGCGGCTGCGGCAAAAGTACCCTTGGAAGGACGCTGATCCGGCTTTTGAAACCTACCGGCGGACATATTTATCTGGAGGGGACGGATATCGCCGGGCTTAAGGGCAATGACTTAAAACAGATGCGGAAAAAGGCCCAGATTATTTTTCAGGACCCTTCTGCCTGTCTGAATCCCAGAAGAACCGTCAGAAAAATCCTGGCGGAGCCTTTTGAGATCCATCAGATGGCGGAGCAGATGAATGTGGAGGAGAGAATCCGGGAGCTTCTGAATCTGGTCGGCATGGACGAATACCATCTGACCCGGTATCCCCATGAACTGTCCGGAGGGCAAAAACAGAGAATCGGGATTGCAAGGGCTCTGGCGCTTAACCCGGATCTGATTATCTGCGACGAAGCGGTGTCCGCGCTGGACGTGTCTGTCCAGGCGCAGGTGCTGAACCTTCTCCAGGAATTAAAAGAAAAACTGGGACTTACTTATTTTTTTATTTCCCACAACCTGAACGTAGTCTACCAGGTCAGTGACCGGGTGGGGGTCATGTATCTGGGCAGGATGATGGAGATCGCGCCCTATGACAGACTGTATGAGAACAGGTATCATCCCTATACGGAGGCGCTTTTGTCCGCCATTCCCCAGGTGGGGCGGGACAATCAGGGTGAGCGGATACGCCTGGAAGGGGAAGTCCCCAGTCCTTCCGATCCGCCGTCCGGATGCAGGTTCCATACCAGATGTCCTAAAGTATGCGACAGGTGCCGCAGAGAGGAACCTGTGCTCCGGGAGACAGAGCCGGGGCATTTTGTCGCCTGTCATCTGTATGCGCAGGAGATTTCGCCGGAAACATCGGCGTCTCAATAAATTTATTCTTTTATACAACGGCCCGGAGAACGGGCAGAAAACAGCAGGAGGTATATTATGAAGAAAAGATTTTTGGCTGTAATCCTCAGCCTTGCCGTGGCGGCGGGATGCGTCGCGTGCGGCGGAAATGATAACGCAGGCGGCAGCGATTCGCCCGCCCAGGGAGAAGAAACCGGGGAGACATCGGATCAAAGCGGAGAAACCTCGGACCAGACCGGAGGGTCCAATACGGTTGTGGTGGCCATGGGAGCAGGTTTTTCCACTGTGGACCCGGGGTATGTATATGAGAAATATCCGCCTCTGATTGTGAATGCCTGCTATGAAAATCTGTTTAAATTTTACAGCAATGACAGCGCGCCGGAACCGTGCCTGGCGGAAAGCTATGAGTTTTCCGAGGATAATCTGACACTGACAGTAAAGTTAAAAGAAGGCGTTACATTTGCCAGCGGCAATCCCATGACTTCCGCGGATGTTCTGTTCAGTATCAACCGTTGTAAGAATCTGCAGGGGAATCCGGCTTTTATTGCGGAGACCATCGAAAGCATGGAAGCGCCGGATGATCAGACGGTCGTATTTCATCTGACACAGGCGGACAGCGCGATTCTCTCCAAACTGACCTACAGTTCTCTGGCCGTATTGGACAGCGCGGTAGTGAAAGAAAACGGAGGGACGGATGCGGAAGACGCTTCCACTACGGATACGGCGCAGGCTTACCTGGATACCACAAGCGCGGGATCAGGAATGTATGTGATGACCAGTTATATCCCGGACGAAGAGGTGGTGCTGGAGAAAAACCCGAATTACTGGGGAGAAGGAACCAATGTGGACAAGTATATCATCAAAATCCAGCCGGATGCCAATACGCAGATGATGACGCTGTCCACAGGCGATATTGATGTGGCCATGAATATGACGGACGATACCATAGCAGAGCTTGCGGACGCGCAGAATGTGGAGATTATCAATGCGGCGACCAAAACCGTGGGATTTGTGATGATGAATATGAACGAAACATACGGCGGTCCGGTATCCGATCCCAAGGTACAGCAGGCGATCCGCAAAGCGCTGGATTACAGCGGACTGCAGGTGATCTGCGGGGAAGGGACGCTTACGCCGTACTCGCTGATTCAGTCAGGATTTATGGGAAGCAAGGGAGAACGTCCGGCAGACTACACGAATGTGGAAGAAGCGAAAGCGCTTCTTGCAGAGGCAGGTTACGGAGACGGGCTGGATGTGGATCTGACCGTAAGTGATCTGGATATGGAAGGTATCCTTTTGACGGACCTGGCGCAGAAAATAAAAGACGACCTGGCGCAGATCGGCATAAACGTAAATATTGTCTCCCAGCCCTGGGCGGCCGGTTACGGGGACGCTTACCGCGACGGTACGCTTGGCTTTACGGTTATGTACTGGGGAACCGATTACAATGATCCGAACGTACAGCTGGAATTCCTGCCGGGCGGCGTCGTAGGGCTGCGCGCGGGCTGGACGGCGGATATGAACCCTGAACTGGCTGCTATGTACCAGGAGACCATGTCCGCTACGGATAATGACGACCGGATCGCGGCGCTGGAGAAAATCCAGGACGCGGCGTATGAAGAAGGTCCGTTTATTATGGCTGTGCAGGCGCCGGCTCATATCGGCTATAATACAAGACTGGACGGCGTGGCGATTTCCGATCCGTACGCGCTGGATCTGACTTTGATCAATATAAAATAGGAGCGAAAAGAGAGGTGTCCTATGGAACAACTGAAATTTACAGGAAGACGGCTGATATATCTTGCGGTGATGCTGTTTGGAGTCGCCACTTTGGTATTTATTCTGACCAAGATGATACCGGGAGACCCGACCGTGGCCAATTTAAGCCAGCGGGCGTTGAGCGATCCGGAGGTGGTGGCGGCTTACAGAGCAAAATACGGACTGGATCAGCCGATCTTTGTACAGTATGTCCTGTACATGAAAAATCTGCTGCAGTTTGATCTGGGCACCTCTATCCGCACCAACAAACCGGTTCTTTCAGAACTGGCGCGCTGTTATCCGGCCACTGTGGAACTGGCGTTTTTTGCGATTGTGCTGGCGGCGGTATTCGGTATTTTATTCGGTGTAATTTCGGCAATCCGCAGAAACAGCATGCTGGACCAGGTGGTCCGGGCCGTTTCCGTGACGGGTGTGAGTATACCCAGCTTCTGGTTTGCGCTGCTGGTATTGTACTTTTTTTACTACAAATTCCATATATTTCCCGGACCGGGGAGGCTCAGCAACAGTTTCTCCGCCCCGGCGACCGTGACGGGGATGTATGTGCTGGACAGCCTGCTTGAGGGGGATGTCCCGAAAGCGCTGGATGCGCTTAGCCATCTGATTCTGCCGGGACTTGTGCTGGCAGCGTTTACCATGGGGCTCATTACCAGGACGACCCGCTCGAATCTCCTGGATGTGATGTCCATGGATTACATACGGACGGCAAGGGCCAAAGGGCTTGGCAGGGCTTCTTTGATCATGCACCATGCGCTGGGCAACGCGCTGATTCCGGTACTGACGGTCATCGGCCTGGGACTTGGCAACCTTTTGGGCGGCATGGTGCTGGTAGAGACGATTTTTAACTGGCCGGGTGTGGGGCAGTTCGCTTATGAATCCGTGCTTTCGGCGGACTTTCCGTCCATTATCGGAGTGGCTCTTTTGATCGCCCTGAATTATATGATCATTAATACGGTTGTGGATATCCTGTATGGCGTCATTGATCCGAGAGTGAGGTGCCAGTGATGATTCGTTCAATGAAAAAAATGTTCAAGTCCAATTATCTTTTTACATTGGGCGTTATGATTTGTCTTGCCTGGATCATCGCGGCTGTGCTGGCTCCGGTGATCGCGCCCTGCGATCCGATTGCCCAGGATCTGACGCTTCGCCTGAAAGCTCCCTCAGCCGGCCACCCGTTTGGAACGGACAACTTTGGACGGGATATTTTCAGCAGGGTGATTTACGGAGGCAGATATTCTCTGCTGGCCGGATGTCTGACGGTTGTGATCGCGGGATGTATCGGTACTTTTTACGGCGCGGTTGCCGGATATGTGGGCGGCCGGACAGATAATGTAATGATGCGTATTTCGGAGATGATTCTGTCTTTTCCGTCCCTGATTCTTGCCATGATCATCAATGCGGTGATGGGGTCCAACTTGTTTAATACCATGTTCGCGCTGGTCATTGTAGCATGGCCGACGTATGCGCGCCTGATGCGGAGCGTGGTTTTAAGCGTAAAGGAAAACGAGTATGTAACGGCTTCTGAAGCGCTGGGAGCTTCTAAAATACGGATTCTTTTAAAAGAAGTGATTCCGAACAGTATCAGTTCCGTTCTGATTATGGCGACTACAGATATAGGCAACCAGATTCTGATGTTTTCTACTTTGAGCTTTTTAGGACTTGGGTCCGCGCCGCCTACGCCGGAATGGGGTATGATGGTGTCGGACGGAGTAGATTATTTTAATAAATTCTGGGTCGCCGGGTTCCCCGGCCTTGCTATCTTTACGATGGCGGTAGGAGCCAATTTTATCGGAGACGGCCTTCGCGACCTTTTAGATCCGAAACTTAGAAAACAGTTTTAAAGAGAATAGGAGTGTCTGCTATGAACCAGGACAGAGCCGGGCGGGTTTTAGAAGCCCTGAATGAGATGGGACTTTGTCAGATGATCATTACGGATCCTGTGGCGATCTATTATCTGACAGGGGTAAGGATAGATCCTTTTGAACGTTTTTATGGATTGTACCTGCGGGAAGACGGAAAGCATGTGTTTTTTTTAAACCGTCTTTTTGCCGTGCCGGAGCATATCGGAATAGAAAAAGTCTGGTATTCCGATACGGATTCCGTGATGGAAATGGTATCGCAATATCTGGATCATGAGAAACTGTTAGGCGTTGACAGAGAATTGCGGGCGGATTTTTTACTTCCGCTTATGGAACTGGGCGCCGCGAAAGGATATAAAGTGGCCTCGGACGCAGTGGATCAGGTCAGAGGGGTAAAAGATAAGCAGGAGCAGGAGAAGATGAGGCGTTCTTCCCGTATCAACGATCTGGCGATGGCGGAATTTAAGAAGCTGGTCAGGGAGGGAGTCACAGAGACGGAAGTGGCGTCGCAGATGCTGGACATTTATCAGTCGCTGGGGGCGGACGGTTTTTCTTTTGAACCGCTGGTGGCTTTTGGAGCCAATGCGGCAGATCCGCACCATACGCCGGACAATACGGCAGTACAGCCGGGGGATGCGGTGCTTTTTGATGTGGGATGTATCAAAGACGGGTATTGTTCGGATATGACGCGGACATTTTATTTTCGGCAGGTAAGCGACAGGCACCGTTCTGTTTATGATGTTGTCCGCAGTGCCAACGAGGCGGCGATCTCGCTGATCCGGCCGGGTGTTCCGCTCTGCGATCTGGATGCGGCTGCGAGAAACCTGATTGAGGCGGAGGGATACGGGCCGTATTTTACCCACAGACTGGGACATTTTATCGGATTAAGTGAGCATGAACATGGAGATGTGTCTTCGGCGAATCATGAGAAAGCCCGTCCCGGAATGATATTTTCCATCGAGCCCGGTATTTATCTGAAAGACGATACGGGCGTCCGCATAGAGGATCTGGTGCTGGTGACAGAGGATGGATGTGAGGTGCTGAATCATTACACGAAAGAACTGGAGGTATTATGAACCCGGTCGCGACGCTTTACATGGAAAACGGAAAATCTGTTGTGATAGAGCTTCTGCCTGAGTCGGCGCCCAATACGGTCAACAGTTTTATTTATGCGGCGCAAAAAGGATATATGGATCACCATGCTATTGAGCGGATTGTCCCCGGAGACTGGGTGGACGTAAGTTATACGGCATTTGGAAGGGAAGAGTGCAAATATCTGATCCCCAATGAATTTACGCTGCATCCGGAGCTGGTTCCGCTGGATTCCTGCCCCGGTGTAGTGGCTATGGGAGGCTATGGGGAAGCCGGGATTGCGGGATGTGAATTTTTCTTTCCCCTTCGGAACTGCCCGGAACATAAAGGAATCTATCCGGTTTTTGGAAAAATTCTGAAAGGGATGGATGAGATCCGGAGGCTTGAAAAAGTGAGGACGGTTCCTGTTCTGGATCTGGCGGAAGAAGGCGTCAAGATCAACCGCCCGGTAAAAGACGAGGTGATCAGGCGAATATCGGTGGAGCTGTTCGGACAGGACTATCCGGAACCTGTGAGAATAAAAAACGCAAAACTTCCTGCAAACTGGAAATAAAATGCAGGCAAAACCGAAAAACATAAAATTTAAAGTTGAAATTCATATAAAGTTGTGCTAGGATACAGAAAAGATAAAAAGGCGAAGAACAGGACTCTGATCTGCAGAGGCCGACAGGAATACGGCGTCACCGACTGAGAGCGCCGCTTGGAAGAGCAGATACAGGGAACACCTGGGAGCCGGGCGGCTGAAAGAAGAGTAGGCCGTCACGGGGCATACGTTATATGCAGAAAGAGAGGAGAGTGTCTGTTTTTGATGAGCAGCGCCCTCAATGCGGGTGGTACCGCGGGAGAAGAATGTCATCCCGTCCCGGAAGTCGGATTCCGGGACGGGATTTTTACGTCCCGGTGTAAAACAGCGAAGCCCGGACAACAGGCAGGGCAGAATGCGAAGCAGGCTGCTCTGGGTAAAAGGCTGTTGGGAGGGTGTAGCGGAACTTATAAACAGCGAAGCCCGGACAACAGGCAGAGCAGAATGCGAAGCAGGCTGCTCTGGGTAAAAGGCTGTTGGGAGGGCGTAGCGGAACTATAATCAGAGGAGCATTTATGATGGAATTTATGACAGGAGTAAAGAAGACAGAGACACGGGAGATCAGCGAACTTTTGTCCCCGGGACTTGTGGGAGAGCGTGTGAAAGTAAACGGCGCCATCCATACCATTCGGGATATGGGAGACGTGGCGTTTGTAGTCCTTCGCAAAAGGGACGGACTGCTGCAGTGCGTCTATGAGGAAGGCACGGCAGGTTTTGCCAGAAAAGAGATAAAAGAAGGAGCGGCGGTGGAAGCGGAAGGCATACTGGAAGAAGAGACGCGCGCGCCAGGCGGGATTGAGATCCGGCTGACAGGCATCAGGATCTTATCCATGCCCGCGGCGCCCATGCCGCTTCCCGTCGCAAAATGGAAACTGAACACCTCTCTGGACGCGAAGCTGAATATGCGTTCCGTGTCCCTTAGAAACGTGCGGGAGCGGGCCAAATTCAAGCTCCAGGAAGGGATTGTAAGAGGATTCAGGGAATTTTTATATTCTCAGGGGTTTACGGAGATTCACACGCCGAAGATCGGTGCCAAGAGCGCCGAGGGCGGTTCCAACCTGTTCAAGCTGGATTATTTCCATCGCCCGGCGGTGCTGCAGCAGTCGCCTCAGCTGTATAAACAGATGATGGTGGGCGTATTTGACCGCGTATTTGAGACTGCGCCTGTGTTCCGCGCAGAGAAACACAATACCAAAAGACATCTGAACGAATATACGTCTCTGGATTTTGAGATGGGCTATATCGACAGTTTTGAAGACATCATGGCCATGGAAACCGGGTTCCTTCAGTATATGACTCGGCTTCTTGCGTCGGATTATGAAAAGGAACTGAAGCTTCTGGATATCACGCTTCCGGATACAGAGAAGATTCCGGCGGTTCGTTTTGATAAGGCCAAAGAGCTTGTGGCAGAGAAATATAACAGGAAGATCCGCAATCCCTTTGACCTGGAGCCGGAGGAGGAAGTCCTGATCGGGCGGTATTTTAAGGAAGAATATGATGCGGATTTTGTATTTGTCACCCATTATCCTTCCAAAAAGCGCCCCTTCTATGCCATGGACGACCCGGAGGATTCCCGCTTTACTTTAAGCTTTGACCTTTTGTACGACGGGCTGGAGATTACCACAGGCGGACAGCGTATCCATGAATATCAGATGCTGGTGGATAAGATCGCGGCCAGAGGCATGAGCGAGGAAGGGCTGGAGCAGTATCTGGACACCTTCCGCTACGGGATGCCGCCCCACGGCGGCCTGGGCATCGGGCTGGAACGCCTGACCATGAAACTGACGGGCGAAGACAACGTGCGCGAGACAACACTGTATCCCAGGGACCTTTCAAGGCTGGAACCGTAATATAAACAGCGAAACTATCATAAACAGCGAAGCCCGAACAACAGGCAGAGCAGAATGCGAAGCAGG
>DKVI01000099.1:0-44248 GCA_002491115.1 Lachnospiraceae bacterium UBA7182 | reverse complement strand
TGGAAGGGCGTAGCGGAACTATAATAGGAGATTAAAATGGCAAATATAATTTCGGATGAGATGATTGAGTATGTAGGTATTCTTGCAAAACTGGAGCTTTCGGACGAAGAGAAAGAGCAGGCGAAGCAGGATATGGGAAATATGCTGGATTATATTGATATGTTAAACGGTCTGGACACGGAAGGCGTAGAGCCTATGTCCCATGTATTTCCCGTACACAACGTATTCCGCGAGGATGTGGTGGAAAACGCCGATGAACGGGATAAGATCCTCGCCAACGCGCCCGCCGCGAAAGAAGGCGCATTCAAAGTTCCCAAAACAGTAGAATAACTCACAGAGACAGGAGGAACCATATGGACTTAATGAGTTTAACTGCCCTGGAGCTGGGCAGAAAGATAAAAGAAGGAGAGACCACTGCCGTCGAAGCTGTGGAAGCGGCGTTTGCGCAGATAGGAAAAGTGGATCAGACGCTTAACTGCTATGTAACCACAGATAAGGACGCGGCACTTAAGGATGCAGAGAAAATACAAAAAAAGATAGAAGCAGGAGAACTGACAGGCCCTCTGGCAGGCGTGCCGGTGGCTATTAAAGATAATCTGTGTACAGAAGGCATGAACACCACCTGCAGTTCCCGTATCCTGCATAATTTCAAACCGACGTATACTGCTGAGGCGGTGCTGAATCTGAAAAAGGCAGGCGCAGTCATCCTGGGCAAGACCAATATGGACGAATTTGCCATGGGAAGTACGACGGAAACGTCCTTTTACGGCCCCACAAAAAACCCGTGGAATACAGAACATGTGCCGGGAGGCTCTTCCGGCGGAAGCTGTGCGGCGGTGGCGGCGGAGGAGTGCAGCTATGCGCTGGGTTCGGATACGGGCGGTTCCATCCGGCAGCCCAGTTCTTTCTGCGGTGTGACCGGCATGAAACCCACCTACGGGACCGTGTCCCGTTACGGACTGATCGCCTACGGCTCGTCCCTGGACCAGATCGGCCCTGTGGCCAAAGACGTAAGCGACTGCGCGGCGATTCTGGAAGCGATCGCTTCCTACGATCCCAAGGACAGCACCTCTATCAGACGAAAGTCTTATGATTTTACCTCGGCGCTTACAGAGGATGTGAAGGGACTACGGATCGGCATTCCCAGAGATTATTTTGGGGAAGGACTGAATCCGGAAGTGAAGGAGCATATCCTGGAAGCCGCGAAAACGCTGGAGGAAAAGGGTGCTGTCCTGGAAGAGTTTGATCTAAGCCTGGTAGAATACGCCATTCCGGCCTATTATATTATAGCTTCCGCGGAGGCAAGCTCGAACCTGGCCCGTTTTGACGGTGTGAAATACGGCTATCGCGCTGAGCAGTACGAGGGACTTCATAATATGTATAAGAAATCCCGCTCGGAAGGCTTCGGCCCGGAGGTAAAACGCCGGATTATGCTGGGGTCCTTTGTGTTAAGTTCCGGCTATTACGACGCCTACTATATAAAAGCGCTGAAAGCAAAAGCCCTGATCAAACAGGCTTTTGACAGAGCGTTTAGTAAATATGACCTGATCCTGGCGCCTGCCGCTCCGACCACCGCGCCCAGATGCGGCGAGTCCTTATCCGATCCGATTCAGATGTATTTGGGAGACATTTACACGGTTTCCGTGAATCTGGCCGGACTTCCGGGCATGACGGTGCCGTGCGGGAGAGACAAGAAAGGACTTCCCATCGGCATGCAGTTGATCAGCGACTGTTTCCAGGAGCATAAGATCATCCGTGCCGCTTACACATTCGAGAAGACCAGGACTTATGAGCGCTGTCCCCTTGTACAGACGCCGGATCAGAAGGGAGCGATAAAAGAATGAGTATACAATATGAAACCGTAATTGGTCTGGAGGTCCATGTGGAGCTGGCGACGAAGACAAAGATTTTCTGCGGATGCAGCACCGCGTTCGGGGGAGCGCCCAACACCCACACCTGCCCTGTATGTACCGGCATGCCCGGTTCCCTGCCGGTGCTGAACCGTCAGGTGGTGGAATACGCGGCGGCGGTGGGACTGGCGACCAACTGCACCATTAACCAGCACTGCAAATTTGACAGGAAGAACTATTTTTATCCTGATAACCCCCAGAATTACCAGATCTCCCAGCTTTACGAGCCCATCTGCAGAAACGGGTATATTGAGATCGATACTGCCTCGGGGACCAAAAAGATAGGTATCCATGAGATCCATATGGAGGAAGACGCGGGAAAGCTGATCCATGATGAGTGGGAAGACTGTTCCCTGGTGGACTTTAACCGAAGCGGCGTGCCGTTAATTGAGATTGTGTCCGAACCGGATATGAGAAATGCGGAAGAAGTCATCGCCTATCTTGACAAGCTGCGTCTGATCATCCAGTATCTCGGCGCTTCCGACTGTAAGCTCCAGGAAGGTTCCATGCGTGCGGACGTGAACCTGTCTGTAAGGCCGGCGGGCTCGGACGTCCTGGGAACCCGTACGGAGATGAAGAACTTAAATTCCTTTAAAGCCATCGCAAGGGCCATTGAAGGGGAGCGGGAACGTCAGATCGAACTGCTGTCCATGGGCAGGACCGTGACCCAGGAGACAAGAAGGTGGGATGATAATAAGGAAGCTTCCTACGCCATGCGTTCCAAGGAGGATGCCCAGGACTACCGTTATTTCCCGGAACCGGACCTGGTGCCTGTCGTGATCAGCGATGAGTGGCTGGCATCGATCAAAGCGCGGCAGCCGGAGCTTCGGACCCAGAAACTGATCCGATATAAGAAAGAGTTTGACATTCCTGATTATGACGCCAATATTATCACTTCCGCCAAGCGGATGGCGGATATTTTCGAGGCGACGACCGCCATCTGCGGGAAACCCAAGAAAGTGTCCAACTGGCTGATGGTAGAGACCATGCGTCTGATGAAAGAACACGAGATGGAGGCGGATGAACTTACCTTTTCGCCTGAAAACCTGGCAAAACTCATACAGTTGACAGACGAAGGGACGATCAACAGTTCCGTGGCCAAGGAAGTATTTACAAAGATCTTTCTGGAAAATACAGACCCGGAGCAGTATGTGGAGGAGCAGGGACTTAAGACGGTCAGTGATGAAGGGGCGCTTAAGGAAGTGATCCGGAAAGTGATCACCGATCATCCCCAGTCCGTAGCAGACTATCGCAGCGGAAAAGAGAAAGCGCTGGGCTTTCTGGTAGGACAGACAATGAAGGCCATGAAAGGGAAAGCAGATCCCCAGGCGGTGAATCAGATATTGAAAGGAGAACTTGCATGAATCCTGCATCGATCTTAAAACTTATGAGCGCGAAAAACCGGTTTGTGGAAAATCACCCCAAGTTTGCGGCGTTTTTGCAGGCAATGTTTTCAAATGGGATTGAGGCAGGCACCGTGATTGAGGTCAAAGTGATAAAACCCGGTCAGGATGCGGTGACTGCCAATATAAAGGTTCAGGAGTCCGATCTGGAACTTTTACAGGAGCTTCGGGAACTGTCGGGAAGATAACTGAATTTTTTATAAAGATCAAAAATTTTAGTTTATGTTTTTTTTAGTGTTTTCCCATATTTTGGACACATTTCCGTGCTATAGTAACAATATAAAAGTTGAACCGAATATTTGAGTTTGGCAGCTTTACCAAATGGGGGCGGTAACACATAAGCGCGCAAATGGATGCCGCACCTCGACTAACTACAATGGCGTATGAACGCTTTTATCTTATATATAGTCAAGTAAAAACAGGGCGCATGAGGCGCCCTGTTTTTACCTTTCAGTTTTGCATTCTGCATAATTCTCATTTCAAAAATAAATAAGGAAAACTAATATATACTTATTTTAACGTAAGAATTTATTCAAATGTTCTGATTAGAGTTTTGTTACATTGGTAGCCTGGGGCCCTTTCGCGCCGTTCACGACTTCGTATTCAACAGCCTGGCCTTCTTCTAAGGATTTGAAACCCTCCATATTCAGGCCTGAGTAATGTACGAATACGTCATTTCCCTCTTC
The DNA here is from genome assembly GCA_002491115.1 of Lachnospiraceae bacterium UBA7182. Lineage (GTDB taxonomy): Bacteria > Bacillota > Clostridia > Lachnospirales > Lachnospiraceae > Hominiventricola. The sequence goes on along the minus strand of DKVI01000099.1, from coordinate 40,249 downwards.
ATCAGAGATAAAGCCGTATCCCTTCTGGTTGTTGAACCACTTAACTGTACCTTTGTTCATGATGGTACCTCCTTTAAATAAATGCATGCATTAATCGCATGCGCATAGCCTATCATAAATTAAGAAGTATGTCAAATAAAATCGGATGACAAAGCAAGAGAAAAATCGACGGTTATGAAACTCACAGTCAGGGCATAGACTGGATAATAACGGGTAGAGGGTAAAAAGGCAAAGTGAGACGTATTTTATTTGTAAATATTCTGATTCTGCTGGTCTTTGGGAGCGTGTCCTACTGGTCGGCAGAGAAGGAAAAACTGGAGGCAGCCATTGCATCGGGCGAGCCGGCCCAGGAGGATGATAAAGACTTTATTAAATGGGTGGATTTCGACGTTTCAAAATTTGCTCTTTCGGAAGCCTACGAGTACGACAGAGATACATACGGTACGGACAGTCATATCGGCTGGATCGACCTGCTTGCCTGGACCGCCTCTTACACAGGCGGGTCTTTCGGTGATGACAGAGTGGTCTGTCAGTATATGGATTCCCTGAAGGAGAAAATAAATAAGGGGGAAAAACTGCCTGACCTTGTAAAAGATCTGGAATACTTTCCTTATTATCAAGAGGCTTATTCTGCCGTCCTGGGAGGCATGGTGGGCGAGTACGAGATCGAGGTGCCGGTGGAAGGAAAGAAAGGGAAAAAGACCTGGGAAAAACGGTACGGGTTAAAAGCTTTCAGCCCCATAGCCAAAGGCTTTCCCTACAGCGACTATGACGATTTCGGTGTGTCCAGGAGCTACGGATACAGGAGGAACCATCTGGGACATGATATGATGGGGCAGATCGGCACTCCCGTCATCGCGGTGGAGTCAGGCTATGTGGAAGCCCTGGGCTGGAATCAGTACGGGGGCTGGCGGATCGGAATCCGCAGCTTTGACAAAAAACGTTACTATTATTATGCGCACTTAAGGCAGGGATTTCCCTATCAGCCGGAGCTGAAAGAAGGTTCCGTCGTGCTGGCCGGGGATGTGATCGGTTATATGGGGCATACCGGGTACAGCACGACGGAAGATACGAACAATATTGACCAGACCCATCTGCATTTCGGAATGCAGCTTATTTTTGACGAATCCCAGAAGGACGGGAATAATGAAATATGGATCGACTGTTATCAGATCGTGCGGTTTTTGTACAGGAATCAGTCGGAGGCGGCCAGAGATGACAGTACCAAAGAGTGGAGACGGATTTATCTTATGAAGGATCCCGACGCCGAGGCGTATGAGAGGACGCTTGATTTTTCCATGTATCCGTGACTTTTGATATGAATCATGCTATACTCTTAACAGAGGTGATAAAACATGCTGGGTGAATGTCATGCCCATATGATCATGGACGGAATCAATTATAAAAACGCGGTGGCGCGGCACCAGGACGGCGTATGCGAAGAAGCAGTCCGGGAGCATCTTCGTCAATGTAAAGACGCGGGCATTCGGTTTGTGCGGGACGGAGGAGACGCAAAAGGGGTATCAAAGTTTGCCAGGTCGCTGGCGCCGGAATACGGGATTGATTATCTGACTCCCCTGTTCGCCATTCATAAAAAAGGACATTATGGAGGGATCGTAGGCCATTCTTATGACAGCCATGAAGAATACAGGGCGTTAGTGAGGCGGGCGAAGGAAGAAGGAGCGGATTTTATCAAGATTATGGTCAGCGGGCTTCTGGATTTCGGCCGTGCGGGCGTGTTAAGCGAAGAAGGCCTGGACAGGGAAGAGATCCGGTACATGATCGAAACGGCCCACGACGCGGGCATGGCGGTCATGGCCCACTGTAACGGGGATCAGACCTGCCGGTATACGCTTGAAGCAGGCGTAGACAGCCTGGAACACGGGTTTTTTATGGAAGAAGAGACGCTTGCCCTGCTGGCCGAGAAGCAGACGCCATGGTTTCCGACACTGGCGCCTGTGGGCAATCTGTCAGGCTGCGGCCGTTTTCCGGAGGAAGAAGTACAGAAAAATCTTCACATGCAGATGGACAGGATAAAAAAGGCGGCATCCCTTCACGCCTGTATCGGGCTTGGAAGCGATGCCGGAGCCTATCTGGTTCCCCACGGAAAAGGAACAGAAGATGAATATAAATACCTGAAGCAGGCGGGCGTGCCGGAGGAAACACTCCTTCTGGCACAGTCCCGGGTGCAGAAACGGTTCAGAAGATAGTCAGAAGCTCTGAGAAGCGCCTGATCACATAATCGGGATCTATGGCTTCGCCGAATCCGTAAGCGGCGTGGCAGAAAGGGACGCCTGCTTCTTTGGAGGCTTCGTGGTCCCGCTCGATATCTCCCACATAGACAGGATGCTTCAGATGATTCCGGTCGGCTACCAGCCGGATGTTCTGTCCTTTGGTGCGTCCGCTGTGTCCGGAACATTCATAATCCATGATATAAGGGCCAAGGCCGGTCTTTTTAAGAAAGACTTCGATATATCCGGACTGGCAGTTGCTGACAATATAAAGCCTGTATGTTTCGGACAATTTTCGTATGGTGTCCGCCACATCAGGGTAGAGAAGGTCTTCATCGGAAGCCTCCAGGGCTTCGTCTTCTTTTTCAAAAAAGACTTCCATCAGGGCATAGCGCTTTTCTTTGGTAAGGAAAGGCAAAGACAGGTCGGCGATTTCAGTCATGGAAAGGCCGAAAAGCTTTGTGAGCATCTCTCCGGTGTAGCGAAAATCGATCTCAGGGTACTGGGACAACCCTTCATTCCATGCGTTGGCAACAATGGGTGTGGAATTCCACAAAGTACCGTCTATGTCCAATATAATGCTGTCTGGTTTCATTGTTACATTCCTTTCTGCTTGTAATCTGTTTTTTTGGATATGCCTATCATTTTATGGGAAATACAGGGAAAAATCAAGAGGTGAATATGCAGTACGAACGAATAGAAGAAGCGGTCTTTCTGTCCCGCCCCAACCGCTTTCTTGCCCGGGTGGTTACAGGCAGAGGGGAAGAGATCTGCCATGTGAAAAATACCGGGCGGTGCCGGGAACTTCTGATACCGGATGCCCGTATCTGGGTGCAGAGAAATGACAGTCCAAAACGCAAAACCGCCCTTGACCTGATCGCGGTGGATAAAGGCGGCAGGATGATCAATATGGATTCCCAAGCGCCCAACCAGGTGGCGCAGGAGTGGGTCCGGGACAGTCACAGGTTTTTTAAGGACGGCGTTCTTAGAAGGGAAGTGCGGTACAGGAACTCCCGGTTTGATCTGTATCTGGAAGAGGGAGAGAAAAAGATGTTCCTGGAAGTAAAAGGCGTGACGCTGGAACAGAACGGGACGGCATTTTTTCCCGACGCGCCCACCGAGCGCGGAGTAAAACATATAGAAGAACTGATTTCCTGCATGAAAGACGGATATCAGGCGGGAATTTTGTTTATAGTACAAATGAAAGGAATCCATTGTCTAAGACCCAATGACAGAACCCATCCGGCCTTTGGAGAAGCGCTTCGCAGAGCCTCCCTTGCAGGGGTGCAGGTAACGGCGCTTGACTGCCTGGTGACGCCGGATTCCATACGGGCGGACAGTGAGATTGAGGTATGTCTGTAATGTCAGAACTGGAATACATTGTAAAGCCGCTGCTTTCGTGGTATGATGGACATGCCCGCATTCTTCCCTGGCGGGAACAGGTAAGCCCTTATCGGGTGTGGGTATCGGAGATTATGCTGCAGCAGACAAGGGTGGAGGCTGTCAAGCCGTTTTTTGAGCGGTTTATCAGAGCTTTGCCGGATGTGCAGGCGCTTGCCGGATGTCCCGAGGACGAACTGTTAAAACTGTGGGAAGGGCTGGGATATTATAACAGAGTCAGAAATATGCAGAAAGCAGCCCGGGTGATTGTGGAAGAATACAAAGGCGTATTCCCGGCGGACTTTCAGAAGCTTCTGGCTTTGCCCGGCATCGGCCGTTATACGGCGGGCGCAGTGGGCTCCATCGCTTTTGGTCTGACAGTACCTGCCGTGGACGGCAATGTGCTGCGGGTCTTATCCCGGGTGACGGCCAGCGATGAAGATATATTTAAGCAGTCTGTGAAAACGTCCATGGAACGTAAGGTGGCGAAAATCCTCCCCAAAGACCGGCCGGGGGATTTTAACCAGGCGATGATGGAACTTGGCGCCGTGGTCTGCATCCCGGGCGGCAGGGCCAGGTGCGAAGTATGCCCGCTGGCCTCCGGATGTAAGGCAAGGCTTCTGGGCCTTACGGAAGAGCTTCCGGTCAGGAAGGCGAAAAAGGAGCGGAAGGTGGAGAAAAGGACGGTATTTGTCCTTCGGGACGGGGATAAAGTGGCCATACGCAAACGTCCTTTAAAAGGCCTTCTGGCAGGCATGTATGAACTGCCGAACCTTTCAGGCTCCCTTACGCAGGAAGAAGCGCTGGATTATATAAAAGAACAGGGTTTTTCCCCTGTCCGAATCCTGCCTCTGGCGGATACAAAGCATATCTTCACCCATGTGGAGTGGCAGATGACAGGTTATATGGTCAGCGTGGAAGAGACAAAAGACAGGGACCCGGAGGGCCTGTTTTTTATAGAAGCAGAAGAAACACAGAAAAAGTATCCGATCCCGGCCGCTTTCGCGGCTTATGCGCGTTCCATGGATATCGTGCTGGGACAGGAAAAATATGAAGATGCGGAACTACAATAAGAAAGGTAAAAAAGATGTTTGACAGTATTATCATAGGAGCCGGCGTCGCCGGCAGCGTTGCGGCCAGAGAACTGGCAGAGGCTGGAAAAAAGGTACTGGTGCTGGAAAAAAGAGACCACATCGGGGGAAACTGCTATGACGAAAAAGATGAACATGGAATTTTGATCCATAAATACGGCCCCCATATTTTCCATACGAAAGAGCAGGAGGCTTTTGACTATCTTTCCCGTTTTACAAAGTGGTACGAGTTCGGCCATGAGGTGGTGGCCAATGTTCATGGAACCCTGATTCCGGTGCCGTTTAACCTGAATACGCTGCATATGGTTTATGACCGGGAAAAAGCAGACGTCCTGGAGAAAAAACTGATAGACGCTTTCGGGATGGAGTCAAGGGTGCCGATCTTAAAATTAAGAGAACACGAAGACCCGGACATCCGGCAGATCGCGGACTATGTATATGAAAATATATTTCTTCATTATACAATGAAACAGTGGGGGCAGACGCCGGAACAGATTGATCCCGCGGTGACGGGAAGAGTGCCGGTCCTTATATCCTATGATAACCGGTATTTCCAGGAACCTTACCAGGGGATGCCTCTTGACGGCTACACGCCGATGTTTGAAGCCATGCTGGACCATCCGGATATTACGGTTAAGACCGGTATCGATGCCAAAGAGTGCCTTACAATCACAGAAGACCAGGTGTTATATGAGGGCGTACCCTTCCAGGGGGACGTTGTCTATACGGGTCCTCTGGACGAGCTGTTTGACTGCCGCTTTGGCAGGCTTCCGTATCGTTCCCTTCGTTTTGACTTTGAATATCTGGATCAGGAGGATTATCAGGGTCACAGTGTGGTAAACTATACAGTGAGCGAAGACTTTACCCGGATTACGGAGTTTAAGTACCTGACCGGGCAGAAAGCGCCGGGAACGACCATTGTGCGGGAGTATCCCTTCGCCTATACAGGCGCGAAAGGAGAGATCCCCTATTATTCCATCGCCAACGAGGCCAACGAGAGGCTGTACGGGCAGTATCTGGCTTTGCTGGATAAAGTTCCCAATGTGCGGCTCCTGGGACGCCTGGCGGAATATAAGTATTATAATATAGACGCCATGGTCCTAAAAGCGCTGAAGCTTGCAAAAGAACTGATAACGCATTAGAAAAAGAGGTATGTGATCATGAAACTATTATCCATAGCAGTTCCCTGCTATAACTCCGAAGACTATATGCGGAACTGTATCGAGACGCTGCTCCCGGGGGGCGAGGAGGTGGAGATCATCATTGTAGACGACGGCTCCACCAAAGACAGGACAGCAGAGATCGCGGACGAATATGCGGCAAAATACCCCTCCATCGTAAAAGCGGTGCATCAGGAGAACGGCGGACATGGCGCGGCAGTCAATACGGGGCTTAAGAATGCCACAGGGCTGTATTTTAAAGTGGTGGACAGCGATGACTGGCTGGATCCGGAAAGCTACCGGACAGTGCTTGCAAAACTGTCTGAGCTGGTAAGAAAAGGCGATACGGTGGACATGATGATCTGTAATTATGTCTATGAGAAGCAGGGGGCCAGAAGAAAGAAGACGGTCCGCTATACGGCGGCCTTCCCGCAGGATCAGGTGTTTACCTGGAACGACGTGAAACATTTCCGCCTGGGACAGTATATTCTGATGCATTCGGCCATCTACCGGACCCATATGCTGACAGACTGCGGCCTTGAACTCCCGGAACATACGTTTTATGTGGACAACATTTTCGTATATTATCCTCTGCCGTATGTGAGGACCCTGTATTATATGGATATCGATCTGTACCGGTACTTTATCGGCAGGTCGGATCAGTCGGTCAATGAGTCGGTGATGATCGGCAGGGTGGACCAGCAGATTAAAGTCAATAAGATCATGATTGATCAGTATGACTTAAAATCCATTCAGAATGTAAAACTCCGGAAATATATGATCAGTTATCTGGATATTATGATGACCGTATCGTCCATTATGCTGATCCGCTCCGGCACAAAGGAAAGTCTGGAAAAGAAAAAAGACCTGTGGCGATACCTTCGCAAAAAGGATCCAGGTCTTTACTACAAATTATATTTCGGCATCTTTGGCCGTGCGATGAATCTTCCCGGCAAAGGTGGGAGAAAGGTATCGGTCGTTGCCTACAAGCTTGCCAATAAAGTCATGGGCTTTAACTAAGAAGTCCGGCTGGTAGACAAGCTTATGCATACAGGATGCCAGAGCAAGCCCCAGGATCACATCGATGCAGGAGTGCTGCTTTAAAAACATGGTGGACAGGATAATGGATACGCACAGGATGCGGGAACCCAGGACTGTCCATCTGTTTTTGGCAAGGCCCGGCGTATGCATGACCGCCGCGTGGGCCGCCACCGAGTTAAATACATGTATGCTCGGCAGAATGTTGGTGGAAGTGTCCGCCCAGTATAAAAAACATACCATCTGTGTGAAAATATTGTCTCTTTCAAATTTAAGCGGGCGCAGCAGGTGTCCGTTGGGGTAGAGCGTGGACACGATCAGAAAAAGCGTCATGCCTGTGTACAGAAAAGCAATGTATCTGTAAAAGTGTTCCCTGTCTTTAAAAAACAGCCATGTGAAGACGGCGGCAATGTAAAGGAACCATAAAAGATAGGGTATGATAAAATATTCGCAGAACGGAATATAGTCGTCCAGCGGAAAATGGATTACATGATAAGGCCTGTTGGCGCGGTTTTCCAGCCAGATAAACCAGGTAAGATAAACTGCAAAATATAAGATGGTCCCTGCATGGGGGTAATCCGCGAGAAAAGACCTGCATTTTTTTGACATATCAATTGCCTCCGTGATTTTCTTTCTGTCGGTATGATAGCATATGGAGAAATAGAAAACAATATCAGAAAATCCAAAGAATTCTTAAAATTTCCTGAATGTCTGGTGGAAATTTAAGAACTTTTTTCTTTATTTGTAGAGGCAACTTTGCTATAATAGACAGAATAAAGGAGGCTGATACATGAATTACAGTAAAAAAAGCACCTCCAAAAAGCAAAAGGCGCTGAAATCAAAAAAAGCCAAAATGGGAAAGAAAGTGGCCGTTGTCTTTTTGAAAACGTTTATGGTGCTGATCATAGCTGTGGGCGTTGCGGGGCTGTGCGCAGGCGTGGGGATTGTAAAAGGCGTGATCGAGAATGCGCCGGATATTACAAGCGCCAGCGTGCTGCCCAGAGGATATAAGTCTACTGTGTATGACGCTGAAGGCAATAAGACCGCCGAGCTGATCGCAGAAGGCACTAACCGTACCTATGTAAAGCTGGAAAATATTCCCAAACATGTGCAGGAAGCATTTATAGCCATTGAAGACATGCGCTTTTATGAACATAACGGGATTGATATCCGGGGTATGTTTCGTGCAGGCGTGACCTTTGTGGCCAGTGGTTTTAAGTCTACCCAGGGCGCCAGCACAATCACCCAGCAGCTTCTTAAGAATAATGTATTCGATTTTATGTCGGAAAGCAACATGTCCGAGAAGATCGAGAGAAAGCTGCAGGAGCAGTTTCTTGCCATCAAGCTGGAAGAAGTCATGACAAAGGAAGAGATTCTTGAAAGCTATCTGAATACCATCAATTTAGGACAGAATTCCTTAGGTGTGCAGGCAGCGGCAAACCGGTATTTCGGCAAGAACGTCAGCGAACTGAGCATATCGGAAGCGGCAGTACTGGCAGCCATTACAAAAAGCCCCAACGGTTACAATCCCATTACCCATGAGGAGGATAACAGAAAGCGGGCTCTTACAGTTCTTCAGTATATGCAGGAGCAGGGATATATTTCCCAGAAAGAGCATGACGAGGCTGTGGCGGACGATGTATACTCCCGCATAAGCGCTCACAACGAGGAGACTGCCTCTGCCAATATGGTCTATTCTTATTATGTGGACAAGGTGACCGACGAGGTAAGAAAGGATCTGGTGGAGAAGGCAGGTTATACGGAGACGCAGGCGTTTAACGCACTTTACAGCAGCGGACTGAAGATCTATACGGCGCAGGATCCGCAGATTCAGAAGATTCTGGACGACGATTTTTCCAATCCGGAATATTTCCCTGCGGACAGTAAAGTGGCCCTGGAGTGGGCGCTGAGCGTGGTAAATAAGGACGGAGAGACAACCAATTACAGTCAGGAGATGCTGTCCGCGTATTTTAAAAAGTCAGACAGCAAATATGAGCTCCTGTATAACAGTGAAGAAGAAGCCCAGGCGGCCGTGGACGAATATGTGTCGACCCTTGGCATTACGGATGAGGATACGGTCTACGAGCGGTGTGAGTTTATCATACAGCCCCAGGCTTCCATGGTGATCATGGACCAACATACAGGCGAAGTGCTGGCGATGATCGGAGGCCGCGGAGAGAAGACTGCCAATAAGACATTAAACCGCGCGTCGGACGCCTATCGAAATCCCGGGTCCACTTTCAAGATTGTGGCCGCGTATGCGCCTGCGTTTGAAGCGCTGGGCTACGGTCCCGGGACGGTCCAGTACGACGGGCCGTTTGCCTACAATGAAGGCGGCCGTCAGGGACGTCTGGTCAAAAACTGGGGAAACAGCGGATACCGTGGCTGGACGACGCTCCGGGAAGGTATCACCCGTTCCATGAACGTCATGGCGGTTAAGACGATCACGGACGTGACGCCTACGGTGGCCGTGAACGATTATCTGTTAAAATTCGGGTTTACCTCCCTGGTGACAGAAGGCGCCATGGCGGATTATAACCAGTCGGCGGCGCTGGGAGGCCTTACAAACGGCGTGTCCAATCTGGAACTGACCGCCGCGTATGCGGCCATTGCCAACGGCGGCGCCTATATCAAGCCCAGGCTGTACACCAAAGTGGTGGACAACGACGGCAACACGATCCTTGATAACCGGCCGGAGCCAAGCCAGGTCATATCCCCTCAGAATGCATGGCTTTTAATAGACTGCATGAAAGACGTGGTAAACGGCGCAGGCGGTACAGGAGCCCGTGCCAGGATCGACGGCATGACCACCGCCGGTAAGACAGGTACGACTTCCGACGATCTGGACGTATGGTTCGAGGGTATGACGCCATATTATACCGCCGGTATCTGGGTAGGATATGACAACAACGGATATAAACATGAGCTTAACTCCGCGGAGATTAATTTCCATAAGAATCTGTGGGCGACGGTTATGAAACATATTCATGACAGCAAGAGTCTGGAAAATAAAGACTTTGAGAAGCCCTCCGGTATCGTGCAGTGCGTGATCTGCACCAAATCCGGCAAACTTGCCGTGGGCGGGCTGTGCGATGCCGACGGCAGGGGCGGAATTGTAAGAAATGAATACTTTGTGGAAGGGAAACAGCCTACGACCGTATGCGACCACCATGTGGCGGTCAGTATCTGCGCGGATACAGGGCTTCTGGCCACCAGCATGTGTCCGAACCGTGTGCCGCAGGCGAAAGTGCTGCTGCCCGCCCTGCAGCCGGGTGTGGCGGAAGCGGTAACGCTGGATACGGCTTACGGCATCAGTTCCAATCTGCAGGCCGCGACCTGTACCGTGCATACGGAAGGCGTGTATGTCCCCAGCGAATATGAGCTGGGAGGAAGTCCGCCGCCTGCCGCGCCCGCGCCTGAGGAGCAGCCCCCGGCAGAGGACCCCGGCGCGGCACAGCCTCCGCCGGAGCAGCAGTAAAATCAATCATTTAATGCTTTTTCAGGAAGGCCTTCATGCAGATCTGTCATGAAGGCTTTCCATATGCCCACAGGGTAGGTGGAGCCTGCCAGACCGCTTAATCCTCTGGGAGAGTCGAAACCGACCCAGACGCCGGTAGTATAATAGGCAGAATAACCGATGAACCAGCCGTCGATGTTGTCGTTGGTGGTGCCGGTTTTGCCTGCGCAGGAGTGACCGGGAATCCCCTGGCCTTTGGCGGTTCCCCGGGTCAGGACACCTTCCAGTATATTGGTCATCTCCCGGGCGGCGGCAGTTTCGTAGACCGGATATTCTTCCGGAACAGGTACTGTAATGATGTTGCCGTCCATGTCGGTGATCAGGGTGATACAGGTGGGAAGACGGTAATTTCCTTCGTTGGCGAGGGCTGCGTAAGCGGCTGACATCTCCAGGGAACTGGCGCCTTTGGTCAGTCCTCCCAAAGAAGCCGCCAGCGTATAATCGTCCTCTACGATGGAAGAAAAATGCATGGCAAGGAGACGGGAGAGTCCGTTTTCGGGTGTGATTTCCCGGAACAGCTTATAGGCGACCGTATTTTTGGACTGTTCCACGGCCGCCCGGAGGGTCATGGTTCCGGCGTAATGCCCGGAGGAGTTGGACGGCCCGTCCGGTTCCTTAGAATCGACGACGGTGGAAGAGGCCGTATACCCCATCTCCAGCGCAGGCGTGTAGACGATCAGAGGTTTGATGGAACTGCCCGGCTGACGGAAACTCATATAAGCCCGGTTGTAATCCGTGGAGATATCCTCCTGGCTGCGTCCGCCCACGATGGCGCATACAAGCCCTGTGCTGTTGTCAATACAGACTGCGGAGGACTGGAGCGCATAGGCGCCGGAAGTTCCCAGCGTGTTGTAGTCTGCCAGACTCTCGTCTATTTTATCCTGCAAAAGCTTCTGAATATCCATATCTATGGAAGTGTAAACTCTGTATCCTTTTGTATACAGGTCCTGATGACAGGTATCATGGTCTTTTCCGGTGGCTTCCATCAAAGCCCGGGTGGCGCATTCGTATATGTAAGTATGCGCCCATGTGCGCGTAAAAGAGGCGCGGGAAGGATGCAGGGTGATTTCTTCTTCCAGGGCGTCTTCGTATTCTGTTTTTGAGATCAGATCGTCCTCATACATATTTTTCAGGATCAGGTTCCGGCGTTTTAAAGTGTTTTCCTTGTGCAAAAGGGGATCGAAGCCGGCAGGATTGTTGGGGACAGCGCATAAAAAAGCGGTTTCGGACAGGCTGAGTTCGTCACTGTCTTTACTGAAATATCCTCTGCTTGCCGCCTGTATTCCGTAATATCCGTTGGAAAAATAGATATTGTTGATATAAAATTCCAGTATTTCATCTTTGGTATATTTTTTTTCCAGCGCAACGGCGATAAAGATTTCTTCTACTTTGCGCTCCCATTTAACCGTGTGGGTCAGATAGATGTTTCTGGACAACTGCTGGGTGATGGTGCTTCCGCCCTGGGTAATGCTGTTTTTGGCCACCAGTGATTCCAGCGCCCGGAGGATCGCGAAAGGATCAAATCCGCCGTGTTTGTAAAAACGCTTGTCCTCGATACTTACGAACGCTTCTTTTACCCTTTCGGGGATTTGTCCGGAATCCAGATATACGATATTTTTGTCATTTCTTAAAAGGGCAATCAGCCGATTGTCCGCGTCATACACTTCGCCGGACAGATTCGTATGAAAATCTTCCTCCGACGACTGTTCCATGATTTCCTGCGCTTCTTTGTACAGGCTGATGACCGTCTGTATATATCCTGTCTGATAAAAGAGTAAAAAAGCTCCGATCAGAATACACAGCACCGAAACCTGTGACAGCCGAAAGAAAAAGCTCTCCATATCCCTTCTTTTCTTCCCTTGTTGTCTGCGCCTTTTTCCTTTTCTTTTCCTGTCCATCATCATTTCCTGTCCTCTCATATGTCTTTTCCTATTATAATTCCAATTCTGTCCCATGGCAAGCATCCGGGTATGTCCATGCAGAAACAACCTTGACACACTTCCCTGAATGGCGTATGATTGTGAAAAGATAACCAATCTCAATCTATTTTACATACACAGGAAAGGAAGTCAGTCTGATGGAGAAGAAAAATATTGACTGGGGGAATCTTGGTTTTGGCTATATGCCGACCGATAAAAGATTCGTGGCCAACTACAAAGACGGAGCATGGGATGAGGGAACTTTGTCTGACGATCCCATGATCGTTATGAGTGAATGCGCCTGCGTACTGCAGTATGCGCAGACCTGCTTTGAAGGGATCAAAGCCTACACCACAGAGGACGGCAGGATCGTCACCTTCCGCCCTGACCTGAACGCAAAACGTATGGCGGATTCTGCAAGAAGGCTGCAGATGCCCGTATTTCCGGAAGACCGTTTCGTAGAAGCGGTTATAGAGACTGTAAAAGCCAATGCGGCTTATGTGCCGCCTTACGGAAGCGGAGCGACTTTGTATATCCGTCCTTTCATGTTCGGCATTGATGCTGTTATCGGTGTTAAACCTGCCAGCGAATATCAGTTCAGGATCTTTACCACACCGGTGGGCCCGTATTTTAAAGGCGGCGCAAAACCGATCACGATCCGTGTGTCGGATGTGGACCGTGCCGCGCCCCATGGAACCGGTGATATCAAGGCAGGGCTGAATTACGCCATGAGCCTTTATAATATCGTGGATGCCCATAACCAGGGATTTGACGAGAACATGTACCTGGATCCCGCCACCAGAACCTATGTGGAGGAGACCGGCGGCGCGAACTTCATGTTTATCACCAAAGACGGTAAATTCGTAACGCCCAGGTCCAACAGCATCCTTCCTTCCGTAACCCGCCGTTCTCTGATGGTGGTGGCAAAAGACTATCTTGGAATGGAAGTGGAAGAGCGTCCGGTCAGAAAAGACGAGCTGAAAGATTTTGCAGAGTGCGGTCTGTGCGGCACTGCGGCGGTTATCTCTCCGGTGGGCAAAATCGTGGATCACGGGACGGAGATCTGCCTGCCAAGCGGTATGGATGAGATGGGGCCGGTGACGAAAAAACTGTACGATACCCTGACCGGTATCCAGATGGGCCGGGTGAAAGCCCCGGAGGGATGGATCAGAGAGATTTTATAAACAAAGATCCCCGGGGGAACTTAAATGTCCCGGGGATTTTAAATCAGCAGAATCTTGACAGGAGTAGAGTTTAATGGATGAGAAATATACAGAATACTGCGTATCCGTGAGGCAGACTCCCGGGATGCGCCTGAAACAGGCAGCAGTCCTTCTTCTGACAATCGCGGCAGTTTTTCTGGCGGTAATGGTCCACTGGATCTTTTTTCTGGCAGTTTTGGCCGGCTGTGTGTTCTGTTATCTTGCCTATATGAGCGCAGACCTTGAATATGAAACGATCTATGTGGACGGTTCTCTGGAGATCTGCGCGATCTACCGGAAAATGCGCAGGAAGAGAAAATTTTTGTGCGAACTGAAGAACATGTCCGGTTATCATATAGGCCGGAAAGAAGAAGCCGTTCGTCTGGGCGCCGTTACGAGAGATTTTTCTTCTCACAGGGATGTGGACGACTGCTGTGTGATGAAGATCGAAAACCATGTGGTCTGTTTTGAACCGGGAGAAGAGCTGATAAATATTTTAGAAAGGCAGTACAAAACATTAAAAGTATGAGCGTTAAGACAGGGTTGGTACTCGAAGGCGGCGCCATGCGGGGAATCTATACCGCAGGCGTTCTGGATGTATTGATGGAGCACGGGATACAGACAGACGGCGTGATCGGCGTATCCGCAGGAGCGATCCACGGATGTTCTTTCGTTTCGGGGCAGCATGGAAGGAGTATACGTTATTACCTGAAGTATATGAACGATCCCAGGTTTATGAGTTTCTGGTCGCTTTTTACGACCGGCAGCCTGGTAGGTACAAAGTTCTGTTATCATGACCTGCCGGATCATCTGGACGTCTTTGATCATGAAGCGTTTATGCGCTCTCCCATGAAATTTTATGTCGTATGCACCAACGTGGAGACCGGGAAGGCGGAATATATCCATATGGACGATATGAAGAAAGTGGAATATATGCAGGCTTCTGCCTCCATGCCTTTAGTGTCCCGGATTGTGGAAGCAGGAGGCAGGAAGCTTCTGGACGGAGGCGTGGCGGACAGTATTCCCGTTCTGGCCTTTCGTTCCATGGGATATGAGAAAAATATCGTCGTTCTGACAAGACCGGAAGGATATTTAAAGAAGCCGTCCGATATGAGAATTGCCCGGAAAGTATATCGTAAATATCCGGCTTTTATACAGGCGATGGAAGAACGGTACAGGCGGTACAATCAGACCCTTGCCGAGCTTGCGCACCTGGAAAAAGAAGGAGAAATTTTAATTGTGCGCCCAAGCCGTGACCCCCAAATGGGAAGGATGGAAAAAAATCCCAGAAAAGTGCAGGCAGTCTATGAGCTTGGATGCCGGGACGCCATGGATAAAATAAAGGAAATCCGTACATTCTTAAGTTGATTTTTATAAAATTTTCATTATATTTTCACAATTCATGTTTACAATAGATTCATAAATCAGACTGATAATAGATACTGAAATCGTATTGAAAAAAGGAGTCCGTAATTTATGAGAGAAAAATTTTATCGTTTTATGCAGGGAAGGTATGGCCAGGACGAATTTACCCGGTTTCTGTTGGGCGCGGCTGTCGTATGTATACTTGTGAATCTTTTTGTGCGCAGCAATGTTTTATATGTGCTTGCCTGGGTTCTTTTGTTTTATTCTTATTTCAGGTCACTGTCCAGGAATTATCAGGCCCGTTATAAAGAGAACCGAAAATATCTGGATCTGACAGCCGGACTGCGCAGATGGTCCGGGCAGCAGAAAAAGCTTATGGAAGAACGTAAGTTTCACAGGATCTACACCTGCCCGCAGTGCAGACAGAAGATACGGATTCCCAAAGGGAAGGGAAAGATCATGGTCCGCTGCCCCAGGTGCAGTTGTGAGTTTCAGAGGAGGAGCTAGTTTATGTTCGGATATATTGTCGTACATAAGCCGGAGCTTAAAATAAGAGAATACGAGACATACCGTGCCAGTTACTGCGGCCTGTGCAGAAGCTTAAAGAAGCGCCATGGAAGGCTGGGGCAGATGACCCTGAGCTTTGATATGACGTTTCTTGCGCTTTTACTTACCGGACTGTACGAACCGCATACAAAAGCCGGAGCGAGCCGGTGCCTGGCGCACCCGCTTCAGAAGCATCCTTACAGGGAGAACCCGTATTTTGATTACGCGGCAGATATGAATGTGATCCTGACGTATTATAAATGTCTGGACGACTGGCAGGATGAGCATAAATTTCAGGGGCTTTTCTTTGCCGCCTTTCTGAAAAGAAAGATGAAGAAGCTGAAAACGCAGTACGGCAGAAAGATGAAAAAAACAGCGGGGCTTTTAAAGGAGCTTCGTGTCCTGGAAAAAAACAACGTATATAATATTGACAGGACCGCCGGCATCTTCGGTGAGATTTTATCGGAACTGTTTGTTTTTCGTAAGGATGCCTGGGAGGAAAGGCTCAGACGTATGGGCTTTTTCTTCGGGAAATTTATTTATCTGATGGACGCCTACGAGGATATAGAGGATGATTTGAAGAAAGGACGTTACAATCCTCTGGCAGAACTATATAAAAAAGATACTTTTGAGCAGGAATGCCGGCAGATGTTGAAAATGATGATGGCTGAGACTTCCCGTGCGTTTGAGATGCTGCCCGTGTTGGAGGAGGCAGAGATCCTGCGAAATATATTATACGCCGGAGTATGGACCCGTTATGGGCAGATCCGGTGCAGGAGAAAGGGAACGGATAAGGATTCATGATGACAGATCCATATGAAGTGCTGGGGATTCCGAGAAACGCCTCAGATGAGGAGATTAAAAAGGCATACAGAAGCCTTAGTCGGAAATATCATCCGGACGCCAATGTAAACAATCCCAACGCTGCCCAGGCGGAGGAAAAGTTCAAACAGATACAGGCCGCCTATGATCAGATTATGAAAGAAAAAGAACAGGGTTACGGCGGGTATGGAGGCGCGAACGGCTATGGAGGATACCAAAGCGGCGCAACCGGTCAAAGTGACGATTACAGCAATTATCTGAACGCTGCCATGAATTATATCCGCGGCGGCAGATATAAAGAAGCGCTGCATGTACTTTCCAGCATGGACACAAAAGGTTCCAGGTGGTATTATGTAAGCGCGATTGCCAACAACGGGCTGGGCAATAATGTGGTTGCGCTGGAGCATGCCAGACGGGCGGTGGAACTGGAGCCGAACCGTATGGAGTACCAGGCACTGTTGCGTCAGCTTGAGGGCGGCGGAAGCTGGTATGACCAGATGAGTTCGCCCTATGGCGGAATGACGGTTATGGACAACGGCGCCTGCTGCCGGATGTGTATGGCCTATACGGTCTGCAATTTCTGCTGCTGCGGGGGCAGAGGCATGTATTTCTGCTGTTGACGCGGCGCGGACAAAGAAAAACTGTTAAATGAAAAACCGAAAGAAAGAGCAGAGGAGTATATGAAAAAATACAGAAAGACTGCCTGTCTGGCGCTGCTTTTAAGCGGGATGCTGGTGTTTGGGGCAGATGGTATACGGACGCAGGCCGCGGATCAGGCGGCGGCGGAAGCAGCGGCGGCGCAGGCAGCCGCAGAGGCGCAGGCGGCAGCGGAAGCAGCGGCGGCGCAGGCAGCCGCAGAGGCGCAGGCGGCAGCGGAAGCAGCAGCAGCGCAGGCAGCCGCAGAGGCGCAGGCGGCGGCGGAAGCGGCAGCAGCGCAGGCGGCGGCGGAAGCAGCGGCGGCGCAGGCAGCCGCAGAGGCGGAAGCGCAGGCGGCGGCAGAAGCGGCAGCAGCGCAGGCGGCAGCGGAAGCAGCAGCGGCCGATCCCAACGGGGTTCCGGTTCCGGAGGAACAGCCTGCTCCAAAACCTGTGATCAGAAAAAGCAGGGCCAGGCTAAGCGAAAGTATTTTGACGGAACAGGTGAAAAAAGATATTGACAGTTCTTTAAAAAAGGGCGCCCAGGCCGCAGTGATCAACGGTTATCTAAGTCTTTTGAATAAAGAGTATATTTTAAAAGAAGAGCTGGATTTGGATCTGGTCAGTATCGGAAGCGGGCACGAACTGGAAGAAAGGGCGGCGGATGCCATCACAAAGATGGTACAGGATGCGAAAAAAGAAAAGATTTATATCAGCGTTACATCTTCCTACCGCACCTATCTAAAGCAGGTGAGCCTTTTCAAAAACAAGATTTCCGAGCTGGAAAAAGAGGGGTACAGTCACGCTTCGGCGGTAACGGAAGCCGGAAGAGTTGTAGCGGTACCCGGCACCAGCGAACATCAGCTGGGCCTTACGGTTGATTTTGTTACCAGAAATTATAAAAGGCTGGATGAAGGAATCAGAAACACAAAAGAGTATAAATGGGTGGAAGAACATGCCTGGGAATATGGGTATGTAATCCGTTACCCGTCAGGAAAATCAGATATCACGGGGATCATTTCAGAGCCGTGGCATCTGCGTTATGTGGGGATTCCTGCGGCAAAACTGATATGTGATCAGAAGATTTGCCTGGAAGAATTTTTGGGGGTGGCGTATGACGGTCAGAAAGATGGAATTTCGTATGGAGCGGGCTGGGTTAATACAGGAAGGTGACCGGGCGCTTTTAAAAGAGGACTCCATAAGCACCATGGCCGGTGTCATGTATTATTATACGATAAAAGATGCCGTTGCCATGTCCAATAATACAAAAAACAGACTAAACAACCTGGAAGGCGTCGTCAGCGCCATAGAAGCAAAAGAAAGTTACTGGACTGTCACGGTAGATATTGAAGAATCCTGAATGATGTGTTATAATACGAAAATCGAACAAATTTTCGATTACAGTCATGCCAAAGAGACATTAGAAAGAGAGAAGATAGAGGATGATAAATAAATATGATAAATAACACTTACGACGCAGACAGTATCTCAGTCCTGGAAGGCCTGGAAGCCGTCAGAAAGCGGCCTGGCATGTACATCGGCAGTGTGTCTACCAAAGGACTGAACCATCTGATCCACGAGATTGTGGACAATTCCGTAGACGAGCATCTGGCAGGTTTTTGCAGCCGGATTGAAGTGTATCTGGAAAAGGACGGTTCCTGTACGGTGATCGACGACGGGCGCGGAATCCCCGTGGGGATGCATGCCAAAGGCGTGCCCGCGGAGCGCCTTGTATTTACCACGCTCCATGCAGGGGGCAAATTCGACGATACCGTCTATAAGACCAGCGGAGGACTTCACGGTGTAGGGTCTTCTGTGGTAAATGCCCTGTCTGTCTATCTGGACATTGAGATATCCAGGGACGGATACGTTCATCACGACCGCTATGAACGGGGCATCCCGGTGCAGGAACTCTCGGACGGCCTTTTGCCGAAGGTGCAAAAGACAAAGGAAACCGGTACGAAGATCCGTTTCCTTCCCGATCCTGAGATCTTTGAAAAGACGGCCTTTAAGGCGGAGGAAGTCAAAAGCCGCCTGCATGAGACGGCTTATCTGAATCCGGAGCTTACGATCGTCTTTGAAGACCGGAGAGGCCAGGAGACGGAGCGGATTGTATATCAGGAACCCGACGGGCTTGTGGGGTTTGTGAAGGAACTGAATCACTCGCAGGAGACGGTCCATGATGTGGTTCATTTCAAGGGGGAGAGCGAGCATATCGCTGTGGAAGGTGCTTTTCAGTATATCAACGAATTTCATGAAAATGTCCTTGGCTTCTGCAATAATATTTACAATGCCGAAGGCGGGACCCATATCACCGGATTTAAGACCATATTTACCACGATCATCAACAACTATGCCAGGGAACTGGGCATATTAAAAGAGAAGGACGCGAATTTTACCGGCGCGGACGTACGAAACGGCATGACTGCCGTTATTTCCATCAAGCATCCGGACCCCAGGTTTGAAGGCCAGACCAAAACAAAGCTGGACAATCAGGATGCTTCCAAAGCCGCGTCAAAAGTGGCGGGGGAAGAGATCCAGCGGTATTTTGACAGGAATCTGGATACCTTAAAAGCGGTGATCGGCTGCGCCGAGAAGGCGGCAAAGATTCGTAAAAGCGAAGAACGGGCCAAAACCAATCTTCTGGCAAAACAGAAATTTTCTTTTGACTCCAACGGAAAACTGGCCAACTGTGAGAGCCGGGACGCTTCCAGGTGCGAGATCTTTATCGTGGAGGGCGATTCCGCAGGCGGCTCCGCCAAGACGGCCAGGAACCGGACCTATCAGGCGATCCTTCCCATCAGGGGGAAGATTCTGAATGTGGAAAAGGCCAGCATCGACAAAGTACTGGCCAATGCGGAGATCAAGACCATGATCAACGCTTTCGGCTGCGGGTTTTCGGAAGGATACGGCAACGATTTTGATATTACAAAGCTTCGCTATGATAAAATTATTATCATGGCGGATGCGGATGTGGACGGCGCCCATATCAGTACATTGCTTTTAACTTTATTCTACCGGTTTATGCCGGAACTGATCTATGAGGGACATGTGTATATTGCCATGCCGCCTCTTTATAAAGCCATGCCTTCCAGGGGAAAAGAGGAATATCTCTACGACGACAGAGCGCTGGAGACCTACCGGAAGAAACATACGGGTGTCTTTACGCTGCAGCGCTATAAAGGTCTGGGAGAGATGGATTCGGAACAGCTCTGGGAGACGACCATGGACCCTGAGAGCCGCAGGCTGAAACAGGTGGAGATCGAGGACGCAAGGCTTGCTTCGTCCGTGACCGAGATGCTGATGGGTACGGAAGTTCCGCCCAGACGGCAGTTTATTTATGAAAACGCGGTAGACGCAGAACTGGATATTTAAAATATGAGTGAAGAAATAATCATCAAAACAGAATACTCTGATGTTATGCAGAAGTCTTATATCGATTACGCCATGAGCGTCATCGTGGCCCGGGCGCTGCCGGATGTGCGGGACGGCTTAAAACCGGTGCAGAGGCGTACCCTCTATGATATGCATGAGCTTGGCATCAGGAGCGACCGTCCGTACAGAAAATGCGCCCGTATCGTAGGTGATACGATGGGTAAATACCATCCCCATGGGGACAGTTCCATCTATGAGTCTCTGGTCGTCATGGCGCAGGACTTTAAGAAAGGCCTGCCGCTGGTGGACGGACACGGAAATTTCGGTTCCATCGAAGGAGACGGGGCGGCCGCCATGCGTTATACGGAGGCCAGGCTTCAGAAAGTAAGCGAAGAAGCGCTTCTGGCGGACCTGGATAAGGACATCGTGGATTTTGTGCCGAACTTTGACGAGACAGAGAAGGAACCTTCCGTTCTTCCCGCCCGGATTCCCCATCTTCTGATCAACGGTGCGGAGGGCATAGCGGTAGGTATGTCCACCAGCATCCCCCCTCACAATCTGGGAGAAGTCATCGATGCCATGAAGGCGTACATGAAGAATCCCAAACTGACGGTGGAGGAAATTTTAAAGATCATGCCGGGCCCCGATTTTCCCACGGGCGGGGTAGTCATCAATAAAGATGAACTGGCCCAGATCTATCAGACCGGCGCGGGAAAGATCAAGCTTCGGGGCAAAGTGGAAATCGAGAAGGCCAAAGGGGGCAGAGAGCTTCTTGTCATCACCCAGATTCCCTATACGATGATCGGGGCCAATATCGGGAAGTTCCTGAATGATATCGGGACCCTGGTGGAGACAAAAAAGACCACGGATATCGTGGACATTACCAACCAGTCTTCCAAAGAAGGAATCCGGATTGTGCTGGAGCTTAAAAAAGGCGCGGACACAGAGCAGATTATCAATATGCTGTACAAAAAGACCCGGCTGGAAGATACGTTCGGCGTCAATATGCTGGCGGTGGCGGACGGCCGTCCCGAGACGCTGGGACTTTTGCAGGTCTTTGACCATGTGATTGATTTTCAGTTTGAGTTAAATACGAGAAAATACAAAACCCTTCTGAATAAAGAGCTGGATAAAAAAGAGATTCAGGAAGGACTGATGAAAGCCTGCGACGTGATTGACCTGATCATTGAGATTTTACGGGGCAGCCGGGATCTTAAGATGGCCAAAGGCTGTCTGGTGAACGGACAGACAGAAGGCATCCGCTTTAAGTCGGAGCGGTCAAAAAAGCAGGCGTCAAAGCTTTCTTTTACGGAACGCCAGGCGACGGCGATTCTGGAAATGCGCCTTTATAAACTGATCGGGCTGGAGATAGAAGCACTTCAAAAAGAACATGATGCAACCATGAAGAATATTGCCCGCTATTCAGAAATACTGAACAATTACGATGAGATGGCCAAAGTCATCATGCGGGAACTGGACCGGTTTAAAAAAGCCTATGCGGTGCCGAGAAAGACCGTCATAGAGAATGCCAAAGCGGCGGTTTTTGAAGAGAAGAAGCCGGAGGAAATACCGGTGGTACTTCTGATGGACCGTTTTGGTTACTGCCGGACCATGGATGTGGCCGCCTACGAGCGGAACAAAGAGGCCGCGGATGCGGAAAGCCGCTATGTGATCGGCTGCCGCAATACGGACCGTATCTGTATTTTTACCGATCAGGGTCGGATGCATACGGCCAAAGTACTGGATCTTCCCTATGGAAAGTTCAGAGACAAAGCCTTTCCCATTGACAACTACTGCAATTATGACAGCGCTTCCGAGCGGCTTCTGTGTATTTGCAGTATGGAAGAACTGCTGCAAAAGAAAATACTTTTTGTTACCCGAAGCGGTATGGGGAAGATCGTGAGCGGTTCTGAATATGACGTCCGTACCCGCACCAGTGCGGCGACCAGGCTGGGCGAAGGGGATGAAGTGCTGTATACAGGCCTTTTAGGTGACGGCATGCAGATTGTCCTCTGGTCGGAAGGAGGGTATTTCCTGCGGTTTGAGGCAGATGAAATTCCGATGAAGAAGAAAGCGGCTGTGGGCGTGCGCCTGATGAGGCTTTCGGATACGGACTGTCTGGAAGGCGTCTTCCTGTTTGAAAAAGGATCGGAAACCACTCTTTTATACAAAGAAAAAGAGGTGGCAATACAAAAGCTGAAACCGGCGGGACGCGATCAAAAAGGTACGAAGATTCGTATATAGCCGGATCAGATACACAAGGAGAACAGTATGGAATTTCGGTATATGATATTTGATATGGACGGCACACTTCTGGATTCGATTCCTTACTGGGAACGTCTGGCCCGGAATTATATGGAAGATTTGCAGGTGACGGTTCCTGACGATCTGGACGAACGGCTGACGGCCATGTCCGTGCATGAAGCAGGATACTGGCTGAAAGAAACCTATTCTCTTGATAAGGCCCCGGAAGATATTACCAGGGAGTTATGCGGGCGGATTGAGAAAAATTATGCCGAAGATATCCTGCCCAAGCCGGGCGTTAGAGCATGGCTTTCTTATCTGAAAGAAAAAGGGATTCCCATGTGCGTGGCGACTGCTTCTTCGGCGGCGCTGGGTAAGCGGGCGCTTGACAGAAACGGGCTTTTGCCGTATTTTGATTTCATGGTGGACTGCGGGATGGTGGGCGTCGGCAAGACCAGCCCGGCTGTCTATCACCTGGCTGCCGAAAGACTCGGGGGAAAGGCGGCCGAGTGCGCGGTGGCGGAGGATGCCGCTTTTGCCCTGAAGACGGCGAAGGAAGCAGGATTCTTTACGATCGGGGTGTATGAAAGCTCCGAGGCTGACCAGGCAGGCGTCAGAAGATACAGCGATAAATATATCAGGAACTTTGAAGAACTGATACATGGATAAAAGGATACCGGAAAAAAGCGGATAAAAAAATATCTGCTTTTTTTTATTTAGAATGAAACTTTTTTGTAAGGCCGGAGGTCTAACAGTCAAACAGAAACGAAAATAAGGAGAAAGGTGCATGGGAAAGATGGATAAGGAAGCACTGGTTCGGGAATGTCTGACCAGGAATTATGAGAAATACTACCGGATCGTCTACTGTTATACCTTCCAGGAACAGGACGCCATGGATATCGTGCAGGAAGGGGCATACAGGGCGATCTTAAAGAGCGATTCTTTGAAAAATCCGCAGTACGCGGATACCTGGATCTGCAGGATTATGATGAATGAGGCGGTTCGATTTCTTAAAAAATACAAAGGGGATACAGTTCCCATAGAGAGCATGCCGGAGGAAGGAACGGAAGATCAGATTGCGGATCTGGATCTTAAGCGGGCGCTGGGCATGCTGAACCAGGAAGAGCGGTCCCTTGTGGTCCTGAAGTATTTTGAGGAGGAAAAGATCTCGACGATCGCAAAAATGTTCCATATGAATGAGAACACGATCAAAAGCCGCCTGTACCGGGCAGTGGAGAAGCTGAAAAAATATATGGAAGAAGGAGGATCGGAAGTATGAAAAGATGGAAAACAGAATATGAACAGATCAAAGTACCGGGAGAACTAAAAGAAAGGATGGAGGAAACCATGAAAAAAGCAGGCCAGGATAAGAAAAGAGCAAAGAGAATCAGAATGATGCGTTATGCAGGAAGCGCGGCGGCGGTGATCGCCATCGTCCTGATTCTTCCGAATACAAGCAGGACAGCGGCGGCGGCCATGCAGCAGATCCCTGTGCTGGGAGAACTTTTTAAGGTGGTAACTGTAAGGGAATATCAGGTGGACGAAGACAGATATATAGCGGATGTGAAAGTACCGGAGGTAGTATCCGAAGAAAATGAAGGGCCTGCCCGGGAGTCGGCGGATGCCATCAATTTTGATATTCAGAAAGTCACAGACGAACTGATTGAAGAATTTAAACAAAACATGGAGGAATTTGAAGACGGGTATCAGGATCTTTTAATTGACAGCGAAGTGCTGGTCAATGACGACAAATGGTTTTCCCTGGACCTGGTACTCTATCAGGGCGCAGGCAGCGGTTATGAGCAGCACCGTCATTATACCATAGACAAGACGACCGGAAAACGGGCGGCTCTTTCGGATTTCTTTGGAGAAGACTATGTGGAGACGATCAGCGAGAGCGTGAAGTCCCAGATGCGCCAGCGTATGGCGGAGGATGAAAATGTCACCTACTGGATCGATAATGAGGATGTGCCCGAATGGAATTTCGAGTCAATTGCCGAAGACCAGGACTTTTATGTCAACGCCGACGGAAAGGTAGTCGTCTGCTTTAACGAGTATGAGGTGGCGCCGGGATATATGGGATGCGTGGAATTTGTCATACCTTAATTTTCCTCCCTTAAGAAACTTTTAAGAAGATTTAAGAAGATTTTTTCCTGGTCATGTAGTAAAATAAGAGAAAACTGCGTTTTTATAGATGTAGATGCATTTACCAGGAGGATAAATTATGTTTCTGTTTCTGGCGCTTCTGGACAGTCCCGAGGAGCAGGAAAAATTCACACAGATTTATGACCAGTACAGGCACTTTATGTGGTATGTGGCAAACCAGAAGCTGCAGGACGAACATCTGGCGGAAGATGCGGTGCAGGAAGCGTTTTTTGCTTTGACCAGGCATATGGACAAGATAGAGGACATTCACAGTCCGCGGACGAAAAAGTTTCTGGCGACAGTTGTAAGGAGTAAGGCGGTCGACATTCTACGTAAGACAAAGCCCACAGAGGAACTGAAAGAAGATCTGGCAGCAGAGGAAGGAGGAGCGGATATTTTAGACCGTCTTTTGACAGAGGATAATTATAATTATCTGGTATCCTGTATTCTGGAACTGGACGACAGTTACCGGGTTGTCTTTGAATACAAATATGTATACCATATGTCGGACGGGCAGATCGGAGACATACTGGGGATCACGGCCAAAAATGTCAATGTGCGCTACTTCCGCGCCAGGAAAAAACTTCAGGAGATGATCAGGAAGGAGGCGGAACGGTTTGAAAAAGCATGATACTCTTTCCAGAGAAGAACTTTTAAGGCATGCCCTGGAGGAATGTCTGGAAGAAGACTTAAGTTTCGTTCCGCCGGAGCGTGAGATCGCCAGAACGCACCGTTTTTCCGAAGGTTTTGAGAGGACCATGGGAGAATATATGGAGGAATTGTCCGAGGCGTCCCAAAATACAGGGGTCAGAAAACACTTCTCAAGGCGGTATGCCGGATGGGCCGCGTGTGTCCTTTTGTTTCTTTTGTGCGGCGGACTGTTCTATTATGTGGTGCCGTTTCCGTCCGGCGGCGGTTCCGTGACAGAAGGGATACAAAACGAATCCGGATCCGGAGCCGCAGACAGCGCCGCGGCCCCGGAAGCATCGGAAGAAACTGTGGAAGAAGCGGCAGACACAGAAGGCGCCGACGCCGGCGGGGGCGAGCCGAAGGAATCCCCGGAAAAAAGGATTTACTGCGGGCAGGTCGTCTATCCTGCCAGGCAGCAGGAAGTGCCGGGGGCGTTAGACTACGTAACTGTACTGGTAAACTGCCCGGTACAGGACAAAAACAGCCCGGTCTTATTCCTTACCATCGGCAACACAGGGGAAGTGGATATCGAGTATTTTAGCCGGTATGCACTGGAAGTGCGGCTCGACGGGGTCTGGTATACGATTCCTTTCCAGGAAGAGATGGAAGGAGAATGGCTTGCCCTGGAGGCCGGTATGGCTGTAGACGAAGAGATCGACCTGTCCGGCTGCCGGATAGACTACGGAGCAGAGCAGTATCGCCTGGTTGCCTGCGTAGGAGAAGAGCTGATCGGTGCGGAATTTACCTTCGAAGGTGCATTTACAGAAGAAGAAAAATAAATGTAAGGCAAAGCAGAATGAAACGGGAGGTAACAGGATGAAGAGGAAAAGTTTGGCAGTATTGGTCGCGGGACTTTTAATTCTGGCGGTATCCGGCTGCGGAGGCGGCGGAAAGAACACGATGGACGCATCCGGAAACGAAGCCGCTTATCTTACGGAAGTGGCCGAAGATACGGCGGCATATGCGGCGCCCGCCGAAGCGGCGGGAGAAGCAGGTGTGACGGAGAGCCAGAGTGCCGTAACCTCGGAGAACGGCATTGAAAGCGTGGCAGACACCGGTCGAAAACTGATCAGGACCGTGAATCTGGAGCTGCAGACAAAAGAATTTGACTCGGTCATCGAAGGAATATCAAAAAATGTCCGCGATATAGGCGGATATATAGAAAGCTCCTCGGTCTGGGGCAACAGCTATACCAGCGTCAGCACCCGGAGCGCCGACTATACGGCCAGAGTTCCCTCCGATAAGCTGGATGAATTTATTCAGATCGTGGACGGACTGGGCAATGTCACCTATAAAAATGAAGGTGTGGAAGACGTAACCCTTCAGTATATAGATGTGGAAAGCCGTAAGAAATCCCTGGAAACGGAGCAGGAGCGGCTTTTGGAGCTTCTGGAGCAGGCAGGAAATCTGGAAGATCTTATGGCAATCGAAAGCCGTCTTTCGGAAGTGCGGTATGAGCTGGAAAATTACGGCAGCCAGAAGCGTCTTTTAGATAACCAGATCGATTACAGTACCGTACATATCAGTGTTTCCGAAGTTGAGAGAATCACGGAGACAGGCGAAAGAAGCTTTTTCCAGGAGATTTCCGACCGGTTCAGTGACAATCTGTACGCTGTGGGACAGGGGCTGCGGGGATTTGTCATCGGCCTGATTGGTTCGCTTCCTGTACTGGCAGTATGGGCGGTCGTGATTGGAGTGATTGTCCTGCTTCTCAGGAAAATCTATAAAAAAAGGACGATAAAAACATCCGGAAGATATGAAAAAAAGACGGATTCTTCGTCGGGCGGGACGACAGATTCGGAAAACAGTTGAAAACCGACAAAAAAAACTATATAATAGATACTGAGTAACCAGCAGAAAAAAGGACAAGCAGTTTTGTTTGTCCTTTTCTTCCATACGAACATACGGGACGTAAGGGGAAAGGATAAATCACCATGTTTGATTATCGCATGGAAGCCGGTGATCCGGCT
Organism: Lachnospiraceae bacterium UBA7182; assembly: GCA_002491115.1. Taxonomy (GTDB): domain Bacteria; phylum Bacillota; class Clostridia; order Lachnospirales; family Lachnospiraceae; genus Hominiventricola. The sequence continues at coordinate 12,919 of DKVI01000099.1, read as the reverse complement.
TTTTTAGGAGTGACAAAAAACGGACGGGACATCAATTTTGCGGTAGCGGTACAGGATAAGAAAGAATGCAGCCTGCTTTTGTATCCCAGGGGTTTGAAAGAGCCGGCGGCGGAGCTGGTTTTTGATCAGAGGATGCAGTTCGGAGACATTTACGCCATGAAACTGAAAGGACTTCCGGCAGACGAGTACGAGTATAATTATCGGATTGACGGGGATGTGGTACAGGACCCTTACGCCAGGCTGATCAGAGGGAGGGAGATCTGGGGAGCGCCTCCTGAAGGTCCCCATGATATAAGGTGCGGCATCTTGTCCGGATATTTTTCCTGGCAGAAAGATCAGCCGCTTATGCTTCCCTATGAAGCATGTGTGTTGTATGTGACCCACGTCAGAGGGTTTACCATGGACCCTTCGTCCGGGGTGAAACATCCCGGGACCTTTTCGGGGATCCGGGAAAAGATCTCTTATCTGAAAAAATTAGGCGTCACACAGTTGGAGCTGATGCCGGTCTATGAGTTCCTGGAGGTGGAAGCCGATGAGACGCCCAAAAAACACAAACCCTTTATAAAAAAGAAAAAGATGAATTACTGGGGCTATAAAGAAGCAGACTATTTTGCGCCCAAGGCCTCCTACAGCGCTTCCGGCGATCCCGTGCGGGAGTTAAAAGAACTTGTGCGGGAACTGCATAAAAACGGGATGGAGCTGATCCTGGAGTTTTATTTTCCGTTTGGGACCAATCAAAGTATGATCCTGGACTGCATCAGATACTGGGCAAAAGAATATCATATTGACGGGGTGCATGTAAACAGCGACGGCACGCCTTTGGCTTTACTTGCGCAGGACCCTTACCTTTCCCGGATCAAGATTATGAGTGAATATTTTCCGACAGACCGGATCTATCCGTACGGTCACGAACCGCTCAGGCGCAGGCTGGCAGAGTACAATGATGATTTTCAGGTAAAGGCAAGGCGTTTTCTAAGAGGGGACGAAGATATGCTTGGAAGTATGGCCATAAGCCTGCGGAGGAATCCCGGACAGTTTGCGGTGATCAATTATATGGCGGGCCATAATGGATTTACCTTTACGGATATGGTTTCCTATGACGCGAAACACAACGAAGCCAACGGAGACAATAACCAGGACGGAAGCGATTATAATTACAGCTTTAATTACGGAGAAGAAGGTCCGTCTATGGGAAAAGGAATCAACAGACTGAGAAGAAGGCAGCTTCGCAACGCGTTTTTGCTCGTCCTTTTATCCCAGGGTGTACCTGCGATCTACGGCGGTGACGAGATGGGCAATTCCCAGCAGGGGAACAATAACGCCTACTGCCAGGATAATGAAATATCCTGGATACAGTGGTCCAGAAAGAAAGCAGACCGAAGGCTTTTAAGATTCGTACAGGAGGCAGTCGCTTTCAGAAAGGCCTCTCCGGCTTTTGGGCGCAGGAAAGAATATGTCATGAAAGACCATCTGTCCAGAGGAATGCCCGATCTTTCCTACCATGGAAAGAAAGCCTGGTACGAAGAGTTTGAAAACTACAACCATCAGATGGGCATCCTCTATGCAGGCGAGTATACAGGCGGCGAGACCTGTTATGTGCTTTATAATATGCATATGGTGGAACATGAGCTGGCACTGCCGATTCTTCCCGGAGGATTCCGGTGGCATGTGGCGGCAGACACGACAAGAGAGGATCATGCATTTTATCCTCCGGGGGAAGAACCTGTCCTGGAGGATCGGAAGACCATCGAGGTTGCACCCCATACAATTTTAATACTGGCAGGTAAAAAGTATGAAGCTGATTAATATATGGAATCATTTCCACACGATCACGGAGCATAAGATTATGGTCGCCAGGCATTGCTTTAAGGCGGGCATGTACTGGCAGGGACTTACCCATGACCTGTCCAAATATATGCCGTCCGAGTTCTGGCAGGGCTGTAAATATTACCAGGGTTACAGAAGCCCCAACAATGCCGAACGGGAGGATAAAGGGTATTCGGCGGCGTGGCTGCATCACAAAGGGCGTAATAAGCATCATTATGAGTACTGGATCGATTATAATATGGACCCTGCGGAGGGAAAGACCACCGGCATGACAGGTATGAAGATGCCTCTGAAATATGTGAACGAGATGATTATGGACCGGATTGCCGCTTCCAAAGTATACGAGGGAAAAAAATATACGCAGCATTCTCCTTTGATTTACTATGAGAAAGGCAAGAATGCCTATATGATTCATGATGAGACCCGGGCGCTTCTGGAGTATATCCTTAAAATGCTGGACAGGTACGGGGAGGAAAAGACCTTTGCCTACATGAGAAAATACATGATTGGAAAGAAAAAGTATCCGAAAATAAAAAAATTTAAAAAAATTTAAAAAACAGGAAGGATTTTGGGATTTTACACAGTATATTTATTATATAAGGGAATCAGGAGGAAAGCAGGATGACGATTCGTGAAAGTACAGAAAACTGGGAAGAAAGTTATCTGAGTCCTTATGCGGCCCTCAGCAGACATTCAAAAGGCAGGGACAGAGAGGAACCTCCCTGCGATATCCGACCGGTCTATCAAAGGGATCGGGATCGTATCCTGCACTGCAAAGCGTTCAGGCGGCTGAAACATAAGACGCAGGTGTTTTTAACACCGAAGGGAGATCACTACCGCACCCGTCTGACCCATACGCTGGAAGTGGCCCAGAATGCCAGAACCATTGCCAGGGCGCTTCGGCTGAATGAAGATCTGGCAGAAGCGATCGCGTTAGGACATGATTTGGGTCATACGCCCTTTGGACATGCCGGAGAGCGGGCGCTCAATCAGGTGTGCAGCACCGGTTTTACCCATTATGAACAAAGTGTGCGTATTGTGGAGAAGCTGGAAAAAGGGGGGAAAGGGCTTAATCTTACCTGGGAGGTGCGGGACGGTATCCTGAACCATCAGATGACAGGCAGGGCGGCCACCCTGGAAGGAAGGATCGTTCGCTACTCTGACAAGATTGCCTATATTAATCATGACATAGACGACGCCATACGGGGAGGCATCATCAAGGAGACGGAGCTTCCAGGAGCCTATACGGATATCCTGGGCCACAACACCCGGGAACGTCTGAACACATTGATTCATGATATCGTAAAGCAAAGCCTGGACAAGCCCGATATCTGTATGTCGGAGGACGTGGAATACGCCTTTCTCGGCATGCGTAAATATATGTTTGTCAATGTATATACCAACGCCAAAGCAAAGGGGGAAGAACTGAAGGCAGAAAATATCGTAAAAGAACTGTTTCATTATTATATGGAACATCCCGAACTGCTTCCCAAAGAATATATTGAGAGGATGTGGCAGGCCGGGCAGACCCAGGAGAGGAGTGTATGTGATTACATATCAGGTATGACAGATCAGTATGCCATCGGAAAATTTCAGGAGTTCTTTATCCCGGACTCCTGGAGATATTAACAGGACAGAGGTGTTATATGGCTTTTTATTCACAGGATCTGGTAGAGGAGATCCGTTCTGCAAGCGATATTGTGGATGTGGTGTCAGGGTATGTGAAGCTTCAGAAGAAGGGAAGCAATTATGTGGGAGTATGTCCTTTCCACAATGACAAAAATCCTTCCATGTCCGTCAACCAGCCTCGTCAGATCTACCATTGCTTCAGCTGCGGCGCAGGCGGAGACGTGTTCCGATTTGTGATGGAATATGAGAACCTGTCATTTCCCGAGGCTTTGAAAGTACTGGCCGACAGAGCAGGAATCTCGCTTCCTGAGCAGGATACTTCCAGGGAAGATAAAAAGCAGGCGGATTTAAAGGCGCAGATACTTATGCTCAATAAGCTTGCGGCGAAATATTATTATTATATGCTCAGGAGGCCGGAAGGAAAGTCAGGGTATGACTATCTGACCGGCAGGCAGCTGAGTAAAGAGACCATGAGCCGGTTTGGATTAGGATATGCCGCCCGGTTGGGAGGACTGTATCAATATCTTAAGAGCCAGGGATATTCCGACGGGCTTCTGAAAGAATCGGGGCTTATGCAGGTCGACGAAAAGCGGGGGATGTATGATAAATTCCGGAACCGGGTCATGTTTCCGATCATGGATATTCATAACCGGGTGATCGGTTTTGGCGGCCGGGTCATGGGGGACGGAAAACCCAAGTATCTGAACTCGCCGGAGACGAGGATCTTTGATAAAAGCCGGAATTTATACGGGCTGAACCTGGCGCGTTTAAGCCGGAAACCCAATATAATCGTATGTGAAGGTTATATGGATGTGATCGCCATGCACCAGGCAGGATTTAACCAGGCGGTCGCTTCTCTGGGGACGGCGTTTACCGTCCAGCAGTCCGCCATCTTAAAACGCTATACAAATGAAGTACTTCTGACATATGACAGCGACGAAGCAGGGATTAAAGCGGCCATGCGCGCCATCCCGATCCTGAGGGAGGCAGGGCTTACGGCGAAGGTGATTCATATGGATCCCTATAAAGACCCCGATGAGTTTATCAAAGCTGAGGGGGCGGAGGCGTTCCAGAAACGGATGGACGAGGCGGAGGGAAGTTTCTTCTTTGAGCTGGAAGTAATAAAGCGTAAGTACGATTTCGGAGATCCCGAGAGCAAGACGAACTTCTTTAAAGAGGTGTCGGCAAAGCTTCTGGAATATGAAGCGGGCATCGAGCGGAACACTTACATAGAAGCCGCGGCCAGTCGGTACGGTCTGCCGGCGGGAGAACTGGCCCGGATGGTCAGCCGGACAGGGGAGAAGCTGGGGGGCATGGCGGCAAAACCCGCGCCTGTGCGGCCCAGGAGCCGGTCGCGCAGCACAGAGGAGGAAAAAGGCCTGCGCTCTCAAAGACTTCTTATATCCTGGATGAGTTCGGATGAGAAGATGCTGGGGATCATTTTAAAGTATGTGGAGCCGGAAGATTTTACGGATCCTCTGTGCCGCCGCATGGCCGGGCTTTTGGCCGGGCAACGGTCAGAAGGAAGGTTAAATCCCGCGGCTTTGTTTCAGTATTTTACAGAGGAAGAAGAACAAAAGAAAGTGGCGGCCATGCTAAGCGGCGCGCTTCCTGCTCTGTCCGGTAAGGAAGAAGAGGAAAAGGCGTTACAGGAGACCATTCTCAGGGTAAAACAGGCATCGATCGCCTGGCAGATGGAGCATATGGACCCGAATGATGCAGAAAGTCTGTCAAAAATCGTGCAGAAACGCCGGGAAATCGAGAAATTGCATATTTCTTTGGATTAAGGATAAAATATGAACAATTATGGAAGGAAGAACCAATATGGAAGAAAGTGTAGTAAAATTCAGCGATAAATTGAAAGAGCTGCTTGCATTGGCCAGGAAAAGAAAAAATGTCCTGGAATATCAGGAGATCAGCGACTTTTTCAATGATATGGAGCTGGATGCGGAAAAGTTTGAAAAAATCCTGGATTTCCTGGAACAGAATAACATTGACGTACTTAGGATCACAGATGACGATGACGACAGCAGTATCATCCTGACCGACGAAGACGATGTGGATGTGGAACAGATCGACCTGTCCGTTCCGGACGGTGTCAGCATCGAAGATCCGGTGCGCATGTATTTAAAAGAGATCGGTAAGGTACCCCTTTTGAATGCGGAGGAGGAAATCGAGCTGGCCAAACGCATGGAGCTGGGGGACGAAGAGGCGAAAAAGCGTCTGGCGGAAGCAAACCTGCGTCTGGTGGTCAGTATTGCCAAACGTTATGTGGGGCGCGGCATGCTGTTTTTAGACCTGATTCAGGAAGGGAATTTAGGTCTCATTAAAGCCGTTGAGAAGTTTGACTACCGCAAAGGCTATAAATTCAGCACGTATGCGACCTGGTGGATTCGTCAGGCCATCACAAGAGCGATCGCGGACCAGGCCAGAACGATCCGTATTCCGGTGCATATGGTGGAGACGATCAATAAGCTGATCCGTGTATCCCGCCAGCTTCTGCAGGAGCTTGGCAGGGAACCCCAGCCGGAGGAGATCGCGGAAGAGATGAATATGCCGGTGGACAGGGTTCGGGAAATATTAAAAATATCCCAGGAGCCTGTGTCTCTGGAAACGCCCATCGGAGAAGAAGAGGACAGCCATCTGGGCGACTTTATCCAGGACGACAATGTGCCGGTGCCTGCGGAGGCAGCCGCTTTTACCCTCTTAAAAGAGCAGCTGGTGGAAGTGCTGGGTACGCTGACCGAAAGAGAACAGAAGGTACTCCGCCTGCGTTTCGGCCTGGATGACGGCCGGGCCCGCACGCTGGAAGAAGTGGGCAAAGAGTTCAATGTCACCCGTGAGCGTATCCGCCAGATCGAGGCGAAAGCGCTCCGGAAACTCCGCCACCCCAGCAGGAGCCGGAAACTGAAGGATTTTCTCGACTGATGCCCTTTCTCAGACTGTCAGGGAGAATGGAGCGGCTGGCGTCAAAAGTGGCAGAAGGAAGCCGGCTGGCGGACGTGGGAACAGACCATGGCTATATTCCCATATCCCTGATTTCAAGAGGACAGATCCGGGCGGCGATCGCCATGGATATCGGCCGGGGGCCTCTTGAGAGGGCGAAAGAGCATATTCAGGCATATGGGCTGGATACATATATTAAAACCCGCCTGTCTGACGGGCTGTCCGAACTTGCACCGGGGGAAGCCGATACCGTGCTGATCGCAGGCATGGGCGGCGCCCTGACTGCCAGAATTCTGGAAAACGGCGGCCATTGCCTGGGCACGGTAAAAGAGCTGATCCTTCAGCCGCAGTCGGAGATCTTCAAGGTCAGGGCATGGCTTGTAAGGAATGGATTTGTGATCACGGAAGAAGATATCGTGCCGGATACGGGAAAGTACTATCCCATCATAAAAGCGGTTCACGGTTCCCCGCCTTCCATGTCCCGGGCGGAGCTGATGTATGGAAGGGCAGACCTTCAGAAGTCTCCCTCCGTGCTGCATGAATATCTTCAGAAAGAACTGGCCAAAAACAGATGTATTATAGAAAATATACTTGCGCAGACCGGGCAGGAAGGTTCCCTTCGCATCCGGGAACTGAAAGAAAATTGCGGATATATCTGTGAAACCATAACAAACTTGAAACAGCATCTGACCGAATCATGCCCGTAAGGATGTCGGGACGCGTCAGCGGCCTGACATTCTTACAGACAAGGGGCATGGTGAGCGTCAGATGCGGAACTATAAACAGCATCTGACCGAATCATGCCCGTAAGGATGTCGGGACGCGTCAGCGGCCTGACATCCTTACAGACAAGGGGCATGATGAGAGTCGGATGCGGAACTATAATAAGAAAGGCATGACAAATGAGATGTAGTGAAATCTGTGCGCTGCTGGAACAGGAGTACAGTCCTGCATACGCCTGTGACTGGGATAATGTGGGTCTGCTGGCAGGCCGCAGGGAAAAAGAAGTAAAAAGCATATTGCTGGCGCTGGACGCCACGGATGAAGTGGTGCGTATGGCGTCAGACCAGAAGGCGGATTTATTAATCACCCATCACCCGATGCTCTTTTCGCCTGTCAAACGGGTGACAGATGAGGATATGGTCGGAAGAAGGCTGATTACCCTGATTCAAAATGATATATCCTGTTATGCCATGCATACCAATTATGATACGAGAGGGATGGCGGACTTGTCGGCGGCCATGCTGGGACTCATTGAATGCACGGTGCTGGAGGAAATCAGGGACGGGGAAGGCATCGGCAGAGTCGGAATGCTTCCGGAAGAGATGTCCCTTTCGGCATGCGCAGCGCTTGTGAAAAGGGCCTACGGCATTCCAAACGTCAGGCTGTTCGGATCGCCGGATACGCCGGTCCGTCGGGCAGCGGTCTGCCCGGGCGCGGGAAAAGGTACGATGAAAGAAGCCTTAAAAGCCGAATGCGACGTGTATATCACAGGAGATATCGATCACCATACAGGCATCGACGCGGTAGATCAGGGGTTATGTATCATTGATGCAGGACACTATGGAATAGAACATATATTTATGAACGATGTAAAAGAGTATCTGGAAAAAAGGCTGGAAGGCGTGCGGATCAGCTGCGTACCTGTCCGGCACCCATTTACAGTGGTATAAAATTACAGTCAGGAGGATGGTATGGCACAGATCAGAGTTGAGGGAAAAATGATGGAGACGGCAGAAGGGATGACTTACAAAGAGCTGGCAAAGACTTTTCAGAAAGAATATCCCCATGATATTGTCCTGGTATTGGAGAACGGCAGGATGCGCGAGCTTTTCCGTCCGGTAAAGCCGGGCGCGGAAGTGCGGTTTATCACCACGGGCCAGAACGACGGCTTTAAGACTTACAAACGAAGCGTCACGCTTCTGATGCTGAAAGCCATCTATGACGTGGCGGGTATGGAGGCAGTCAGCGGCATCAAAGTCCATTTCTCCGTCAGCCACGGTTATTTCTGCACCAGCGAAAACCAGAAGATCGACGAGGCGTTTCTTGCTAAAATCCAGGCGCGCATGGAGGAACTGGTATCCCTGGCGCTGCCTCTTCAAAAAGCCACGATCCCGGTGGACGAAGCCATCGAAAATTTCACCCGTCACGGAATGCTTGACAAGGCAAAGCTGTTCAAGTTCCGCAGGAGTTCTACAGTAAATGTCTATCGTCTGGACGGGTTTGAAGACTACTATTATGGCTATATGGTGCCGGATACCGGATATTTAAAATATTTTCGCCTGATTCCCTATGATGACGGTTTTGTGCTGGAATTTCCGCCGGAGAAAACCCCGGAAACGTTTGCGCCCTTTGCACCGGTAGAAAAGCTTTTCGTTACGCTGAAAAATACAATCAGATGGGGAGAAATTCTGGAGATTCCCACCGTAGGGGCACTGAATGAACAGATATCAGGAGGTAATTTAGGGGATATCATCCTGGCCCAGGAAGCGGTTATGGAGAAAGAACTGGGCAATATTGCCGAGCGGATTGCGTCCGAGCATGAGAAAAAACTGATTATGATTGCGGGACCGTCTTCCTCCGGAAAGACTACATTCTCCCACCGGCTTTCCATACAGCTTATGGCCCACGGCCTGAAACCCCATCCCATCGGAGTGGACAATTACTTTGTGGAAAGGGAGGAAACGCCGCTGGACGAGGACGGAAATTATAATTTCGAGTGTCTGGGCGCCATCGACGTAAAACTGTTTAACGACCATATGAGCGCTCTTCTGGGGGGAGAAGAAGTGGCTATGCCTACTTTTAACTTCCTGACAGGTAAAAAAGAGTATAAAGGAAATACACTGAAGCTGAAGGAAGACGATGTGCTGGTGATTGAGGGGATTCACTGCTTAAACGACGCCATGTCCCATTCCCTTCCGAAAGAAAACAAGTTTAAGATTTACCTGAGCGCCCTGACCCAGCTTAAGATCGATGAACATAACCGGATTCCCACCACGGACGGCCGTATGATCCGCCGGATGGTGCGTGATGCAAGGACCAGAGGCTCCAGCGCCAAAAGGACCATATCCATGTGGCCGTCTGTCCGCAGAGGAGAGGATGAGAATATCTTCCCCTATCAGGGAGATGCCGATGTGATGTTCAATTCGGCCCTGATCTATGAGCTGGCTGTATTAAAGCAGTATGCAGAGCCTCTTCTGTTCGGCATCCGTGAGGACGAGCCGGAATACCTGGAAGCAAAACGCCTTCTGAAATTTTTAAATTATTTCCAGGGAATCGACAGCAATATGGTGCCCAATAATTCCATTTTGCGGGAGTTTATCGGAGGCAGTTATTTCAATGTGTAAAAAAAGGCTTCTTTTGCCTTTGTCTGTCTGGTTTGTCTGTTATATGGCAGTATTCGGATATCTGGAGGTCAGGCCGCCTGTGGAGGTACACCTGATCTCCAGCCCTCTGGACAGCCTGATTCCGTATGTGCCTGTGTTTATCTATCCGTATCTTGGCTGGTTTCCGTATATCTGTATCTGTGCGTGGCTTGCCTTTTTCAACCTGTCGGATAAAGACTACAAGAAAAGCCTGTTGCTGCTGACCATGGGCATGAATCTTTTTCTTGCCGTCTCCCTTTTGTGGCCCACGGGGCTTACGCTGCGGGAGGGGATTGTCTATGATACCGGCAGGTTAAGCGGAATCCTGATGCGCTTTGTCCAGACTCTGGACGCGCCCAAAAGCGTGTTTCCCAGTATGCATGTCTATGTGACGCTGGTTCTTCAGCATTCTCTGGAGCTTCAAAAGGACCGTCTGCCTGGGCGTGCTCTTTTGCTGGGCCGGATATCCGCTGTCCTTATTATCCTTTCCACCATGCTTACCAAACAGCATTCCGTCATAGACGTGGCAGGAGCCATCCTGATGTTTTTGATCCTCCGCGCCCTGATCCTTCGCCTGCATTGACAGCAGAGAAGGGATCAGGGCTGCTTGCATTTTCCGCCTGTGTGTGTTATGGTATAGAGAATATCTGTCTTGTCATATGTAAATAAAGTGTCAAGACAGGAGAAACTAAACAGCATCTGCCCGGAAATGCTTCCAGTACAGGGGCATTGGGAGAGACAGATGCGGAACTATAATAGGAGGTTTTTATGAATGAAAACAACAGCGGCGGGATGAAGGGATTTTTAAAACGAAAGAATATCGTTTTTTCCGCCAAACGCTACGGAATTGACGCCTTGGGCGCCATGGCGCAGGGGTTATTCGCTTCTCTTCTGATCGGAACGATCATATCCACACTGGGGCAGCAGGCAGGTATCCCGTTTCTGGAGACTGCCGGCGGCTACGCGAAAGCCGTGTCCGGTCCTGCCATGGCCATCTCCATCGGCTATGCCCTCCAGGCGCCGCAGCTTGTGCTGTTCTCCCTGCTGGCGGTGGGGCAGGCGGCCAATGAGCTGGGAGGTGCCGGAGGGCCTCTGGCGGTCCTGGTAGTGACGATCTTCGCGGCGGAGTGCGGGAAAGCCGTCTCCAAGGAGACAAAAGTCGATATCCTGGTCACGCCGCTTGTGACGATCCTGGTGGGTGTGATGCTGTCCGTCTTATGGGCGCCTTCCATCGGGACGGCGGCAAGTGCCGTGGGGCAGATCATCATGTGGGCGACTGACTTACAGCCTTTCTTTATGGGCATCTTTGTATCTGTGATCGTGGGGATTGCCCTGACGCTGCCCATCAGCAGCGCGGCCATCTGTGCGGCCTTAAGCCTGACCGGCCTTGCCGGAGGCGCGGCGGTGGCAGGCTGCTGTGCCCAGATGGTAGGGTTTGCCGTTATGAGTTTCAAAGAGAATAAATGGGGCGGTCTGGTATCCCAGGGGCTGGGCACCAGTATGCTTCAGATGGGAAATATCGTGAAAAATCCGCGTATCTGGATTCCCCCGACCCTGGCGTCCGCCATCACAGGCCCCATTGCTACCTGCCTGTTTGCCATGAAGATGAACGGCCCTGCCGTATCTTCCGGCATGGGCACCTGCGGCCTGGTGGGACAGATCGGCGTCTACACCGGCTGGCTTACGGACATTGCCGAAGGAGCCAAAGCTTCGATTACGGCCTGGGACTGGATCGGCCTGCTCCTGATCTGCTTTATCCTGCCTGCCGTTTTAAGTGTCGTATTCTGCGAGATCCTGAGAAAGGCGGGATGGATCAAAGAAGGGGATCTGACTTTGGAATAATTTTCATAAAAGGGGCCATACTGGTATACATAAACCGGAGGTAGAATATGAAAGATCTCTTACTGGTGATTGATATGCAAAATGTCTATCTGCCGGGGCATCCCTGGGCATGTCCGTCCATGCCTTCTGCCCTTTCGCGGATACAAAGACTTCTGGATGCCTCTGCCTGCAGGAATGCCTATGACGCTGTCTTTACCCGATGTATCGCGTCAGAGCATCCTGCAGGCTGCTGGAAGCAGTATAATCAGAAAAATGCCTGCATCAAAAAAGACCCCTACCTGAATCAGATCGTACCGCAGTTGCAGCCGTATCTGCTGGAGTGGCCTTTTTATGATAAATATACGTATTCTGCCTGCTCCGTCCCTCAGCTTATGGAACGGATTTCTTCTTACAGACAGGTGTTGCTTGCAGGGGTAGTGGCAGAGTGCTGTGTGCTTTCCACCGCCGAAGGACTGATCGACGCAGGCGTCCATGTGCTCTATCTGAAAGATGCCGTAGCCGGGCAGGACGGCGAGTTCGAGCAGATGGCCTGCCGGCTGATGGAGCGGTTCGTTCCTGTTCATACGCAGGTTACTACCGCCCGGGAGTATCTGTCTTCGCTGGGATGATGAATCAGGCTCTTCGGACGCACTGTTTTTTATCCGGTTCTTCCGGCAAAGTGTTAAGAGGAGGCATGGCAGCTATGGCCCGGTAAGCGGCATATCCTCTGGTGGCTCCGGTCACCGCGTCGGAAAATGCGGACGAATGTGCCTCCGTCTGCGTCTTGACTGCCCGTTCTTCGGCAAGGATGGATTCCGAAGTCAAAAGCGTCTGTGCCTGCATCTCCATAATCCTGGCTTCCGCCAACTGGTGTTCAACGATCTTTTCAATCTGTGCGATCGTTTCTTCCGCTTCCCTGTCAATATCCGGTCCTGTTTCTTTTTCCATAGTTTCCTCCTGTGGGACATGTCTATATAATATATTTATATATCGGCGCAGAAGTAAAATTCATAATAAAAAAGCAATAAGCAAGCCGATAAGCCGGGTTATGTCGTGGACAATCATCTATCTTGGCGTGTTGTTGCCAGCACGCTCCAGCGACCTACCTGAAGCTGGCGGGCCACCATACGCTTCTGCTTGGTCTTGCTTCGGATGGGGTTTACATGTGCCCCGCCTGTTACCAGACGGGCGGTAGTCTCTTACACTGCCTTTCCACCCTTACCCGGGATGTACCCTGGCGGTTTATTTCTGTTGCACTGGCCTTGGAGTCGCCTCCACCGGTTGTTATCCGGCATCCTGCCCTGTGGAGCCCGGACTTTCCTCGTCTGCAC
>DKVI01000021.1 GCA_002491115.1 Lachnospiraceae bacterium UBA7182 | reverse complement strand
CCATTACCCCTGAAGAGCCTTTTTTATTGACAATTTCACCTTCCTTTTTTATAATAACCCCATACAGAGAAGAAAGAGGTGAAAGGATGAGAATTTAATCGGCTTTTGAAAACATGAAAGTACGATCTGCGGTGTCGTTCCTGTACAGGGGAAGGACGCAGTTTTGTCATGTTGCCAAAAGTGGATTATGTTCTCATAACCTCTTTTTTTGGTGTAAAAAACAGGATACGAAGGTTAGAGCGCATAATTTTCCAGAATCATTTGGCAGCAGACGGCAGATGGTTCTTTTTTATTGCGAATAAACGATGTGTCCGAAAGACGGATGTGGAACTACCAAACAGCATCAACCCGAAGGAAGCCCGGAAGACTTGCCGGACGCGTCAGCGGTCGGGGAGGCTTCCAGTACGGGGGCTTCCGGAGGGGGGATGCGGAACTTTAATAGGAGGGTTGTATATGTCACAAATCGATGTAAATAATCTGACCTTTTACTACGAGGGCAGTTTTGACAATATTTTTGAAAATGTTTCTTTTTCTGTTGATACCGACTGGAAATTAGGCCTGATCGGGAGAAACGGAAAAGGAAAAACCACTTTTTTAAATCTTCTTCTGGGTAAATACGAGTATAACGGGAACATCCGCGCCAGTACGCATTTTGACTATTTCCCCTATCTCATTCCCGAAAGCCACATGCAAAAAAAAGCGGCGGATTTTCTGGAGGAATTAAAACCGGGATGCGAATTCTGGCGCGTACTCTGTGAATTAAACGATCTGGAACTGGATGCCGAAGTCCTCTGCCGTCCCTTTGGAACCTTAAGCCACGGAGAACGTACAAAGGTGATGTTGGCGGTATTATTCTCGGGTGAAAATGATTTTCTTCTGATTGACGAGCCGACCAATCATCTGGACCAGGCGTCCAGAGAGACCGTCAAAGCGTATCTGGGCAGCAAAAAAGGTTTTATCCTCGTGTCCCACGACCGGGATCTTTTAGACGCCTGTATTGACCATGTGCTGGTGTTGAACCGGCAGACCATAGAAGTGCAGAGCGGCAATTTTTCCAGTTGGTGGGAGAATAAAGAGCGAAAAGACGCATTTGCCCGGATGGAGAACGAAAAACATCTAAAAGAGATAGGAAAACTAAAGAAAGCGGCTTCCAGAGCGAAAAACTGGGCGGACAATAACGAAAAAACGAAGATTGGTTTTGATCCGCGAAAAGAGCCGGATCGTAACATTGCCACAAGAGCCTATATCGGAGCCAAAACTAAGAAAATGCAGAGCCGCGTGAAACAGATGGAACACAGGCTGGAGCGTGAGATTCGGGAAAAAGAAGGCCTTTTAAATGATGTGGAACAGACCGTAGAGTTAAGGCTGACGCCGCTTTCCCATCATAAAGAGCGGCTTCTTACGGCAGAAGGCTACGGGCTTGGCTATGACGGCAGGACAGAACCGGTATTTCAGGATCTTACCTTTTCTGTGGAACGAGGGGAGCGCGTGTTTTTGAGCGGGAAAAACGGATGCGGCAAAACCAGCCTGTTAAAAGCCGTTCTCGCCGCCGTTTCAGGGGAAAGAGAACAGGGAATGAAAGCGGCAGGACTTTGGGAGCGCGGGACTTTGCGGACGGCGTCCGGCATCATTGTTTCCTATGTAAATCAGGATACGTCTTTTCTGAAAGGGGCGATCCGCGAATACTGCCGGGTCTGCGGTCTGGATGAAAGTCTGTTCTGCGCAGTTCTGCGTCAGCTTGGGATGGAGCGGGTGCAGTTTGTAAAACCCATGGAAGATTATTCCGAAGGGCAGAAGAAAAAGGTTCTGATCGCGGCCAGCCTGCTGACCCCGGCCCATCTGTATATCTGGGACGAACCGCTGAATTACATGGATCTGTTTTCCAGGATGCAGATCGAAGAACTGCTGCTTGCCTTTCGCCCAACCCTGCTGGCTGTGGAGCATGACGTAAGATTTCAGGAAAAAGTGGCCACAAAGATCGTTCATATGTAAAAGGCTCGCACCTTTTTGTAAATGATGGATACCTGTCTGTTATGATAAAATACCGATAACAAGAGAGGAATCATAACAGGAGAGGATGATATTATGTTTACAATCAGCAACGATCGATTTGACACGAGAGTCCCCATCAGAATATGGCTGGAGGACGAGGCGCAGATAGAAGAAAGCTGCCTTGCGCAGGCAGTCCATCTGGCAAAGCTTCCGTTTGTACATCGCTGGATCTCATTGATGCCGGATACGCATACCGGCAAAGGGATGCCGATCGGAGGCGTGATCGCCACCAAAGGCGTGATCATTCCCAATGCGGTGGGTGTGGATATCGGGTGCGGCATGATCTTTACGCCCATGGACGTAAAACTGGAACAGCTGCAGGGAATCATGACCGGGAACGGGTCTTTGATCCAGCTTCTGATCGGCGATATTTTAAGGAATATACCTGTGGGGACAAGAAGGAACCGCCATAACGCGCCCCAGGCGTCCGCAGTGCTGGACAGAGCAAAAGAAAGAATGGAACTGTATGAAGACAATCCGGAGCTGATTTCCCTGATCGACGACGGGTATTATCAGGTAGGGACGTTAGGAGGCGGCAATCATTTTATCGAACTTCAGGCGGACGAGGAAGGATATCTGGGCATTATGATTCATTCCGGAAGCCGTCATATGGGAAAGTCCGTCTGCGATTATTTTCATCAGAAAGCAAGGGAACAAAACGGGAGATGGTATTCCCAGGTTCCGGATGAATATAAGCTTGCTTTCCTGCCCGTGGATACCGAAGAAGGCAGGCAGTATATCAGATGGATGGAACTGGCTCTTGATTATGCGTATGAGAACCGTCAGCGGATGATGGAACATACCATGGAGATTCTGGCAAAACATCTGAAAAAACACGCGGGGCTGGATGTGAATTTCGGAGAGAGTATCAACTGTCACCATAATTACGCAGCCATTGAAAATCACTATGGCGAAAATGTATGGGTACACCGAAAAGGTGCTACCCGTACCCGGGCAGGGGAGATCGCCGTTATTCCCGGAGCCATGGGTTCTTACAGCTATATAGTGGAGGGACTGGGAAACCCTGAATCTTTCTGTTCCTCCTCCCATGGAGCCGGAAGGGCCTACTCCCGGACAGGTGCCATGGAGGCTTTTACGACAGAACAGGTGATTCTGGACCTTCGCGCCCGTGAAGTTGTTCTGGGAAAACAGAAGAAAAACGATGTGGCGGAAGAATGCCGCTTTGCCTACAAGGATATTGATCGGGTCATGGAGCAGCAGAAAGATCTTGTAAAACCGGTCAAAAAGCTTCATACGGTGGGTGTCGTAAAAGGATAGGCGGCCCCATATTGACTTTAAAGAAACGGCCATGTTATAATACTTCCATATTAAAAAGATTGTTCAATAAAGCGGAGGCTGAGGATGAAAACAGGAGTGAAAAAAGTATTATTGGCCATTGTTTTTGTAGCGATTGCGATGGTATCAGGCGGCATGGTTTCGATTTATGAGATGCATCAATATTCACTGGAAGCCAGGGGCGCGGCGCAGGCTGAGAAGGAAGACGCGGCACAGCCGGAGACGGCAGATACGGCGCAGGCAGAGATGACAGATACGGCGCAGGCGGAGACGGCAGTCACGGCACAGCCGGAAAACGAGAAGACAACACAGCCGGCGGAGCGTGCGGTTCAGGCAGAGCAAATGACGTTTTCCTGCGGGGTACCTGGCTGCACACAGACAGAAGCCCACCAGCACGGTCTTTGCGGAATTGAGGGCTGTATGCAGATCGGGGAGCACAGCCACGGCATATGCAATATAGCGGGATGTACAGAGCCGGGAATGCATATGCATAATGGAGAATACTGTTACCCCCACAGCGCGGACGACGGGCATGCGTATCATAACTGCGGGATGCCGGGATGTACAGAGCCAGGAAGCCATACACATAATTCCTGCGGGGTGGCAGGCTGTACACAGACCGGAGCGCACAGTCATGGAGAAAACGGCGGAGGCCACCACCAGTCCGGCCATGGAAGGGGTCATCATTAAAGAACGGAGGGTTTTTATGAGAGCAGCGATTCTTACATCCAGTGATTCCGGATATGCAGGGCAAAGAGAGGATAAAAGCGGTCCGGTGATCCGTGAGATACTGGAAGCAAACGGTTACGAGGTGGTGCATACCATTCTGCTTCCGGATGATAGAAAGATGCTGGCAGAAGAGATGGCGCGCATTGCGGATGAGAATATGGCAGAGCTTCTGCTGACCACGGGAGGCACCGGATTTTCACCCAGAGACTGTATGCCGGAGGCGACCAGGGATATTGCGGAGCGGAGCGTACCCGGCATTCCGGAAGCGATCCGCGCTTACAGTATGACGATTACGCCCAGAGCCATGTTAAGCCGCGCTACTGCGGGAATCCGCAAATCCACGCTGATTATCAATCTGCCGGGGAGCCCCAAAGCGGTAAGAGAGAGCCTGGAATATATAATTCCTGCTCTCTCCCACGGTCTGGAGATCCTGACCGGTGAAGCAACGGACTGCGCACGTAAATAAGACACAGGATAAAACAGGGACAGCATAAGCTGTCCCTGTTTTATGTGAACACACTTTTGTAATTAATTCATAAAACAGATAAGTTACAATTTCAAACTATACAAAAATCCGACAAAAAAATAAGAAAATTTTCGGTATGCGCTTGCTAATATTCACAAAAAATGGTATAGTATGTACGGTATTGTATATCGTTTTGTTTTATTTTTAACGATGTAAATATTGTGCACAAAAATGGTTTGGGTAAGGAGGAAAAACAAATGCTGGATCAGTCTTATTATCGTAAGACCGACGAGATTATTGAGCATTACGGTCGCAAGGCCGGCTCACTAATCCCAATTATGCAGGACATCCAGGCGGAATACCGTTATCTGCCGGGAGAACTGCTGACTTATGTGGCAAAGGAAATCGGAATCACAGAGGCCAAAGCCTACAGTGTGGCTACCTTCTATGAGAACTTTTCCTTTGAGGCAAAAGGAAAATATGTGATTAAAGTATGTGACGGTACAGCCTGTCATGTGCGGAAATCCATGCCCGTGCTGGAAGCCCTCTGGAAAGAGCTGGGGCTCAGTAAGAAAAAGCATACAACAGACGACATGATGTTCACGGTAGAAACCGTATCCTGTCTGGGCGCATGCGGGCTTGCTCCGACGATGATGGTGAATGAAGACGTGCATCCTTCCATGACACCGGAAAAAGCACTTGCATTAATTGAAGAATTGAGAGGTAAGGGCTGATGATCAAAAATAAAGACGAATTGTTACAGGTGCGTAAAGAGGCCCAGGAACAGGTCGCGGCGTATGACTGCAGGATTCTCGTCTGTTCCGGTACAGGCTGTATAGCGACGGGTTCCGCAAAGATTTATGATGAGTTCGTGAAACTGACGAAAGACACTCCGGGCGTGGTTCTGGATTTCGCTCCTCATGATGAGGGAGAGCACGAGCATGTAGGCGTTAAGAAGACCGGATGCCAGGGCTTCTGTGAACTGGGGCCTCTGGTGCGTATTCAGAAGGGTGACGAAGTCATCCAGTATGTGAAAGTGCAGATCGCGGACTGCCAGGAGATCTTTGAGTCTACCGTACTGAAGAACGAAGTGGTAGACCGTCTCCTGTATTCCAAAAAAGACGTTCATTACAAACATCCGGAAGATATCCCCTTTATGGCAAAACAGACCAGAATTGTTCTGGAGAACTGCGGCCGTGTGGATGCGGAGTCTCTGGATGAGTATATTGCGGCGGGCGGTTTTGAGGCTCTGACAAAAGCAATGTTCGATATGACCAGAGCAGATGTCATCGACGAAGTGGACCGTTCCGGTCTTCGCGGACGCGGCGGCGGCGGATTCCCCTGCGGAAGAAAATGGAAACAGGTAGCAAGACAGCCTGAAAAAGTCCGCTATGTGGTATGTAACGGTGATGAGGGTGACCCGGGTGCATTCATGGACGGTTCCGTTATGGAAGGCGATCCTTTCAAACTGATCGAAGGTATGATGATCGCAGGTTATGCTGTAGAATCCACGGACGGATATATCTATGTGCGTGCAGAATACCCCATGTCCGTGGCAAGGCTCCGTCATGCGATCGCACAGCTGGAAGAAAGAGGGCTTTTGGGTGACAACATCCTGGGAACCGATTTCTGCTTCCATTTACATATTAACAGAGGTGCAGGCGCGTTCGTCTGCGGCGAGGGTTCCGCTCTGACCGCATCCATCGAGGGCAACAGAGGTATGCCTCGTGTGAAACCGCCTCGTACCGTAGAAAAAGGCCTCTGGGAGAAACCCACAGTCCTCAATAACGTAGAGACTTACGCAAACGTGCCGAAGATTATTCTTCAGGGTGCTGACTGGTATCGTACCATCGGTACGGAGGGAAGCCCGGGAACGAAGACCTTCTCCCTGACCGGTTCCATTGAGAATACAGGTCTGATCGAAGTACCCATGGGAAGTACCCTTCGCGAGATTATCTTTGATATCGGCGGCGGCTTAAAGGACGGCGCAGAGTTCAAAGCGGTTCAGATCGGCGGACCGTCCGGCGGATGTTTGACAGAGAAGCATCTGGATGAGCCTCTTGACTTTGACTCGGTGAAGAAATTTAACGCGATCGTCGGTTCCGGCGGTATGGTTGTTATGGACACCAATACCTGTATGGTAGAGGTTGCCCGCTTCTTCATGAGCTTTACCCAGAGAGAGTCCTGCGGTAAATGTGTGCCCTGCCGTGAAGGTACCAAGAGAATGCTCGAGATCCTTGAAAAGATTGTGGCAGGCAAAGGCGAGCTGGAAGACCTGGATCGTCTGGAAGAGCTTGCAAACATGATCCGTACCATGGCTCTGTGCGGCCTTGGCAAGAGCGCTCCGCTTCCGGTTATCAGTACGCTGAATACATTCAGGGATGAGTATGTGGAGCATATCGTGGATCATAAGTGCCGTGCGAAAGTATGCAAGGCAATGCGCCGTTTCGTGATTAATCCGGAATACTGTAAAGGCTGCGGCAAGTGTGCGAAGAACTGCCCGGTCGGCGCGATCACCGGTGTCCGCAAAGAATGTTATCATATTGATCCGAAGCTTTGTATTAAATGTGAAGCTTGTAAGGATAACTGTGCGTTTGATGCCGTTTATATTGAGGAATAGGAGGGGCAGATATGGGAACAATTACAATAGATGGTAGAAAAGTAGAATTTACCGACGAAAAGAATGTCCTGTCCATTATCCGTAAAGCTGGCATCGACATTCCGACGCTTTGTTATCACTCCGCACTTTCCACATTCGGCGCATGCCGTCTGTGTACGGTGGAAGACGACAGAGGAAGGACCTTTGCGTCCTGTTCTGAGGAGCCACGGGACGGTATGGTCATCTATACCAATACCGGAAAGCTCAGAAAATACAGAAAGATGATCATCGAACTGCTTCTGGCAGCGCACTGCAGAGACTGCACCACCTGTGTGGAGAACGGTAACTGCAAGCTCCAGACTCTGGCGCACCGTTACGGCGTGACGGAAGTTCGTTTTGACAATTACAGGGAGGAGCTTCCTCTGGATCTCAGCTCACCTTCCATCATCCGTGATCCGAACAAATGTATCCTGTGCGGTAATTGTGTCCGTGTCTGCAGCGAACTGCAGGGCGTAGGCGTGCTGGGATTTGCACACCGCGGTACAGACGCTATGGTTATGACGGCGTTTGACCGTGAGATCGGCACAACCGAGTGTGTCAACTGCGGACAGTGCCGCGTATACTGTCCTACAGGCGCGATCAGCATCAAGAATGATAAAGAAGCCGTATGGGATGTCCTGGCTGATCCGAATGTGAGAGTTGTGGCTCAGGTGGCTCCTGCTGTTCGTGTGGCAGTCGGCGACGCATTTGGTCTTACCAAAGGCAAGAGCGTCATGGGCAAGATCGTTGCGGCGCTTCACAAGATGGGATTTGACGAAGTATATGATACGACATTCAGTGCCGACCTTACAATCATGGAAGAGTCTGCGGAGTTCCTGGAGAGAGTGCAGAACGGCGGAAAGCTGCCGCTTCTTACTTCCTGCTGCCCGGCATGGGTGAAATTCGTGGGCGATCAGTTCCCGGATTTTAAGGATAATGTATCCACCTGCCGTTCCCCGCAGGGAATGATGTCAGGCGTGGTAAAAGAATATTTCCGCGATCCTGAGAACGCAAAAGGGAAGAAGACGATCATGGTATCTTTCATGCCATGTACAGCCAAGAAGATGGAAGCAAAACGTCCCAACAGCTATACCGAGGGTGAGATGGATACCGATTTCGTGCTTACCACTACCGAACTGGTGGAGATGATCCGCACAACGGGTATTAATTTTACGGATCTGGAATCAGAGTCATCCGACATTCCGTTCGGTCTTGGCTCCGGCGGCGGCGTGATTTTCGGTGTTACCGGCGGTGTTACCGAAGCAGTCATCAGGAGGCTTGTACCGGGACATGACGCGGCGACGCTTGACAGTATTGCAGAATGCGGCGTGCGTCAGGAGGGATTTATCCGTGAGTTCACGATTCCGTATAACGGAATGGATGTGAAGATCTGTGTAATCAGCGGACTTGCCAATGCGAGGACTGTCATGGAGCAGGTACGCAGCGGTGAGAAAGAATACCATCTGATTGAGGTTATGGCGTGCCGTAACGGTTGTGTTATGGGCGGCGGACAGCCCTGCGTTTCTGACGAAAAGATCAAGAATTCTAGGACTGAGGGCCTTTATCGGGCAGATAATATATCCGTTGTCAAGAAATGCAACGAGAACCCGACAATCATCTCTCTTTATGACGGTTTCTTAAAGGGCAAAGAGCACAAGCTTCTTCACAATGAAGAATTCTGTGCAAAATAATACAAGTATGAAAGTTCTGTGAAAGAACTGGAAAATTACAAATCCTGTGTTAAAATACAGATAAACAGCAGGGCGGAGCGGCGTAAGCTGCTCCGCTTTGCTGTACTTACTTTTATGATTCAGGAGGGGTGAAAGATGTCAGAAGTAAAGATCAAACATTCGATCAGGTATAAGATGACGATTATCTTTTCCGCAGTGTTGATGGCGGCGTTTGCTGTCTGCTGGCTGGTGAATATTTTTTTCCTGGAACGTTATTATGTCAGGAACAAACAGTCTGTATTGACAGAAACCTATACCCGGATTGACGGGGCGTCCGGGCAGGGGCTTCTGGAAGAACAGGAATTTAATCAAAATCTGGCTACCATATGCGAGACGAATAATATCAGTTTGCTTGTTATGGGAAGCGACGGTGTGCTTAAAATATATAATATGAAAGAGTATGAGCTGATGCAGCGCCGATTGTATGCGTTTTTGTTTGACCGTCTTCGTTCACCCAATCAGGGAAAACTGCTGGAAGATAATGAGCACTATACTGTTTGTATGAATCAGGACCCCCATACAAATGTGGAATATCTGGAGATGGTGGGATTTTTAAACGGCGGCGAGTTGTTTATTATGCGTACGGCAGTGGAGCCGATGAAGGAAAGCGTGCTTTTGGCCAACCGTTTTCTGGCATATGTGGGTATCGCCGTGCTGATGATCGGGGCTTTCTTTATCCAGCTTCTGTCAAAGCGGATCGCGGAGCCGATCCTGGAGCTTGCCAGACTTTCGGAACGGATGAGTAATCTGGATTTTGACGTGAAATTTACCGGGGGAAAAGGCGACGAGATTGCTTTTCTGGGGAATCATATGAATCAGCTTTCAGAAGCACTGGAAAAGACTATATCGGAATTAAAGACGGCAAATAACGGATTGCAGCGGGACATTGAGCAGCGGGAGAAGATCGATGAGATGCGTAAGGAATTCTTATCGAATGTATCGCATGAATTGAAGACGCCGATTGCCTTAGTGCAGGGATATGCAGAAGGGCTGCAGGAATGTATCAACGACGATCCGGAGAGCAGGAATTTTTATTGCGAAGTTATTATCGATGAAGCGGGCAAGATGAACCGGATGGTGAAGAATCTGCTGACACTGAATGAACTGGAGTTTGGAAACGAAGTGGTGACGATGGAGCGGTTCGATGTGTCGGCCATGCTTCAGAATATGCTTCAGGCGGAACAGATTTTGTTTGAGCAGAAGGGAGTGAGACTGGTCTTTGACAGCAGGAGGGCGGTATATGTGTGGTCTAATGAATATAAACTGCAGGAAGTGATGAATAATTATATCAGTAATGCGTTGAATCATGTGGAGGGAGAGAAGGTTATAAAAGTGACGGTGGAAGAAAAAGAAAACGGAGTGAGAATCGGAGTGTTTAATACGGGGAAAAAGATACCGGAGGAAGATATCGAAAGGATATGGGATAAGTTTTATAAGGTGGATAAGGCAAGGACGCGGGAATACGGCGGAAGCGGTGTGGGACTTTCGATTGTGAAAGCGATTATGGAGTCGATGCACAGAGGGTA
The DNA here is from genome assembly GCA_002491115.1 of Lachnospiraceae bacterium UBA7182. Lineage (GTDB taxonomy): Bacteria > Bacillota > Clostridia > Lachnospirales > Lachnospiraceae > Hominiventricola. Next base: position 88,022 of record DKVI01000021.1, on the reverse strand, counting down.
TGGAGTGGTAAACTGGGAGAATGGGGTGGAATTCTGGGTGGATTTGGATTGCGGCTGACCGGACGCCGCCGGGAGGCGGATATGGCTCGGGCAGGCCGGGGCAACGCGGGTCTGAACTAACGGCTAACTGCGACTAAGACGCTCCGGAGAGCCGTCGCGCCTAAGCCTTAGTAAGCCGTGGATTTCATCCCTACTAAAAGCGCCCCTTAGAAGCCTGCCTGACGCCATATCCGCCTCCCGGCGGCTGTGCGGTGGCAGCCAGAACATAATATGAGGGAAGCGGTTGGAAGGGGCGTGATTATTATTTGATTATTATCTGAAACTTTTAATCCACTTGATCAGGGAATCATGGTAAATATTGTTGGAGACGTCGCGGTGCATCTGGTCAGTGACGGGGCCGTTTTTCTCCATGATGGCGAGGATAGCCTCCTGCAGGCCTGCGATGCGGCCTCTTTCAAAGTCGGCGGATGCATCCGGTGTTGATGTCGTGACAGACACAGCGGACATATCCGGTGTTGATGCCGTGACAGACACAGCGGACGTATCCGGTGTTGATGTCGTGGCGGGCGCGTCGGATGTACCGGGTGCTGATGCCGTGACAGGAGCGGCAGGTTTTTCCGGAACGGTGTCGGAAAGGACAGTATCTGCCGGAACGGTGTGGGCTTCGGTCAGAGGAAGCCAGATGTCGCCGGAGTTGGATTTTATATTGACGGTGATATTGCCGTTATTTACGGACACTTTTTCGCCGGAGAGGGCGCCGATGTATTCGGGGGCGTTTCCGGCAGGAAGGGTCATGACGTAGTCGCTGTCATCATTGTTTACGGTGACTAAGGCATAGACCCCATTTAAGTTCCGGGAAAAAGCATACTGACGGTTGGTCAGGAGAAGTTCGTTGTAGTCTCCATAAGACAGGGCCGGTGTGTTCCGGCGGATTCTGCCCAAAGCCGCGATCAGGCGGGTGCAGGGGTTTTTCTCACAGGCGTCGGCGTAGTCGGACAGGGAGAGGGCAGGGCGCAGAGAGTCGTCGGAGAAACGTTCTTTTTTGCCCTCGATGCCGAATTCGGAACCATAGTAGACGGACGGGACGCCGGGCAGGGTGTAGAGCAGTATGTGGACCGGGGTGAAGTGGGCTTTGTTGTTCAGTTTTGTATAGATTCTTTCCACATCATGGTTGTCCACAAAATTATAAAGGCGCAGGCCGTCTACGCGGTTGCCGCCCATGCCGTAGAGCCGCTTGACTGTATGGGCAATCTCGAAATAGTTATGGTCGTTGTGACCGGAGTAGAGGGCTTTGTGCAGCGTGTAGTTGGTGACACAGTGCAGGGTGCCTTCATTGACCCAGCGGGTGTAATCGCCGTGGATGACTTCTCCCATAAGCCAGAAGTCGGGTTTCACTTCATTTGCCGTCTGGCGCAGGGCTTTCATAAATTCAAAATTCAGCACGTCCGCGGCGTCTAAACGGATTCCGTCAATGTCAAATTCATGAACCCAGAAACGGATGACGTCGCAGATATAGTCTTTGACAGCGGGGTTATGCTGGTTTAATTTGGCAAGAAGATTATAGCCTCCCCAGTTTTCGTAGGAAAAGCCGTCGTTATATTCTGTATTTCCCCAGAAATTCACATTGCAGTACCAGTCTTTATAGGGAGAATGTTCCCGGTTCTTCTGAAGATCCTTAAAGGCGAAAAAGTCCCGGCCGGTGTGGTTGAATACGCCGTCCAGGACTACTTTGATCCCCTGCTTATGGCATTCGGCCACAAAGTTTTTCAGGTCTTCGTTGGTTCCCAGCCGGCTGTCCAGTTTTTTATAATCCGTCGTCTCATAACCGTGCCCGACAGATTCAAAGAGAGGGCCTATATAGAGCGCGTTGCAGCCGATTGCTTTTATGTGGGAAATCCATGGGAGCAGCGTATTCAGCCGATGTTCAGGCGCTCCATAAGGATTTTGCCTGGGTGCGCCGGTAAGCCCCAAGGGATAAATGTGATAAAATACGGATTCATCGTACCATGCCATATGTTTATACCTCCGAAATGATGTTTATGGTGATTTGATTATATCATTTTCCCGGAAAGTTTGCACTGTTATTTTCCAGGATATAGAAAGAGATCTGAAGCGTCAGCCGTTCTCTGGCGTCGTCCAGATTGACGTCCGCGATTTTCTGGATTCTCTCCAGCCGGTAAAATAAAGTACTTCTGTGGATAAAAAGTGTCCTGGAAGTCTTTAGTACATTTCGTTCCAGTTCCAGGAAGGTTTTTAATGTATGATAAAAATCAGTATTGTTTTTCTCGTCATACTGTTTTAAAACCAGCAGTTTATGAGAACAGAGCAGTTCGCAAGGCAGGGCTTCGCCTGCTTTTTTCATCAGATATTCCAACAGATAATCATCAAAAAGATAGTGCCAGTACATACTGTTACTGTGTTTGCCCAGTTCCAGTGCTTCCTTTGCCTGCAGATAGCCCTGGGGAAGCCAGGCGAAATCCCACAGTTCGGAACTGACGCCCATTTTCAGAAGGCCTTCCCTGAGGATGATGGCAAGGCTGCTCAAAAGATCGGGAATCCGTATGTCAGAGCAGGAAAGATTTATAATTACCGTGATTCCGTTTTGGTAGATAAAGGCATATCCGTCCGGAATCTGGGCCTCAATATGGCTCAGTGTGGCAACAGAAGAATACATGCGGGCATTCTGCTGCACGGCTTCCAGGCGGAGGCACAGGTACCGGTCTTTCTGGTTCCAGTTCAGAAAATACAGAAACTTTCGGATGCGCTGCTGATCTTTTACAGAGCCGTCCAGATACTCCTTGAAAAACTGATTTACATCGCTTTCCATACCGAAACGGAAAAGACTTTTATTCTGGATGCAGGACAGAATGGTCTGCCCCAGATATTCGATGGCCAGATAATGCCCGGGAAGGATGGAAGACTCCAGCTCGGCTACACAGATCCGCCCTTCATAATGGTTGTGGTTCCATATATTTTCATACAGAAGAGGATAGCCGCGCACATTGGCAGAGTACAGAGAAGGTGCGCGCGTATTTAAGGTATTCAGGTATTCTGTGTCGGCCCTGAAATCCTGAATCAGGGACAGCGGTGCGATCTCCATTCCCGTGCGGGGGTCTTTGTTCCAGACAGACAGGCCGGGCGCCGTGTGGGGACAGGAGAGAATATAAAAACTGGGATCGTGGATAAATATGGGATTATTGAATACAGGCAGGCTGGCATTCAGCATATAATCCAGAGGGGAACGGCTGTCCAGTGCCAGATGAAGTTTCATGTTCCATTCTCTGTACTTTTCAAAAACATCCTGAATCAGGGACAGAAGTTTTGTGCTGTCGTTGGCGTCTTCCACAAGGATAAACGGGCATCCTCCCGGAATCCGGGCAATGTCTGCCTGGCCGGAGATGATAAACCCCGGGTTTTCTCCTGCACAGGCAGGGAAAATGTCCGCGTCTGGTTTTGTTCCGTCGATCAGATAGACGTATTTTTTTAAAAGAGGCATGTCAGTTTGATAGATCCGGATGTCTTCCAGACAGGCGAGATCGCCGTCAGGAGAGAAAGTAAGGCGTGAAAAAGACGCCTGAAGAGAGTCATAAAGTATCTGCATATTCAACTTGAACTTTGTCATTTGTTCCTCCTCATTTCGTTATAAAATGTAGCATAGAAAGACAGAGATTTCAAGATTTCTTTTGTGAATAATAGCCAAATCGGGGCGACAAAAAGTAGGAACCGGATAAAAAAGAATCGGACCCTGTGCGGATTTACGAAAATAAAGCCTTATAGTATACTTTGTATACACAAAACAGGCGCCTGTGCAAAAAGTAGGAGACTGTGATGCATACTGCGCCTGAAAGAAAAAATAAAAGGGGGAAACCAAGAGTGAGTAATGAAAATGGAAACAAAAAAACCAAAAAGGGATTAAGCAGCGCGCTGAAGTACTTTTTTGGCGTAGGCGACGCAGGATTTGTACTCATGAGTAATATCGAAACCTTTTACTTTATGACTTTCCTGACGGACCTGGCAGGATTCGGCGCAGGGATTGCCGGCCTGATCAACAGCGTGTTCACAACCGTTGACGCCTGTCTTTCCTGGCTGTACGGAGGAATCATCAACGGAACAAAGGCAATGAAATGGGGGCGTTATCGTTCCTGGCTGATTATCGTACCGTGGATGGTGCCGTTTCTCTATGCTTTTATGTTCTTCCGGGTCAGCGATAATGAAATGCTTTCTGCAGTGGTCATCATCGCAGCGGCGATTCTGTCTCATGTGGTGTGGAACTTTGGGTATGTTGCCAACGCCACTTTGATCAGTGTGGTAGGAAAGACGCCGGAGGAAAAAGCGACACTGGCTTCCTCCCGTGCTACCTGGAATAATATCGGCGGTCTTTTATTCTCTTATCTGGGTCTTCCGTTTGCAACGCTTCTTGCAGGTTTTGTGGGCGAGAGGAACAAATTCGCGGCGGCAGCTTTCTGCCTGGGCGTGCTGATGGTAGTTACCTACTTTGCTCATTTTAAAATGACGGACGGATATGAGGAAATAGAAACAGGGGAATCCAAATCCAGAGGGAATGACAAAACAAAGGTATCTATTGTAGAGATGTTCGCGTCTTTATTTAAAAACCCTCCGCTGATGGTGCTTATGCTGGCTGACCTGGCAAAATGGTGCGTGAAATTCGTCACAGCGGCGTCCGCCATTTATTATTTCCGTGACGCGGCAGGCAATCCCGGCCTTATGACCAGCTATACCCTGTGCGTTTCCTTCGGAGCGATCATAGGCGCGTTTGCCATGAGATACATAGCAAAAACCCTCTCTTCCCGCACCACAATGATCGTTTCTTACGGCGGGATGGCGGTTTCTCTGTTTATGATCTATATCATGTATGCGAATCCGTTTGTGGTAATTGCGCTTATGACGCTGGCACATGTGTTCTACGGAATGGCTTTCGCGGCTTCTCCGGCGCTGTATGCGGACACGGTCGTCTATGCCACCTGGAAGACAGGGAAGGACGCGTCCGGATGGATCATGGGACTTCAGAATCTTCCCCTGAAAATAGGCGTATTTTTGAGAGGTGTTATCTTAAGCGTATGTCTTGTATCGGTGGGATGGCAGTCCGGCGTTGTTCTGGAAGGCACGGCCCGTCAGGGAATGACGGTTGCGTTTGCGCTGGTACCGGCAGCTCTTTGTCTGGCAGGCATGATTCTTTTACTGCTTGGATTTAAGATTACAAAAGACAAAGTGGCGCAGTATCAGGCTGAGATCGATGCAAAATAAACATAAAAACGGATCACAGGAGTGCAAATATGGAACGAAACTATCCTAATCTTTGTAAACCCATCACACTGGGGCGCACAACATTCCGAAACCGGATGTTTTCCGCGCCCATGGGCGGCACGGATATCACAAATGACGGATGTATAGGGCCCAAATCGACAGCGTTTTATGAACTCAGGGCGAAAGGCGGGGCCGGTGCGGTCACAGTCTCCGAGTGTATGGTACACCCTAAGACCGACGGAAGTCATGCCTATCATCTGGATGAGAGCATATTAAATTCGCTGGCATGCGCTGCTTACACGGCCGATGCGATTCGTCGTCATGGCGCTATACCGAGTCTGGAGCTGTCCCATTCGGGCATGTACGCCGGAACGTATATGACAGATAAAAGCAGACAGAAATCCATGAATCAGTGGGGGCCGTCAGACACCGTGCGCCCGGACGGCATACAGGTAAAAGCCCTGACCCGGGAACTGATTCAGGAGATCGTGGCTTCCTATGCCCATGTGGCAGGCCTTGCCAAAAGAGCCGGTTTTGAGATGCTGATGATTCACGGAGGGCACGGCTGGCTGATCAATCAGTTTTTGTCGCCCTATTTTAATAAAAGGACAGACGAATACGGAGGCTCCCTTGAGAACCGCTGCCGGTTTGCAGTCGAGGTGCTGAAGGCGGTCCGGGAGGCGGTGGGACCTTTCTTTCCCATAGAGTTCCGTATGAGCGGTTCGGAGCTGTTCGAGGGTGGTTACGATCTGGAGGAAGGATGCCGGATCGCCCAACAGATTGAGCCGTATATTGACCTTCTGCATGTGTCGGCAGGCACATATCAGAGGGGATTCGGAGATACCCATCCGTCCATGTTCAAGGACCATGGCTGTAATGTCTATCTTGCCGCCGAAATAAAGAAACATGTAAAGGTACCTGTGGCTACTCTGGGAGGCTTAAACGACCCGGCTCAGATGGAAGAGATCCTTGCTTCCGGAAAAGCGGACGTGGTCTATATGGCCCGGGCGCTTCTGGCAGACCCGTTCCTTCCCAGAAAAGTGACGGAGAACAGAGACGAAGAGATCGTAAGATGCCTGCGCTGCTTTACCTGTATGGCAGAGCGCGCTGCCACTGCCACCCGTCGGTGTACGGTCAATCCGCTGATCGGAAGGGAATGCGAGGGAGACGAGATACAGCCCGCCCCTGTCAGGAAGAAAGTGCTGGTGGCAGGCGCGGGGCCGGGCGGTCTGTACGCTGCTTACACGGCAGCCAGGAGAGGACATCAGGTAATTCTCTGCGAAAAAGAGGCGGAAGCAGGCGGCATCTTAAAGAGCGAACAGGCATTGCCTTTTAAGCATGAAATGTACGAGCTGGCAGGCACTTATGTCCTGCTGGCGAAAAAGGCAGGCGTGGAATTCCGTATGAATACGGAAGTGACAAAAGAGTACGCGGAAAAAGAAAACGCGGACGCACTGATTATAGCCGTCGGCTCCACACCGCTTATACCGCCGATTCCCGGACTGGACGGTGAAAATGTGGTGGTGGTCAATGATTACTATAAGGAAAAAGAAAAAGTCGGAGAGGATGTGGTCGTATTCGGAGGCGGCCTTGCAGGATGCGAGTGTGCGATCCATCTGGGCCAGGAAGGCAAAAAAGTACATTTGGTAGAGATGCGCGATCTGCTGGCTCCGGACGCAAATGTGCGCCATCGTCCCCTTCTGTTAAAAGAGATTGAAAAATATGTGACGGTCCATACAGGTTATCGGGGTCTGAAAGTTACTTCCGAGGGCGTCCTCTGCGCCGACGCGGAGGGAAAAGAAGTCCTTGTTCCCGGTCACAGCGTGATCTGCGCGCTGGGACAGCGCTCCCGGTCGGATGTGACAGAAGTGCTCAGGGACGCAGCTCCCTTTGTACGGGTAATCGGCGACGCGTCCAGAGTTTCTACGATCACCAACGCCGTATATCAGGGATATCACGCGGCACTGGATATTTAAAAAACAAAATTTAAACCAGGAGGTATATCTATGCTGACAGCAAAACAGAATTTTCTTGAAACGATCAAACCGGACGGCAAACCGGACAGACTTCTTAAGCAGTACGAAGGAACCGCATTTTTCCCGCCCAACCCCGCATCCGCTTACATAAGAGGAAATCGGCACAGGGGTATGGAGCCTTTAAAGGACCGTTTCGGCACCACTATCCTCTGGCCGGAGAACCAGGTGGCGGCAATGCCCCATGTGACGGCGGAGAACAAGGTAATCAAAGAGATTACAGAGTGGAAAGAGGAGCTTATCATGCCGGATCTGGCCGCTAACTGCTCGGACCCTGCCCAGTGGGAGCCCTTTATCAAACAGGCGGAGGAACTGCGCGCGAAAGATCAGCTTGTAATGGCATTTATGCCCACCGGCGTGTTTGAACGCCTGCATTTCCTTATGGGGTTTGAGGATATGCTGATGAATTTCCTTCTGGAGCCGGAAGATATGAAAGAGCTGTGCGATGCAATCGGGGAATATCGGTACCAGTATATGAAACTGATCGTAGATTATATCAAACCGGATGTGATGCTTTCCCACGATGACTGGGGTTCCAAAAATTCTCTGTTTGTAAATCCGGATACCTGGCGCGAATTTATCAAGCCGCAGTATATGAAGACGTATGGTTATATGAAAGAAAAAGGTGTGATCGTTATGCACCATGCGGATTCTTTCATGGAGCCGATCGTAGAGGATATGGTGGAACTGGGCATTGATATCTGGCAGGGCGTGTTGCCTGAAAACGACATTCCGAAGCTTCAGAAACAGTTGAACGGAAAGATGACGCTGATGGGCGGTATCGACGCTTCGATTGTGGACCGCTCGGATTCCACAGAAGAAGAGATCCGCAAGGAAGTAAGACGCGCCTGCGAAGCGTATGGCCCGGGCGGACACTTTATTCCCTGTATTACCTATGGCGGTCCGGGATGCCTGTTCCCCCATGTGGACCCGATCATTGACGATGAAATCGGTCGGTACAATAAAGAAACATACGGAATTTAACAGGATTTATATTTGGGACGTCAGAAGGGCAGACTGCCCTCCTGGCGTTCGTTTTTTGGTACGGCAAAGTTTTAGCAGAGGATAATCAGGAGGAATGAGGATTGACCAAAGAAGAGGTAAAGACATATCTGGAGAGGATTGACTGTAAAGACGCAGAAGAGATTAGCCTTAAGAATCTGGCGCAGCTTATACGGGCGCATCTGGAGCATATCCCTTTTGAAGATTTGGATGTGTTCGATCGGGGAGAGACGCCCTCTCTCAACGAGAAAGCTCTTTTTCATAAAGTTGTGGAAAATAAAAGAGGCGGCTATTGCTTTGAATTGAATATTTTGTTCAGGATACTTCTGGAGGCTATGGGTTATTCTGTTTATTCGGTAGCAGCAAGAGTTCTTTGGAATAAAGAAAGTCTGCCTCCTTTGTCCCACATAGGTCTTGTGGTATGCCTGGAAGAAAAAAAATATTTCTGCGATGTGGGTTATGGAGGCCCTGGGCCCAAAGGGGTAACTGAATTGAAGGAAGGAAAGCAGACTGTCGCGGGAGAGGATTTTTGTATTCGGCACCTGGAGGAGGGGGATATACTGATCGAACGGCGGCATCATGGAATATGGAAAGCATTGCTTCAGTTTGCGGACCGTCCGGTCAGGAAAGTGGATTTTGAACTGCTGAATTTTTATTTTTCTCAAAATCCGGTGGCGGCTTTTAAGCAGCATCGTATTGTGAACCTGTGTACGCCTCAGGGAAGCAAGGCTTTGATGGATATGGAACTTACAGTTCACGAGAGAGGGGAAGTAAAAAAGAAAGTATATAAAGATATGAAAGAACTGAAAAAAGGGCTGGAAGAAGAGTTTGGAATCCGGTTTTTGCAGTAATGACACGGAATTGTTAAAGGAGGTAATATGGGGAAAAGGGAATACAAGAAGTTGTCATGGATAAAATTTATATGTTTTTCTGTTATAGGTATTTTTGCGTTTTTTATTAATTTTGATGTACCGGAATACCAGATTGTATTGGGAAGATGGGAATGGGGAACGGTGGCGGCGCAGTCCAATGTGCTGGTATCGCATTTTACCAATTTTGTCAAAGCGGCGTTATTTACAGGAAATTTTCCCGCCATGCCCATGGTGGTGTGGGGGATCGGCGTGTACAGCATAGCGGATCTGCTTTTTATAAGGCCGGACAAGTTCTGGCATACGACAAAAGTGGCGGCTGTGTTTGCGGTATTTAAGATCATAGGTTTTATTTTGCTGTCTTTTTCCGTGTTGTGGATTTACCTGGGCTGGAATCCGGCGTTTATGGACTGGTTTTTCCGGCCGGTGGTTTCGCTGGGAGGTAAAAGTATCTGTCTTTTTATTATGAACAATATCCTGGTTACGATTTGTATCTCTATACCGGCAGCTTCTTTGTTTCTGCCTCTTCTGGTGGACTACGGGCTGGTGGATTTTGTGGGCGTACTGGTGCGCCCTGTCATGCGCCCCGTATTCCGTCTGCCGGGGCGGGCGGCCGTTATCATGGTGTCTGCTTTTCTGGGTAATTTTTCCGTAGGGCATATTGCGGTTAATGACCAGTACAAGACAGGCCGTATGACGGAACGGGAAGCGTCTGCAATCGCGACCAGTTTTTCCACAGTCTCCGTGGGATTTCTGCTTGTTCTGGCCAACAATACAGGATTAAATGAAAGAGGGTACTGGAATCTGTACTTCTGGACGGCATTTCTGATCACGCTGCTGGTAAGCCTGATCGGAGTGAGGATTTATCCTTTGAGCAGAATAAAGGACGATTATTATCCGTCCGCCGTGCCGCAGCCGGAACGGGTCATTAAAGACAGGATTTTGTCTGTGGCGCTCACAGAGGCGCTTACCGCAGCAGACAGCCAGGAGAGCTTGGGAAGGCGAATCGGGTATATTATGAAAGAGACACTGGGCGTTTTAGGGACGGTGGCTTCCGGGACAGCGTTTTTTGCTACCGCCGGTGTGCTTTTATATACTTATACCCCTCTGGTTCGGTGGATCGGATTTTTATTTTATCCTTTTATGCGTTTGTCTATCCCTTCTTCGGAGGCGGTGACAGCGTCTACCGGGGCTGCCGTGTCTTTGATTGAGGTCACCATACCGGCGCTTCTGGTCACCGTTGGGGAATGGAGCCTTCGGACAAGATATATGATGGCGGTGATCCCGGTCACTTCCATTATATTCCTCGCCAGTTTTGTGCCTTGTCTGATGGCTACGGAAATCCCGGTAAAATTTAAAGATATGCTTTTAATCTGGCTGGAGAGGATGCTTTTATCCGTAATCATTACAGGACTGTTCGCAGTCGTTTTGTTCCCTGCCTGAGCTTTCCGACAGACTGTAGGAAAGAAAAGAGAAAAATCAACAGATTTGAAGATAGTATAATGAAAAGCAGTATGCTACAATTTTATCAATCAAAGGAATCGTAAGAACTTTAAAAGCAGAATTTGAACAGGAGGAAAATACGAAATGATCATTGTAGGCGAAAAAATCAATGGTTCGATTCCGGCCGTGGCGGAGGCCATTGCCAACCGTGACGCGGAATTTATCAAAAACAGAGCCAAAGCGCAGGCAGAAGCAGGTGCAACCTTCATAGACTGCTGCGCGTCCGTTCATGACGGCGAAGTGGAAACCCTGAAATGGATGATCGACTGTATCCAGGAAGTGACGGATCTTCCGATCTCTCTGGACAGCCCCAGCGCGGATGTGATTGCGGAAGTATTCCCGTACTGTAAGAAACCGGGACTGATCAACTCCGTATCCGGCGAGGGTGATAAGGTGGACAAGATCTTTCCGCTGATTGCAGACACCAAATGGGAAGTCATCTGTCTTCTCTCCGACGATACAGGTATCCCCAAGAGCGCGGCTGACCGTCTGAAAGTATTTGACTATATTATGTCAAAGGCAAAAGAGTACAACATCAAACCCGGCCGTCTGCACATTGATCCGCTGGTAGAGATGCTCTGCACCTCAGAAGACGGTATCGCCATGAATGTGGAAGTCATCAGCACCATCCGCAAACAGTATTCGGATATCCATATCATCGCGGCGGTCAGCAATATTTCTTTCAACCTTCCGGTCAGAAAGATGGTGAACCTGGGATTTACGGTACTGGCGATGAATGCCGGACTGGACAGCGCGATCCTTGACCCCACCAACCGGGACATGATGGGTGTAATCTACGCAACCGAGGCGCTTCTTGGAATGGACGATTATTGTATGGAGTATATCAGCGCATACAGAGACGGCATCTTCGGACCGAAAAAATAAATCACATGGAACCCGTAAACCGCACAAGTCTCTATCATGCCCGGAAGACTCACCTTCCAGATCGGGGGGCATAAAGACTGGCGTACATATAAAACCAACGAACTTAAAACAGGAGGATTAAAAAATGGCAGGAATTCAGGAAGTTTATGATCTGGTAGCAAAAGGAAAAGCAAAAGTAGTTGCAGGCGCGGTACAGGAAGCGCTGGACGCAGGATGCGATCCGACCGAATTGCTGAACAAAGGTATGATCAGCGCAATGGATGAAGTCGGAGCAAAATTCAAAGCAGGCGAAATCTTCGTACCGGAGATGCTGGTAGCGGCAAGAGCCATGAAAAAAGGCGTTGAGGTATTAAAACCCCATCTTGCAACCGGCGTGGCAGGCGCAGCAGGAAAAGTTGTAATCGGAACCGTAGCAGGCGATCTTCATGATATCGGAAAGAATCTGGTTGCCATGATGCTCGAATCCGCCGGATTTGAAGTGATCGACCTTGGCGTGGACGTTGCAAAGGAAAAATTTGTTGAGGCAGTGGAAGCAAATCCGGATACAAAGATCGTGTGCTGCTCGGCACTTTTGACGACCACCATGCCGGCGCTGAAAGATGCGGTTGCGGCGCTTAACGAGGCATCCTTCCGTTCCCAGATCAAGGTTATGGTAGGCGGAGCGCCTATTACGCAGGAATTTGCAGATGAAATCGGCGCAGACGCATACACTGAAGACGCCGCATCCTGCGCACAGAGAGCAAAGGAGTTAGTTGCTTAAGTTTAGTCAGATAGAATCCTATAAGAAAGACAAAGGGCTGCCGATCACAGGGCAGCCCTTTGTTTTTAGCTTGTCATTCCGCAAAATACGCTTTATAATACAGCTTGGAGAAATTTGACAGAATGAAGAAAGGTGATTAGTATGACAAGTCAGACACTGCGTGAAGCGAGAAAATATGAAGAGGTTTCCGGGAAGATGATCAGGGAAGAAGAACGTCCGGAATTTCATCTGAGTTCGCGTACGGGCTGGATGAACGATCCGAACGGATTTTCCTGGTATCAGGGACAATATCATATGTTTTATCAATATCATCCCTATACGTCCAAGTGGGGACCGATGCACTGGGGGCATGCCGTAAGCCGGGATCTTCTGCATTGGGAGTATCTGCCGACGGCACTGGCGCCGGATGAATATTATGATATGGACGGATGTTTTTCGGGAAGCGCAATCGAACTTCCTGACGGAAGGCATCTTCTGATGTATACAGGCGTATCCAGGGAACATTTAAAGCACGGGTTTTCCCGGGAAGTGCAGACCCAGTGTCTTGCGGTAGGAGACGGGATTGACTATGAAAAATATGAACATAATCCGGTGCTGGACGGAGACGACCTTCCGACAGGCAGCAGCCGGAGCGATTTCAGGGACCCGAAGCTGTGGAGAAAAGAGGACGGAACCTATTGCTGTGTGACAGGAAACCGTCCGGCAGACGGAAGCGGCCAGATTTTGTACTATACCAGTGAAGACGGATTCCATTGGAAATTTAAAAGCGTACTGGTTTCCAACGACGACCGGTTCGGTAAGATGTGGGAGTGCCCGGATCTGTTTTTCCTGGACGGAAAATGGGTGCTTCTTACCAGTCCCCAGGATATGCTCCCGAAAGGATTTGAGTACCATAATGGGAACGGGACCCTTTGCCTGATCGGAGAGCTTAACGAGGATACCGGAGTTTTCAGGGAAACCCATGACCAGTCCGTGGATTATGGTATTGATTTCTATGCGCCCCAGACGATCCTGACGCCGGACGGGCGCAGAGTAATGATCGGATGGATGCAGAACTGGGATTCCTGCGGGATTCGTTCACCGGAAGAAAAGTGGTTTGGCCAGATGAGCCTTCCCAGGGAATTGTCCATAAGAAACGGCAGGCTGTATCAGGTTCCGGTACGGGAGCTGGATGAGATGCGGCACAATAAGACAGCGTATACGAATGTGACGGTTACAGACACGGTGTGCCTGGATGGAATCAAAGGGCGGAAGATAGATATGGAACTGACCATTCGGCCGGCGGACGCAGAGAATCCCTATCAGAAATTTGCCGTCCGGTTCGCTCAGAATGAAAGGTATCATACTGCATTAAGTTTCCGCCCGAGAGAGTCCGTATTAAAGATAGACCGAAAGTTTTCGGGTTCCAGAAGAGGCAGTATCCACCAGCGCCGCAGTCTGGTGAACACGGTGAACGGGGAACTGAAACTGCGGATCATCCTGGACCGTTTCAGCGTGGAAGTCTTTGTGAATGACGGGGAACAGGCGCTTTCGGCGACCATCTATACAGATCAGGAAGCAGAAAACGTATCGTTTTTTGCGGACGGGGCGGTAAATATGGATGTTGTGAAATATGATTTGTAAGAAAATGACAATTACAGAACAGGCTATGTCCTCCCTTGCCAAACGGGAGAACAACAAAAAAAGAAGCTATCTGGTCGTAAATCCTCTCCAGGGAAAGCATGTTCCGGTCAGTCCGAAAGCGGCCTTTGAGATGTTTGGCGCTCTTAAAGATGTTTTAAAACAGGTATACAGGGAAGAAAAGCTGCTTTTGATCGGCTTTGCCGAAACCGCTACCGCCATCGGAGCTTATATTGCGGGAGAGCTGGACGCCCTTTATATCCAGACCACCCGGGAGTCTGTGGAAAATGCAGAGTTTTTTTATTTTTCCGAACAGCACAGCCATGCCACGGAACAAAAACTGGTAAAAACTGACCTGGACCGGGCTGCCGGACAGGTGACAAGAGTTGTATTTATAGAAGATGAGATCACCACAGGCCGTACGATTCTGAATATTGTCCGGCTTTTAAGGGACGCTTATCCGGGGCAGCTTCAATATTCCGCCGCTTCCCTTTTGAACGGAATGACAGAGGAACATGAAAAGATTTACGAAGACCAGAAGATCCGCCTGCATTTTCTTGTAAAGACCGACCACAGCGAATATGAAAACCGTGTGTCGGCTTATAAGGAAGACGGTGTATATCATACCTGTGATTCTTCGACGCCGTCTTTGTATGTGCCGGAATACAGGCCTTCAGGCTGTCTGGATGCCCGCAGGCTTGTGCAGGGGAGCGCATATAAAGAAGCCTGTCGGAAGATGTGCCGGGAAATGGCGGCTCTGCAGGCGGTAAAAAGCGGAAAAAACATACTTGTGCTGGGTACGGAAGAATGTATGTATCCGGCGCTGTGCCTGGCCTGGCATCTGGAAGAAGCAGGAAACCGGGTCAGATGCCATTCCACCACCAGAAGCCCCATTGTGGTGAGCAGGGAAGGCGCCTATCCGCTGCATGAACGATATGAACTGACAAGTTTTTATGATGACAGCCGGAGGACCTTTATCTACGATCTTGCACATTATGATGAAGTCTTTATTGTAACCGATGCAAAAGAAGGGAAGAAAGGGCTTTCTTCGCTGGTACATGCCCTTTGTTCCCGGGGAAATGACAAAATTATGCTGGTCAGGTGGTGTTCCTAATTGAGAAGTTCTTACAAAGAAGAAGACGTTATTTTTTTACTGAAAGATATCACAGGCCTGGTAGAACCAAAGCCTGCCTCTGAGCGCGAGCGTCTGATTCAGTCGGGAAAGCATTATTGCGAGATGCTCCCGCTGGAATATGTGCCGGGCGAAGCCTATATGGAAGCCTACCACCAGGCGTTAAAAACATTCGCGGAGCCTGTCGCCGACGCTGTGGGGAGGCTGGCGGATCAGATCATGAAACATAAGGGCAGGCAGGTCGTCCTTGTATCCCTTGCCCGGGCCGGGACGCCTGTGGGCATCCTGTTAAAACATTATATCCGGAAGAAATACGGATATATAACGCCCCATTATTCTATTTCAATCATAAGGGGAAGAGGCATTGATTCCAACGCGGTAACATATCTTCTGGAACGTTACCGGCCGGAAGACATCCTGTTTGTGGACGGCTGGGTGGGAAAAGGGGCGATTCTTGGCGAACTTAAAAAAGAAACCGCCGCCTGTCCGGGGTTATCTTCCGAGCTGGCGGTTCTTTCGGACCCCGCCAATATGACCCGGCTTTGCGGGACCCACGAAGATATCCTGATTCCCAGTTCCTGTTTAAACAGTGTGGTCTCCGGGCTGGTCAGCCGTACTTTTTTAAGAGAGGATATCATAGGCAAAGATGATTTTCATGGTGCTGCTTACTATGGAGAGCTGAAAGACTGTGATCTGTCCTACGCGTTTATTGAGGCCATTGAGGACAAATTCCGGATGGACCTGCCGCCGGAAGAAGAAAAGGCCCTGGAAGGCCTGGGCATCGATGAAGTAAAGAAAATTGCCGGACATTTTCAAGTGCAGGATATCAACCTGATCAAGCCGGGTATCGGCGAGACTACCCGGGTGCTGCTTCGCAGGGTGCCCTGGAAAGTCCTGATCAGCCCCGCATGCAGAAAAGACAGCGCTCTTACGCATATCCTTCGTCTGGCAGAAGAAAAAAATGTGCCGGTGGAGTATTATCCACTGACACATTATAAGACCTGCGGGCTTATAAAAAAGCTGGCAGACACATAAGAGGCTTACTCGCTTCCGAATACCTGGGACAGCATCAGGATTCTTCTGGCCCAGTTTTTATGTACTTTATATTCATTCATTCTCTCGGCGGACGTGCTGCCGGATACCAGCAGGCCGGAATCCGTATCCCATGCAAGGATGGCCCGGGCGTCTGCCAGATCTTTTTGGGACACTCTGTAGGCAGCGTTGACCAGTTCAATCTGATTGGGGTGTATGACAGTCTTTCCGGTAAAGCCGCACAGTCTGTCCTGCGCCAGTTCCTTTTTCAGTCCCGTATCCCATCCTTCTCCTCTGTAGTATTCCCAGACAGGGCCCGATACCACATAATCCATCCCAAAGACAGTGATGATATCGGAAAATATGCCGGATATGGCAGAAATACTGTGGATCGTCTCCCGGCAGCTTCTGCGGAAGCCGAACCTATGACAGAGATCGTTGCCGCCTACGCGGATATTTAAGACCAGCCGTTCCATGGGGGCCAGCTTTTCTTTCAGACCGTAGAGAAGCTGGTGGCGGTATCTTAAGTCGATCAGTCCGGGGTCTTCCAGGATGGGCATCATATAGATATCTCTTCCGGCACGTTCGCCTGTTTCACAGACCGTCTGTATATAGATATCTGCATTACTTAGTGAAAATTTAGGTATAATAAATCCGGTAATCAGTGTTCCGGCTTCTTCTGTCGCCTGTATCAGTTTTTCAATCTGATCTGCCCTTCTGACTCTGATAAAGAGTTTAGGCATAAAAAAGGGAGTTTCTTTTAACGTGTCGTAGAGTGTTTTTACAGAGATCACAAGCTGTTTTTCGGCCTCTTCCACATAACGGTCCGCGATTGTATCCTCCAGGCACATGGCCAGGGAAAAGTGTTTGCCGAACCGCTCCCGGATCAGAGAGGGAACGATCCCCTGATGGTCGGCAGGACAATACAACAGAGGGCCGACGCTGTAATAAAGCACTGAGTCTTTCATGAAAATATCCCGTTTCCTTTCTGGATGGTGCGCTTTTGCCGGACAGGCAGCAGCGATAACATTCATTATAACATCAGGTGGATTTGTTTGTCATCTTAAAAGTTTGGTCCGATCATTTAACGATAACTTAAGAATAAATTAATAGATATTATCCTGATAGTATGGTACAATATGGATGGGTATTATGCCCATATGAAAAAATATGACTACAGGTAAAATATCATGCATCAGGAAACCTTACTGACATTTCGATATAATGTAACAGATATTGCATCTGTCAGCGCATTTGCCGGCGTGCAGGGAAACAGGAACGGAAACTGCAAAGAGGTATATTTTCTCCGTATGATCGGAAAAAATGCAGCTTATGAGACAGAAGTAGAACAGATGGATCAATGCCTTGGGGAACAGATGTTAAGAGGGCAGCTGAAATACAGCAGGATAAGCAGTCTGCCCGTCCTGTCCTTAAGGGAAGACGCGGAGTACTATGCAGGATGCTTTGACCGCTGGACCGGCACGGGAAGAAAAGCCATGCAGATCCGGCTTACAGCGGATAACCGGGCGCTGGCGTGCGTCCTTGGAGATGCATGTGTAAAGGCGGCAGATTTGTTTCGGCAGCTTACACCCCACGCGAACGCGTCAATAGAAAAGAATTTTGTGGCGAAACTTTTATTTTGGCTCGATCAGACAGGAAAGGGTCTGTTAGAAGACTGGCAGCCTGGCTCCTGCGCCAAATTTGTGTTGCCGAACCTGTCTAAAAAGCAGGAATATTTATTTGCGTATTTGCTGACCCGCCTGGGGATCGACGTGCTTTTATTACAGCATCAGTCGGACATTGACCCGCAGCTGGACGGATTGGGGCTGTCGAAAAAAGTGACTCTTGGACCTTTTGGCAAGGACGGCCCGAAAGCTTTTGACATCCGAAGGTATAAAAACACGCCGCCTGTGCCCTCCCGTGTACCTGGGACAGGGCAGGCAGTTTCCGCTGGAACCGCACGCATTGCGGCGGCAGATTTACGGCACAGGGACAGGCCTGTCCGCGTTATGCAGTCAGCCGCCGAACAGGAGATGGCTTTTGAAGAACTGGCACAGCTTGCTTCCTCGGTGGTGATGATCTCTGTCCTGGACGACAGAGGACAGGTGCTTGGGACAGGTTCCGGCATTATGGTGGGAGAAGCCGGTTATATACTGACGAACTGCCATGTGGCCAATAAGGGCCGTTTTTATGGCGTTCAGATTGAAGAGGACGACAGGATCTACCGGACGGACGAGATCATCAAATACAATTCCGTGCTGGATCTGGCCGTGATACGGATTGACAGAAGATTAAAGCCGCTTCCCATCTATAAAGGCGAAAAGAAGCTGGTCAGGGGCCAGAAAGTAGTCGCCATCGGAAGCCCGTTAGGCTTGTTTAATTCTGTATCGGACGGCATCATATCCGGTTTTCGTGTGATCGGCGACGTGGATATGATCCAGTTTACCGCGCCGATCTCCCATGGAAGCTCCGGCGGGGCGCTGTTGAATATGTTTGGAGAGGTGATCGGCATCAGCACGGCGGGAATGGACGACGGACAGAATATCAACCTGGCGGTAGGGTATGAATGCATCTCCCAGTTCATCAGAGGATTTACATAATCAGGATCAGGGTATGAGAAGGGCTTATGTTTGAACATGGAAAACTGAATCGTCTCGAAGATTATTTTATAAAGTTGAGTCAGCGTCCGGGGAATACCGTCTATTTTTACCGGATAAATGGTTATACTGAAAAGATACAGGAATTTCTCCGGAAGTATTACGAATCGGCTGTGAAGTCGGGGATTGTGATTGAGGGGAAGATTCCCAATCCGGAAGAACACCAGCTAAACTACTATGAAGAGATCATGGGGCTGGAATTTCGCCGGGATACGGGATTTATCATTGCGGGTCTTGCCAGATGGCTTCCCCGCATGAACGAGTACCAGAGAAAGAATGTAGCATCGTCTCTGTATGACACGTTGGAAGAGATGCAGCGGGCAGGCAAGAATGACAATATGCAGAGGAACGCCTATATTAAATTTATGTGCTGGCTGTATTATAAGTTTGAGCGGATCGTGAACCGGCTGGGTCAGGAGGAAGCGCCGAAGATCCTGTATGAAGGTTCTGTCAGCAGTTATGAGTTAAAGATGCTTTCCGTCCTGTCCAAAGCGGGCAGCGATATCGTATTGCTCCAGCCCCAGGGAGACGAGGGATATCAAAGGCTGGACCCGTCCGGTCTTTTGTCAGATTGTCTGAAGCTGCCGGAAATGAAAGCGTTTCCGGACGGTTTTGGGATCAGGAGCTTAAGAGAAGAAGACCGCCGGCGCCAGGAGCGGGAGAGGCTTTACGGAGGAGCGCCCCGGATCAGTCCCTGCACAAACGCATGGATACAGGGGGAAGGGTTAAAAGACGTCCTGACAGATCCGTCCCGCCGGGGGGAAGACCCCGGATTTTTCTACAACTGTTTTATCAGGATCAACGGGGTGGAAGATAAGGCATCTTATCTGAATGAACTGTTTCAGTTCCGCCTGGAATTAAAGAACCGGCAGAGACATTTTACCGTTTTGGAAGAAACGATTCCCCGTCCCACGGTGGAAGAGATCAACTCGATACAGAGAAAAAACTATAACAGCGCGGGACAGATGCTTCTGGATTTGTCAAAATATATCCGCTATACGGCGAACCAGGACCTGGAAAGGCTGATGAAGAAAGCCTTTGTGGATGTCCTGTCTTTGGAGGAACAGGCGGCCGGCGCCAACATAAACAGGCTTACCAACAAGGCCGTGTATCTTCTGTGCTGGCTGAAACGGTATCAGCCGGAACTGTTCGTCAACTGGAAAGCGCCGGATATCGGATGCCTGATCTGTCTGGGCGGATGTCAGAACGAGAACGAAGCCATGTTTCTTCGGTTTTTATCCAGGCTTCCGGTGGATGTGCTGATCCTGAAGCCGAATCTGCATACTTCCTGCTGCCTTACAGATGATAAGCTGTATGACATTCATTATGAACAGTCCCTGTCAGTGGGACGATTTCCCGGGGAGAATGATGCGGTCTGTATGGGGACGGCCGCCTACCATGCGGAACAGGAGCTGGACACGATCATCTATCAGGACAGCGGCCTGTACAGAAATCAGCAGTATGAAAAAGCGGTTTCTGTTATCCTTCGGACGATGTATGAAGAGATCGCAATCCTGTGGGATCAGGAGGTGAAGTACCGGCCCAATTTCAGCGTGACGGATAACCAGGTCAACATACCGGTGATTTTCGCCAAAGTATCCGGAGTCAAAGACGGTCAGGTATCCAGATACTGGGCGGATATCAAAGCATTGGCAACAGGGGACGCGTATGTCATCCAGCAGGCGCCTTATATCAGGCCCGGGGATGAGAATCCTGTAAAGCCCTACGCTGCCGGCTTTTTTAAAAACGGAAAACTTCTGAAAGAAAAGATTAAAACGCATGCCTGCTATCAGTATGGTTTTCTGAGGGAAGAAATGCAGGAGCATATACTGGATAAATTAAAGCTTTTAATTGACAGCAGACTGATCAGAGGAACTTTTGAAAACGGAACAGAATATACCATTATAGCGACTGTACTGAATTTGAGTAAAGAAATTGTGCGACTGCTGCAGCGGTTTGATTTCACAAAGAAAAACCCCAAGCTGATTTATATTCATACATCAGAGAGTATGATTTCCCTGGAAGATACGATTTTAACGGCATTTTTAAGCCTGGCCGGATTCGATGTGGTATTTTTCGTTCCCACGGGCTATCAGAGCATAGAAAAGTATTTTAACAGACAGATGGCAGAAGAACACCAGGTCGGAGAATATATGTACGATTTGAGGCCGCCGGCTTTTAACGCCGCGCCGCCGGGTACAAAACGCTCCTGGCGTGAAAAAATATTTAAGAGAGGTAATTAAAGATGGGTCTTGATTTTAGCAAGCCGAAGCCGGAACAGCCGGCGGCCGCCCCGGCTGCGCCTGTGGCGGAAGCGGAAGTGGTGGAAACCTATGACATCGTGGCCGACAGACAGAGGATGAATGCGGAACTTGTCAGTTCCCCGGAAGTGGATGCGTTAGCCAGCAAGATCGAAGTGTATGATCTGGAAACGATCGTTTCTTTCGGCGCCGAGGTGGCGGAGGAAATATCAAAAGCGTCTGATGTGGTATTAAACAGTATGAATATGTCCCAGCTGGACGAATCCAGCGCCATGTTAAACAGCCTGGCAAAGATTATGTCCAAGTTTGACATTGACGAGATCAAGGATAATCCGGGGCTGTTCGGAAAACTGTTCGGGAACCTTCGCAGGCAGCTTGATAAGATTCTGGAAAAATATCATACGATGGGGGAAGAGGTCGATAAGATCTATGTGGAACTGAAAAAGTATGAGTCCGAGATCAAGCAGTCCAATAAAAAACTGAATCAGATGTTTGAGGCGAATGTAAACTATTATCATGACCTGGTCAAATATATCCTTGCGGGAGAGCAGGGATGCCAGGAGATTGAAGACTATATAGCGAAACGCCAGGCGGACATGGACGCGACCGGAGATAATTCCATCCAGTTTGAGATCCAGAGCCTTAATCAGGCGCTTATGATGCTGGAACAGCGCACCCAGGACCTTCGGATCGCTGAGAATGTGGCCATGCAGTCCATCCCTATGATCAAGACGATGGAATTCAGCAATATGAACCTGGTCAGAAAGATCAATTCAGCGTTCATTATTACGCTTCCGGTCTTTAAGCAGGCTCTGGCCCAGGCAATCATGCTGAAACGCCAGCGGATTCAGGCGGAGGCCATGTCCGCTCTGGATGAAAAAACCAATGAGATGCTGATCAAAAATGCCCGCAATACCGTAGAGCAGTCCAAGATGACCGCAAGGCTGGCATCCGGCAGCTCCATTAAGATCGAGACGCTGGAAACTACCTGGCGGACGATCGTAAACGGTATCGACGAGACAAGGCAGATCCAGGAAAGCGCCAGAAAGCAGCGCACGGAGGACCAGGTAAAACTTGAGAACATAAAGACTGAGTTTAACCGGATGTACCATATGCCGGATAAAAAATAAAAACAGCGAAAGCCTGTCAGCTCCGGATTGATTTCAGGACGCGCAAGCGGCCGGAAGTCAATCCAGTACCGGAGCTGGTAAGGCTGTAGCGGAACTATAATGGAGGAATTTTATGCCGATTAATTTGACAAAGGGACAAAAAGTAGATTTGACCAAAGGTAACCCGGGCTTAAAGAAACTGATGGTCGGCTTGGGCTGGGATGTAAACGCGTTCGATTCCGGCGCGGACTTTGATCTGGACGCTTCCGCCTTTATGTTGGGCGATAACGGAAGATGCCCAACGGAAAAAGAGTTTATCTTTTACGGCAACCTTGTCCATGAGAGCGAGTCCGTCAAGCACATGGGAGACAACCTGACCGGAGAGGGTGAAGGAGACGACGAGCAGATCTTTGTGGATCTGACGAAGATTCCCGCCAATATTTCCAGAATCGCGTTCACGGTTACGATCTATGAATCGGAGGAAAGAAGGCAGAATTTTGGCCAGGTATCCAATTCATTTATCCGCATCGTGGATGAGGACAGCGGACGGGAACTGATTCACTATGATCTGGGAGAAGATTTTTCCATAGAGACGGCAGTTGTGGTCGGTGAGATCTACAAGCACAACGGAGAGTGGAAATTCAATGCCATCGGAAGCGGTTTCCAGGGAGGCCTGGCGGCGCTTTGCGGGCATTACGGAATTGAGGTAGCATAAAAAACAGGATAATAACAGGAGGAATATGAGAAAATGCCAGTTAGTTTGCAAAAAGGACAGAAAGTAAGTCTTACAAAAGGAAATCCGGGACTGAAAAAGGTAGTCGTCGGCCTGGGCTGGGATGTGAACCAGTTTGATACGGGATCGGATTTTGACCTGGACACAGCTGCGTTTCTTCTGACGGACAGCGGTAAAGTGGCCGGATCGGAGGATTTTGTATTTTACGGAAATTTAAAGCATGCTTCGGGCAGCGTGGAGCATATGGGAGACAATCTGACCGGAGCCGGGGACGGCGATGACGAGCAGATCAAAATAGATTTGTCTAAAGTACCCGGAAGTGTAACGAAAATAGCCTTTACAGCTACAATTTATGAGGCGGATGAAAGAAGGCAGAATTTCGGCCAGGTATCCAACGCGTTCATAAGAATTTATAATGAGGAAAACGGAGAGGAACTGCTCCGTTATGATCTGGGGGAAGATTTCTCCATAGAGACGGCGGTCGTATTCGGCGAGCTGTACAAGCATGGAGACGAGTGGAAATTCAACGCCATCGGCTGCGGCTACCAGGGAGGCCTGGCGGCGCTTTGCGGAAATTATGGCGTGGAAGTAGAGTAAAAAATAAAATTTTAACAGGAGAGCAAAAAATGTCAATCAGTTTAAAAAAGGGGCAGAAAGTCAATCTGTCCAAAGATAACGCGGGCCTGTCAAGAGTCGTCGTCGGACTGGGCTGGGATGAAGTAAAGAAAAAAGGAGGTTTCTTCGCCCCGAAGCCGCAGGCGATCGACTGTGACGCGTCGGCGCTGCTTTTAAAATCAGGCAGGCTTACCGACACAAGCGATATTGTTTATTTTGGCAACCTGCGTCATAAGACCGGAACGGTGCAGCATATGGGAGACAACCTGACCGGGGCCGGAGAAGGAGACGACGAGCAGATCATTGTGGAACTGGGTGCTGTTCCGCAGGAGTATGACAAGATTGTTATCGTTGTGAATATCTATCAGGCAGTCCAGAGAAAACAGCATTTCGGGATGATTCAGAATGCTTTTATCCGCCTGGTGGACGGCAGAAACAACAGTGAGATGTACAAATACAATCTGACAGACGACTACAGCAATATGACAGCCATGATTTTCGGCGAGATTTACCGTCATAACGGCGAGTGGAAATTTAACCCGGTGGGACAGGGAACCACCGACCCGGGGCTGAAAGAACTTGTGGGCAGGTTCGTATAGAACCGCCCCGACAGACGACAGAAAAGAGAAACCGTCCGGC
Source organism: Lachnospiraceae bacterium UBA7182 (assembly GCA_002491115.1). GTDB lineage: Bacteria > Bacillota > Clostridia > Lachnospirales > Lachnospiraceae > Hominiventricola. The sequence goes on along the minus strand of DKVI01000021.1, from coordinate 63,907 downwards.
AGGCAGCAGGCAGGTTTCTCTTTGTTGTAACAGAACTTTAATTTATGAGGAGAAATTCGATGAAATTTAATGGACTGACAGACCAGGAAGCAGAAGCTTCGAGAAAACAATACGGTTCCAATGAGATACCCGATTCGGAGCCGACGACCTTTTGGGAGGAATTTAAAGAAACGTTCGGAGATCCGATGATCAGGATTCTGCTTGCCATAGCGGTGTTGATGATCGTAATGTTCTTCTTTGGCTACGCGGAGATCTACGAACCCCTTGGCACCATTGTGGCCGTGCTGATTGTGGCGTTTGTGTCTGCCAAGACAGGCGTTGCCAGCGACACCAAATACAGAGCCTTAAAGGACAGGACCAAAAAAGACCAGTGTAAAGTACACCGTAACGGCGTTGTGGCGGTTCTGGACGTGGACGATGTGGTGACCGGAGACAAAGTACTCCTTCAGTCGGGAGATAAGATTCCCGCGGACGGCGTTCTGATATCCGGAAGCTTAAGAGTAGATAACTCCGCCTTAAACGGGGAAGCGGAAGAATGTAAAAAGACAGAAGCGCCCGAAGGCTTTGCGCTGCCGGACGATATTACCGGCGATACTTTTGTGGACAGCCATTCCCTGTTCAGAGGCGCGGTTGTGTTTGACGGCGAAGGCGTTATGGATGTGCGCAAAGTCGGACTTAAGACCATGATGGGCCGGATGGCGGACGAGATGCAGGAGGAAGAAGTGGATTCTCCTCTGAAAGTAAAACTGTCCAAGCTGGCAGGCCAGATCTCCGTGTTCGGATATGTGGGCGCGGTGGTGATCGCCGTTTTGTATTTTGCGTATTTTATTATATCCGCGGGCGGTTTCGGCGCTTATTTTTCTGCCGGGTTTGAAAGCGTGATCAAGGACATTGTGGAAGCGGTATCGTTGGCCATCGTGATCATTGTCTGTGCGGTTCCTGAAGGACTGCCGCTGATGATTTCCCTGGTGCTGATGCAGAATACGGCCAAAATGCTGGATCATAACGTGCTTGTAAGAAAGGCAGAAGGAATAGAAACGGCAGGTTCTTTGAATATTCTGTTCAGCGACAAGACCGGAACGATCACCAAAGGAAGCCTGGAAGTAGTGGAATTTTTCACCGCAGACGGTAGCACGATTCCCATCGCCGAACTGGAAAGACATACCGAAGTAAAAGAACTTCTGAATCTGGCCATCGGTAAGAACACCCAGTCCATGTTTGATTCTGAACACAGGGTCATCGGCGGAAACGCCACGGACCAGGCGCTTATGAAATTCCTCGGAGAGACTACCTTCCATGCCCTCGAAGGCAAGCAGCAGTACCAGATATCTGCGTCCCAGGGCTTTAATTCCATGAATAAATTCAGCCAGGCCAGGCTGGACAAACAGGGAAAGACCTTTTATAAAGGCGCGCCGGAGCGTCTGCTCGCCAAGGCGGAGAAATATATGGACGCGTCGGGACAGATCAAAACGATTGATCAGGACGCGCTGAACCAGAAGATCGACGGACTGGCTTCAAGAGCCATGCGTGTACTTTCGTTCGGATATTCCGAGAAAGAGCTGGTGGAGAATTCCATCAATGACGATCTGGTCATCATCGGTCTGGTAGCCATCAGAGACGACGTAAGGCAGGAGGCAAGGGAATCCATTGCCGAGGTACAAAAAGCAGGTATCCAGGTAGTCATGATCACCGGCGACCGCCTGGAGACTGCGGCGGCAATCGCAAAGGATGCAGGCCTTCTGCAAAATGACACGGACAAAGCGCTTACATCCGCGCAGCTTAACGCCATGTCTGATGACGAAGTGAAGAAGATTATCCCGCAGATCCGTGTGATCGCCAGAGCGCTTCCTACAGATAAATCCAGGATGGTAAGACTTTGCCAGGAGATGAACCTGGTGGTCGGTATGACCGGCGACGGCGTCAACGACTCTCCGGCCCTTAAGAGGGCGGATGTGGGATTTGCCATGGGCAGCGGCACGGAGGCGGCCAAGGAGGCCGGCGAGATCGTTATCCTGGACGATAACTTTAAATCCATCAAAGACGCGATCTGGTATGGCAGGACCATTTACCATAATATACTGAAATTCTGTAAATTCCAGTTGGTCATCAACGTGGCGGCCGTGGTGGTCAGCGCTGTGGCGCCGTTTTTCGGGGTCGAGGAGCCTCTGAAAGTAACGCACCTTCTGTTTGTCAATCTGGTCATGGACGGCCTGGGTGCGATCATGCTTGGCAATGAGCCTGCGCTGGAAGAGTATATGTCTGAAAAGCCCCGCAGAAGGGATGAAAGCATCATTAATAAAAAAATGGCTGTTCAGATCGGCATCATGGGCCTGTGGCTTACGATGATCAGCTTTGTCTATCTGAAACTGCCGTTTTTCATCAATCTGTTCGACAATGAAGAACAGCATCTGACAGGGTATTTTGTATTGTTTATTGTCAGCGCGCTGTTCAATGGATTTAATGTCAGGGACGATGGGTTTGGCATTTTCAGAGGACTGGATGAAAACACAGGATTTTTAAAAGTGTTCTTTACGATCATCCTGGTGCAGGCAGTGATCGTCAACGCGGGCCTGCTGCCCGGCGCAGTCTTTACCTGGATCGGAAATATGTTCAGCTGCGTACCTTTTGGCATCCGGGGATGGATCGCGGTGGTGCTGTTGGCATTGACCATGATACCGGTGGATCTGATCAGAAAATGTACAGTCAGGGTAAATTAGTATTTCATGCGGATCTGGACAATACGCTGATCTATTCCTGCCGGCATGAGATCGGGCAGGATAAAATGTGTGTAGAGCGGTACCAGGGAAGGGAAGTCTCTTTTATGACGTCCAGATCCATGGCGCTGTTAAGGCAGGTGAAAGAAAAAACAGTCTTCGTTCCCACCACCACCCGCACAAAGGAACAGTACGACCGGATAGATATGGGCGCAGGCGCTTTGGACTATGCGCTTGTATGCAACGGAGGCGTGCTGCTGGTGGGCGGAAAGGAAGACGAGGACTGGTATCAGGAGTCTTTGCGTCTTGTATGGGGCTGCCGGGAGGAGCTTAAAACGGCAACGCGGATTCTGGAAGCGGATGAGAACCGCATCCTGGATGTGCGGAATATAAGAGATCTGTTTTTATTTACCAAAAGCGCGGAACCGGCCGTGTCGGCAGCAAAACTTCAGGCGGTATTGGATCCTGGTCTTACGGATGTATTTTTAAACGGAGCAAAATTATATGTTCTGCCGAAACATCTGGATAAAGGGACGGCTGTGCGCCGTTTTGCCGGCCGGGTGCAGGCAGGGAAAGTCGCTGCGGCGGGAGACAGCATGTTTGATCTTCCTATGCTGGAAGCGGCAGAAATGGCCCTGGCTCCGGAGATATTGGCAAAATTATGCCGGCCGGACAGGCATGTGATCGGCGTCGGGAAAGACTGCATCTTTTCCGACGCCGTATTGGAATATATCATATCTGTTTTGAAATAATGAGTCTATAACAGGGAGGAAACTACAGTATGGAAGACAAACGACTTTTTACGCCTTCCGGAAGCATTCATATGATCCCCATGGATGTGATTGCCGGGTTTGAGGTAAGGCCGGGAATGTATGAGATCAACGGGGCGACGGCGATTCCGGTGGGTGTCAATTTTACGGTACACTCCTGGAGCGCTACATCCTGTGAACTGCTTTTATTTCACCGGATGGAAGATGAACCTTATGCGGTGCTGCCGTTTCCGGAGCATTACCGGGTCGGAAAGGTGTATTCTATGATCGTATTCGGTCTGAATATCAGAGATTTTGAATACGCATATCGCCTGGGAGGGCCGTATGATGTATCCAAAGGAATGCTGTTTGATAAAAATAAGATACTTCTGGATATTTATGCCAAAGCGGTGACCGGCCAGAGTCAGTGGGGCAGGCCGCTGAAAAAGGGATCTTTTTATAAAGCCAGAGTTGTAAAAGACGATTTTGACTGGGGCAAGGAGCGGAATCCGCTGATTGCCATGGAGGACCTGGTTATCTATGAACTGCATGTAAGAGGCTTTACAAAACATGATTCTTCCGGTGTGACGCATCCGGGTACGTTTGCCGGATTAATGGAGAAAATTCCCTATTTAAAAGAGCTGGGTGTCAACGCGGTGGAATTAATGCCGATCTTTGAATTTGACGAGATGAAAGACAGTCGCATGGTGGACGGAAAACAGGTGGTGGACTACTGGGGCTATAACGCGGTCAGTTTCTTTGCCCCGAATACCAGCTACGCGGCCAGTGCGGAGTACAACCGGGAAGGTACGGAGCTAAAAAAACTGATCAAAGCTTTAAATGAAAACGGGATTGAATGTTTTCTGGATGTGGTATTTAACCATACGGCGGAGGGTAATGAGGCAGGCCCCTGCTTTTCTTTTAAAGGATTTGACAATAATGTTTATTATATGCTGACGCCGGACGGCCATTATTATAATTTCAGCGGATGCGGCAATACATTGAACTGCAATCATCCAATCGTCCGTCAGATGATTCTGGAATGTCTGCGCTACTGGACGACTGCTTATCATGTGGACGGCTTCCGTTTTGACCTGGCAAGTATATTGGGACGTAATGTGGACGGAAGCCCTATGAGCCAGCCGCCCCTTTTGGAAACGCTGGCTTTCGATCCGATTCTGGGAAATGTAAAACTGATCGCGGAGGCGTGGGACGCGGGCGGCCTGTATCAGGTAGGCAGTTTTCCGTCCTGGAACCGCTGGGCAGAGTGGAACGGAAGATACCGGGACGATATGCGCGATTATCTGAAAGGGGATTATGGAATGGGTCATGTGGCCGCCGCCAGGATCACCGGGTCTTTGGACATATACGGAAAAGAGCACCGGGGATATAATGCGTCCGTGAATTTCTTAAACTGTCATGACGGATTCACGCTGTGGGATATGTATTCCTATAATGAAAAACATAACGAAGCCAACGGCTGGCAGAACACCGACGGCGCCAACGACAACCGAAGCTGGAACTGCGGTGTAGAAGGCCAGACCGATAACGAAGAGGTTCTCACTCTGCGCCGCAGACTTGCAAAAAACGCGTTTACCGTTCTGATGATGAGCCGCGGAACGCCCATGTTCCTGGCCGGAGATGAATTTTTAAATACCCAGTTTGGTAATAACAACGCCTATTGCCAGGACAATGAGATATCCTGGCTTGACTGGTCCCTGCTTCGTGAGAACCAGGAGCATTTTGCGTATGTGAAAAATGTCATCCGCATCCGGAAAGAACATGACGTCATCCGCCGGTTTTCCGGAAACTGTTCCATGGGACTTCCGGAAATACAGGTGCAGGAACCGACCGATGCGAGCAGGATACTTCGTGTCATTTATGCCGGAAAAAAACATGACAATATCCGCGACGATCTGGTATGCCTGGCTGTCAACGTATACTGGGAGCCCCAGACATTCACGCTCCCGGGACTTTTATCGGGGATGACGTGGTATGTGGAGGCGGATTCCTCCGGCGATTACCTGCCCGGCGGCGTGCCGGACCCGTCTGCACCGAAGAGAGTGGACGGCAGGGAGATTCACATGGCGCCAAGGTCGGCGATGGTTCTGGTGGCGGGGTATTGTTAAGAAGATCTAAGTTCCTGGTTACATTTGTAAAAGGGGGTGAATTTTAATGGAGAATGAAGCTATACTCAGTAATGTGGGAGAATATACAATATTTGAGTATAATGGACAAACAATTCGGTTTAGAACGTCAGCCCGATTGGTGTGTTATACAAAAATTATAGAATGGGATCATGGTTATATTGTGGCTATGGCCAAGTATCAGGGAATGAAGGAAAGAGAAGAGTATATAGATTTAATACCGATTTTAGAAAATCTATACTATAATGCCGATGAGTTTTTAAAACCGATAAAGAAAGTGAGGATCAGATATGCAGCTTGACGTAAAGAAAATTGCCGATCATGCAGATATGATAATTAATGGCTATGCATTTACAAAAAATGCTGAACAGATAAGGGTTCTCAATTTAAATTGCCTGAATCATGCAGCTGTCATTTATAATGAAAAAATAATAGAGACTAACATGGACGATATTGAAAACGCTATTGTATTGGACTATTATAAAAATAATAAAACATTTATGGAGGAGTAAAGTGCCAAAATACTATGATTTTAAAGTATGTGGCTATTATCTTTATTATACGTCACATTGTATTGTGGAAGCTATGCATGTGCATGCCAGCGACCGAAAACTTACGGAAGCCGGATCAGCAAAGTTTTTTGTAAAGAGTGACGGAGATACTACCATAGAAAAAACTGGTAGATTATCAGATAGAGAGATTAAGAAAATACGCGAGTTTATAAAGAAACATTATAAAGAAATGTATCTGAAATGGCTTGAATTAAGTGATACAGGATATTATGAAGGAAGCCAGGAATAAAGTTCCACCAATGGCGGTTCTAAATAAACGTTGATGCCAGTAAAGCAGGGATTGCCGATTATGGTTTGTGTATGTCTGCAAATGGTTTAGCAAAAATTGCAGTTACAGATGAAAAATGGGAGGTTAATTTAGATGGCTGGAAAGAATACTGCCAATATTGGATTTGAAAAACAGATATGGGATGCAGCTTGTGTTCTGTGGGGGCATATTCCGGCGGCAGATTACAGAAAAGTTATTGTCGGGCTTATCTTTTTACGTTATATTTCCAGCGCGTTTGAGAGACGGTATCAGGAACTGGTAGAAGAGGGGGACGGCTTCGAGGATGATCCGGATGCCTATGAAGAAGAAAATATTTTCTTTGTTCCGGAAAATGCCAGGTGGAGTAAAATAGCGTCCGCCGCCCATACGCCGGAAATAGGAACAGTGATTGATGACGCCATGCGGTCCCTTGAAGCGGACAACAGAAAGCTGAAGAATGTGCTGCCTAAGAATTATGCCAGCCCGGATCTTGATAAAAGAGTCCTTGGCGATGTGGTAGATCTGTTTACCAATATGGACATGGGAGATACGGAAGAGAGTAAGGACCTTTTAGGGCGGACCTATGAGTACTGCATTGCGCAGTTTGCGGCTTATGAAGGGGTTAAAGGCGGGGAATTTTATACGCCTGCCAGCGTTGTTAAGACGATTGTCGCTGTGCTTAAACCATTTTCTAACTGTCGTGTATATGATCCTTGTTGTGGTTCCGGGGGCATGTTTGTGCAAAGCGCAAAGTTTATTCAGGCACATACAGGCAAACGAGGCACAATCGCTGTCTATGGACAGGAATCGAATGCGGATACTTGGAAGATGGCAAAAATGAATATGGCGATCCGCGGGATTGATGCTGATTTCGGACCATATCAGGCCGATACATTTTTCAATGATCTGCATGCTACTTTAAAAGCTGATTTTATTATGGCAAATCCCCCCTTTAACCTTTCCAACTGGGGACAGGAAAAATTAAAGGAGGACAAGCGTTGGGAGTATGGTATTCCCCCGGCCGGAAATGCGAACTATGCATGGATTCAGCATATGATTCATCATCTGGCGCCTAATGGGAAAATAGGTCTTGTTCTCGCAAACGGCGCGCTTTCGACACAGACTGGCGGGGAAGGTGAGATCCGAAAGAGAATTATAGAGGATGACCTGGTGGAAGGGATTGTTGCCATGCCGACACAGCTTTTCTACAGTGTGACGATTCCGGTGACGCTTTGGTTTATCACAAAGAATAAGAAACAAAAAGGCAAAACACTGTTTATTGATGCCCGTAAAATGGGATTTATGGTTGACCGGAAACATCGTGATTTTGACGATGAAAAAGATATTCAGAAGATTGCCGATACTTTTTCTGCTTTCCAGGACGGCATATTGGAGGATGTGAAGGGCTTTTGCGCCGTTGCTACACTTCAGGATATCGCAAAGCAGGATTATATCCTTACACCGGGCCGTTATGTCGGGATTGAAGAACAGGAAGATGATGGGGAGCCTTTTGAAGAAAAGATGAAAAGGCTAACAAAAGAACTGTCGGAAATGTTCGCCAAATCGCATGAACTCGAGGAAGAGATACGGAAGAAATTGGGGGCGATTGGGTATGAGATTTAAATCGTATACTTTGCATGAACTGGCAAAAATCAAGTATGGGAAAAATCAGAAGAAAGTAATTGATCCGAATGGTAATGTTCCGATTTATGGAACAGGTGGGTTGATGGGATATGCAACGAAAGCACTTTATGATAAGCCGTCTGTTTTAATTGGACGAAAAGGTACAATTAGCAAAGTTAAATATGTAGAGCAACCATTTTGGACAGTTGATACTTTGTTTTATACAGAAGTCAATACGGATGTTGTCATTCCTAAGTATTTATATTATGTAATGTCGTTAATGGATTTGAATGCTTATAATGAAGGCACAACAATACCAAGTTTAAGAACTGAAACATTGAATAGACTTGAATTTATGATTCCGGATTTAGATGCACAAAAGAGAATCCTTTCATATCTGGAGCCATTTGATAAAAAAATTCAAATTAATATGGAAATAAACAAGAATTTAGTCGAAAAATTATTGTCTATTTATGCTGAAATGATAAATAGTAACGATTCTGGCGAAGAAATCACACTTGGCTTATTATGCGATTTTCAAGAAGGTTACGTTAATCCAGCACAAACACATCCGGAATACTTTGATGGGGATGTAAAATGGCTTCGTGCAGCTGATATTAACGAGTCATTTATAATTAACACAAGTCGTACACTTACACAAATTGGATTTGAAAGTGCTAAGAAGAGTGCGTTACTATTTAAACCGAACACAATAGCAATTAGCAAATCTGGAACCATCGGAAGATTAGGTATTATAGCAGATTATATGTGTGGTAATAGGGCTGTAATTAACATTGCGCCACACAATAAATATCATTTGCCTTTTATATATGCTTATTTGAAAAGCAGGCAACGAGAGTTTCCTGATATGTCGGTTGGTAGTGTTCAAAAAAATCTATATGTATCATTACTTGAACCTTTGATTGTTCCTATACCAGAAAAAAATATATTTAATACTTTTTGTGATGTTGGATCTTCTTTGCTAAATTCTATACACAATAATTGCAAAGAAAATCAAAAACTAACCATGCTTCGTGATACCTTACTTCCGAAATTGATGTCTGGCGAGTTTGATATCTCCGGTATTGATCTTTAAACTGCTATGAGTAGACTCGAAAACAGCTCCACAGTTTTCTCGTTACCGCCGCACTGTACTTTAAAACATGATATAGGTTACAAAGCGGCGATAAATTCTTGTTTATGTGTCTATCAATACAGATATAAATGTTTTGAAGTAGCTGTATAATTGACTATCATAATGGAAAAATATTAAGTTTTATGATATTGGGAAGCAATAAGATGAATGAAGATGCGTTCACATTAAAAGATATTATAAGCCTTGTAAAGCCGATTGTAAAAAAACATAGAGTAAAGGAACTTTATTTATTTGGGTCTTATGCAAAAGGAGAGGCTGATGGCAACAGTGACTTGGATTTTCTTGTGTTTGGTGGAGAAAATTTTAAACTTACAATGATTTTTGTTATTGCAGAAGAATTGCGAGAGGTATTGAAGAAAGATGTGGATGTCTTTGAAATTAGCGAGATCAATAAAAACAGTGATTTTTACAATGCGATTATGAAAGAGAAACTGTTGTTAATGAATATAAATTCAGAAAGGAGATAATAAATGACAATTGTAAACGAATTAGACTCAACTTGTGGGATTTCCGATGAGGAATTGACTTTAAGATTTAAAGAATCAATAAGAATAGACAACGAAATAAGAAGGATAAAAGGTTTGCCTGTTGCTGGATATGATGATGAAACTCAAAGAGCGTATCTTGAGTATCCTGACGGGAGGCGTGAATATATTGGAGAATAGTGCAGTAAAATTTCCGGAGGTTATTGTATTTGCTGGACCAAACGGAAGCGGAAAATCAACAATTACTCGGATGGCAAAGATTAGAGGTGAATATATCAATGCGGATGATATAAAAAAGGCTACATTATGTACCGATTTGGAAGCAGCAGTAAGGGCGGAAGAATTGAGGAAACACATGATAAAGAATAAAAAAGATTTTACTTTTGAGACAGTATTGTCTACTGATAGGAATTTGCTGCTATTGCAAAAAGCGAAAGAGCAAGGCTATTTTGTCAGAGGAGTCTATGTTTTAACATCCAATGCGAATATAAATGTTGCAAGAGTAAATGCAAGAGAAGCCTTGGGTGGGCATGGTGTGCCAGAAGAAAAAATCAGATCCAGATATGTTAGGGCGTTATCTTTAATTCCAAGATTGGTTGAAATTTGTGATGTTTTGCATATATATGATAATACGAAAGAACCATTCAGAATATTTAAGAAGCGAAAAAATATATATTATCGTTGGAGCAATAAATATTGGAGTAATAATGATATTGAAAAATTAAGCGGAATTACAGAGTTTATGAATTGATTTTGGTATATATGTTAAAACTCTCATTGGCGGCGAGAGAAATCAGGCGGAACAGCCGCCCATGTCGTTCTCTGAAAATACTGATAATAGAAGGAGAAACGACTATGAAAGAAGCGATCATTAATGATATTGTGCAGAAAATGTTGCCATATCTTAACAATGCGCAATGCAAACAATTACAGAAAATAATGGAGTATACATTATTCCAATATGAAATTGTAAAGAAAGACGATGCGGATACCGATACACAAGAAATGGATTATGTAGAAATATTTATAGTTGCAAAGCGGATAGAGGGATGTTCCGAAAAAACTTTGAAATATTACAGGACTACAATTGAAACAGCCCTTGAAGTAATAGGAAAAAAGATTCCATTAATAAGTACAGACGATTTGCGAAACTATCTTACCAGATATCAAGAACGAAAAAAATTGAGTAAAGTTACAGTGGATAATGTACGTCGGATTTTATCGAGTTTCTTTTCATGGTTAGAGGATGAAGACTATATTCTTAAAAGTCCAGTGAGAAGAATACATAAGGTTAAGGTCACATCTAATATCAAAGAGACTTATACAGATGAAGAATTGGAAAGAATGAGAGATAACTGTTCGGAGCCCCGCGATCTTGCCATGATAGACGTGTTGGTATCTACAGGAATGCGTGTCGGCGAAATGGTTTTATTGAATAAAGATGATATTAACTTTGCAGAAAGAGAATGTGTTGTGTTTGGTAAAGGTGATAAAGAAAGAATTGTATATTTTGATGCTCGTGCCAAGATCCATTTGCAAAATTATTTAAACAGCAGATCTGATGATAATGATGCGTTATTTGTTACACTTCGTTCACCATATACACGATTGACAAAAGGAGTAACTATTATGTCAGAATTTTATACAGAAGCAGACTACGAAAATTCTGTAATAGAATTATTTGAAGAAATGGGCTATACCCATGTGTATGGCCCGGATGTAGAGCGTGATTTTCGCAGTCCTTTGTATCATGATGTATTGGAGGACTACATTGTGCGCCTGAATCCAAAACTTCCCAAAGATGCCATCTCCGACGCCTTATATAAACTCCAAAATTTTGAAAACGGCGAACTCGTTCAGAAGAATGAACTTTTTATGGATTATCTTCAAGGCGGCATACCTGTGCGCTTCTTTGTTAAAGGTGAGGAACGATCTTCCATTGTCTATCTGGTAGATTACCACAACCCTGACCACAACTCCTTTATCGTTGCGAACCAGTGGACATTTGTCGAGAACAGCAAAAAACGTCCGGATATCGTTCTATTCCTGAACGGATTGCCGATTGTTGTGATCGAGCTGAAATCTCCCTCAAGAGAAGAAACCGATGCCAGTGAAGCATGCTTGCAGTTGAGGAATTATATGCAGGAAATTCCGTCCATGTTTATTTATAATGCGATTTGTGTGATGAGCGATATGGGTATCTCGAAGGCCGGAACGATTACATCTGGTGAAGACCGTTTTATGGAGTGGAAAGCCAGGGACGGCAGTGGCGAAAATACACAATATGCACAGTTTGATATATTTTTTGAAGGAATCTTCCAAAAGGAGCGATTGCTGGATATCATAGAAAACTTTATCTGTTTCTCCAATGAGGGTCTTAAACAGTTTAAAATACTGGCTGGGTATCATCAGTATTTTGCTGTCAGAAAAGCAATTGAATCTACAAAACACGCTTCTGTTACGGACGGCAAGGGCGGTGTATTCTGGCATACACAGGGCAGCGGAAAATCTCTTTCCATGGTTTTTTATGCTCATTTACTCCAGGAAGCGCTGGACAGTCCGACGATTGTGGTGCTGACAGACCGTAACGATCTGGATGATCAACTATATGGACAGTTTGCAAAATGCAAGGCTTTTTTAAGGCAGGAACCGATGCATGCTAAAAGCCGGGAACATCTGAAAACTTTGTTGGCGGGACGGCAGGCCAATGGAATTATTTTTACAACGATGCAGAAATTTGAGGAATCTCATGAAGCCTTATCAGAGCGCCGCAATATTGTTGTAATAGCCGATGAAGCCCATCGCGGCCAATATGGGCTTGCTGAAAGAATCAAGATGACAAAGAATGAAGACGGCGAAGAGGTTGCCAGGCGCGTGGCGGGGACCGCCAGGATCATCAGAAACAGTCTGCCGAATGCGACTTATATCGGTTTTACAGGCACGCCTATTTCGTCCAAAGACCGGAATACGCGGGAAGTATTCGGCGATTACATAGATATTTATGATATGACACAGGCCGTGGAAGACGGTGCTACAAGGCCGGTGTATTATGAGAGCCGGGTAATAAAGCTGAAGTTGGATGAGGATACACTCAGGTTGATTGATGCAGAGTATGACAGGATGGCCAATAATGCTGATCCGGAAGTGATTGAGAAAAGTAAGCGTGAGCTTGGGCAGATGGAAGCTGTTCTGGGAAATGACCAGACAATCCATTCTCTTGTCTGCGATATCCTGGATCATTACGAAAACTATCGCGAGAATCTCCTTACAGGCAAAGCTATGATTGTTGCTTATTCACGGGCAATTGCGATGAAAATATACAGGCGTATATTGGAACTTAGACCCGGATGGACCGACAAGGTTGCCGTTGTTATGACCGAAAGCAACAAAGACCCGGAAGAATGGCGTAAAATCATCGGAAATAAGCATCATAAAGACCAGTTGGCTAAAATATTTAAAGATAATAACAGTCCGCTTAAAATTGTGATTGTAGTCGATATGTGGCTGACGGGGTTTGATATACCGTCGCTTGCGACCATGTATGTCTACAAGCCTATGTCCGGACATAATCTTATGCAGGCAATCGCCCGTGTCAACCGTGTCTTTGGGGATAAAGAAGGCGGCCTCGTCGTCGATTATGTTGGTATTGCCGCCGCTTTAAAACAGGCTATGAATGATTACACGGTCCGTGATAAAAAGAATTATGGCGATACGGATGTTGCCAAAGTGGCATATCCTAAATTTCTGGAAAAATTGTCTGTGTGTCGTGATCTGTTTCATGGATATGATTATACCAGATTTTTTAAGGGCACAGACCTGGAGAGGGCAAAGACGATCAGCGGGGCAGTGAATTTTATTGTTGATCGTGAAAAGAAGGGAGAAAAAGACATTTTTGTCAAAGAAGCTCTTATGCTTCACCAGGCGCTCTCTCTTTGTTCCTCTCTGGCGCCGGAAGATCTGCGGTTTGAAGCGGCTTTTTTTGAATCTGTGCGCGTGTTGACTGTAAGACTGACAAATCAGGGAAACGGCGGTCAGAAAATTTCACTTCCGGAAATGAATCAGAAAATTAATGATCTTTTGAAGCAGAGTATTAAAAGTGAAGGCGTTATTAATCTGTTTTCCGATGTACAACAGGAGTTTTCGCTGTTTGATCCTAAATTTCTTGAAGAAATCTCCAAGATGAAGGAAAAAAATCTTGCTGTTGAACTTTTGAAAAAACTGATTGCGGAGCAGGTACAGATCTATCGTAGAACCAACGTCGTTAAATCTGAAAAATTCAGTGAGATTATCCAGCGTGCCATGAATGCGTACCTGAATGGCATGCTGACCAACGAGCAGGTGATTGAGGAACTTTTGAGTCTGGCGAAACAGATCGCAGAAGCCCGAAAAGAAGGGGAGAAACTTGGCCTCACCGCAGATGAGCTGGCGTTTTATGACGCCCTGACAAAACCGCAGGCAATCAAAGATTTTTATGAAAACGAGGAATTGATAGCCATAACAAAGGAACTGGCTGAGGCATTAAGAAAAAACAGGACAATCGACTGGCAGAGACGCGATTCAGCCCGGGCCAAAATGCGCATGATGATCAAGAAGCTTCTTAAAAAACACCGCTACCCGCCGGAAGGCATGGAAGACGCGGTTCAGACAGTTATGACACAGTGCGAGCTCTGGACAGATCACGCAGATATGGAAGAATCGGAACACCGGGTTATCGATTATTCTTTCCGACAGGAAGAAAACCTGAGTATGATAGCTGAGGAAGCTGCTATATATGGAGATAAATAAATGGTAAGTGAAAAATTTTTCATTAATCCAACTATTTGTTTAGTTATGAATGCCCGGGTTACTGATTGTATTTCCTGTTCAGGTATGCTATACTGTTTTGCCAGAAAGGGAAAACAGAAAATGGGGAAGAATCTATGGCAGGAGAAGAAGTTGTGAGATGAAGAAGAGCATATTGTGTATCAGTTTCTTACTCATCTGTCTGTTTGTTTTATACAGGATAACTGCTCAGAATGTGCAGGTGATGGGAGCGGATGTGGTGTCCCGGCAGGAGATTGAGCGTCTGCAGGCAGAGAGAAATCCATTGGGAAAGGACCATGTGAAGCTTAAAATCAATGGGATTGATGCAGCGTATGAAGAGGAAGAGGCAAGATATTATATTCCTGAGAATATAGAAAGCAGCCGGTGGACGGGAAGCGTCGGCGCGTCGGCGGATGAGGCTTCGGCCTCTGTTGTGTGGGCGGAAGATGATGCTTTTAAAAATATGGGACAGGCAGTCAGGGAAGAACATGTATTCTGCTGCCTGATTTATAATGATACCGGATATGAGCAGGCAGATGTCCTTTTTACCGGACTTCCGGTTATGCAGATTGACGGTGAGATGGGGGCGGCGGGAACCCGTGTCAGGGTGTTCGATCCTGTCAAAAGTCTTCGGGGGGATTATCAGGCCGAAGACTGTAATGCCTACTATAATATCCGGGGAAATGCCAGTAAGCGTTTTGAAAAGATCGGCTATCGTCTGGAATTTTTCCATGAGGACGGAAGCCCGGGCAAAGATCTGTCGCTGCTTGGTATGAGATCGGATAATGACTGGCAGCTGAAGGCCATGTATTCAGACCGCAGCAAGCTAAGAGACAAGCTGTCTATTGATCTCTGGAATCAGATCGCGGCACAGACAGAAAGCAGGGCTGACGATGGATGTCATATGGAGTATCTGGAACTGATCGTAAATGGAGAATACAGAGGACTTTACGGGCTGGTAGAGCCTACGGATTATAAATCGCTGAATCTGGATAAAACAAAAGACCTGATCTACAAGACCAGGATTGATATACTACCGAATGACAAGCTGTTTGAACAAAGCGAGGCAGAACAGTCTTTTTCCTGCGGAGGGATCAGCATCCGGCAGTCAGATAAAGCGTTTTATCCCGGTATTTGGGAACCGTTTCGCACATTTTGGGATCATGGATATGAAATGGGATCAAAGGAAGATCTGGAAGTTCTGTACAGTTGTATAGACCGGCAGAATTTTATTGCGTATAACCTGTATTATAACGCGATTTCGGGAGTAGATAACCGGTTTAAAAATATCATCTACAGTACGGTCGTGCATGCGAACGGAACCTATACGATCCGAAGGATTCCATGGGATCAGAATTATTCCTGGGGAGACGATTATGAAGAAGGGGAATACAAGGATGATAAAAATATCCGCTACAATCCCGGACTGTATGAAAGGTGGCTGGAAGAAGAGGTTTTTCAGAATATGCAGAAGTATGATGCAAAACTTGCAGCCGATATGAAAAGTATATGGAATCGCTGGCGTAAAAGCTTTTTGAAAGAGGAAGACTGGAAAACATACGCGCGGGAGCTGATGGATGCTCTGGTGGATTCCGGCGCATTTGCAAGGGATACAAGAAGATGGCCGGACAGTGGGAATATACCGGATTCAAAAGAGATCGAAGCGTTTATTGACGCGCGTTTTGTGTGGCTTGACGCGTATCTGGAGCGGATGTAAGCCAGGAGCGTATTTCAGATTCAAATATACAATGATATGGAAAAAACATTCGCTATACACAGGATAAAAAATTATATGAAGAAAAAAAACTTGTTTTTTTATGTTGTATTGCTGGAAATTTTATTTTTGGCAGGTTCTGGCCTTCTGGTGTTTCAAAAGCCTGCAAACCTGGAACTGCAGCCCCAGGATTTTCAGGAGACAGGCTATTATCAGGTGGATGATACGGAGAACGGGATCGGGGCTTTGGGTCTGGCAGAACCGGAGGAAAGCACGGTTTTATTGTTGGAATCCAATGAATTTGCGCTGCATCCCGGGGCTTATGAGGTCGTGATTCAATATGATTCGGCTTATAATCCGGATGATCCTTTGCAGAGCGCGGCAAATAAAATGGGACGGGTAGATATGATCACGGAAGAGAACCCGATGGCGTTGAAAACTTTTTCTTTTTTTCTGCCGGACGGACATACCAGCCAGACAGGGCGCATGTGGCTGCGGTCTGGTTCCGAAGTAAGCGATCTGCGTGCGGAGGTTTACTACTGCGGAACCGGAAAACTGCTGATACAAAGTATCAGCATACGTGAACAGATTTTATACCGCTATGTCAGAATCGCAGGGTTTTTATTGCTTTTTGCGGCGTTGGATTTGCTGTATCTGATTTTTTCAAAAAATACGATTTTAAAAGTAAGCGAGAAAAGAAAATGGGAAATCCTTGTTCTTGGGATCATTATTCTTACATCGTCTTTACCGTACCTGACGGATTTCCTCTATGCGGGGCATGATCTGGAGTTTCATATACACAGGATTTACCGGCTGTCGGAAAGCATTCAGGATATGCTGATTCCGCAGAGGATTGCTTTTCAGGCTTTAAACGGTTATGGATATGCCAGTCCTCTCACTTACGGAGAATTGTTTTTGTACATTCCGGCGGTATTGCATTGCCTCTGGGTTCCGATGCAGACCTGTTATCAAATTTATGTAATCATGATCAATGCATGTACCTGTCTGATCAGTTACTGGTGTTTTAAACGCATCTGTAAGGACTGGAGAATGGGGATTGTCGGCGGGGCAGTCTATACATTATCCGGGTACCGCATGGCCAATCTTTTGACAAGAGCGTCGGTGGGAGAATATACAGCGATGGCTTTCCTGCCGCTTGTGTGCTATGGATTCTGGTATGTGTACCAGAAAAAGGACGAGGAGAAAATACGGTTCAGGGAATGTCTGCCGATTATAATTGGTCTGACAGGGATTGTGGAATCTCATATTTTGTCATGTGAGATGTCTGCATTTTTCGTACTGATTGTTGTCGTCCTTTTCCGGAAAAAGACCTTTGCGAAATATCGGTTTGCTGCCCTTTGCAAATCGGCGGTTGTTACGCTGTTACTGAATCTCTGGTTTTTGGTGCCATGTCTTTCTTCCATGCTGGGGATGAATCTGGGAGCGAGGCATGTGGGAGCCCGGATTGAGAATAAGGGTGTGTATTTGATACAGCTGTTCGGCATTTTTCAGTCGAGGAATGGGCGGAATGTGCTTGGAGGGATGTTGGAAGAGATGCCTTTAACGCTGGGCATTACACTTACCCTTGGACTTCTTCTGTACCTGATCTGTTGTGTAAAAAGAGAAAGCTGGAAACTGGCCGGGGACAGCCGTTTCAAATACGCGGGAATATTTGCAGGATTTGCGGCGATCGCTTTATTTATGTCCTCCAATTATTTTTGGAGTGATAATCTGGTAAACAGGTGGAAAATAATAAAAATGGTTTACGGGACTTTACAGTTTCCCTGGCGTTTCCTGGCTATGGCAACGGTATTTGCCAGTTTCGTACTGGTGCTCTGTCTTTCGATCCTGTATGAAAAGAAGGGAGAAATTTTCTGGGCGGGAACCGTGGCGGTTATTGTGATTCCTGGTATTTTATCGGCAGGATTGTATATGACGGATTTTACCCACAGTGCATATGAGGAAAGATATTATTCTTATGCCAGCGAAGATCCGGTACCTTCAAGCAGCGCGATCTGGTTTGAACTGACAGGAACAGACAATGACCTGGCAAATATTAAAACGCCGCTTTTAGGGGAAGGGGTCAGTGCGTCGGAGGTTGTTTACAGTGCGGGTACTTATACAGTGAACTGCGCAAATGAAATGGAAGGGATTTCATTTATTACATTTCCTGTATTTCATTATAATAACTATCATGTATACGACAGAGAACAAGGATACGAGCTGCCGATTCAGACAGGAGAAAATAATCGTGTGCAGGTGGAACTTCCGGGCAGATATTCAGGCACGCTGGTTCTTAGATATGAAGTGCCGCTGTATTGGAGAATCTGCGAGGCAGTATCATTTATTACATTACTGTTTGTACTGTTCTACCAGTCCGCATTTTTTTACTTGATAAAAGGCAGAATGAGGTGCAGTCATGAATCGATCTGATAAAAATCTGTATAGAATAAAAAACCTGTGTAAAGCGTTTATTATCGTTCTGGCTCTTACGATGGATCTGGATATACAGGAAGGGACCACGCCTGCGGACCTTTTGCTTAAATCCATGAACGGTACAAATCTTCTGTATGTGCTGCTGTTTGTTTTGGCTGCCGCCATGCTTTTTTATGCTGATAAAATACAAAAAGAGGCCGGGGAACACCAAAAGACAGGTCTGTCCGGCCTGATTCCGGCGTTGTTTTTTGCTTTTTGTATGGTGTTTGGATATTCTTTTTATCGAAGCAACAGCTGGGATTTGATTTTTGCCAGCCATGTGCAGATGCTTAAATCCCTGATTGCCTTCTGTGGGTATGCCTGCATCTTTTATGCAGTCATTATTTGTATTTTTCATGCGGCTGACCGGTTGGAGCTGCAAGAGAAAAAAGACCATAACGGTAGTCATTATGGCAAAATTTTGGGCTGGTACGTAAGGCGTCTGGAAAGTACACCTTTTCGGACTGCTTTTTTGACGCTTTTTATTGTGTTTCTGCCTGATCTGATTCTGTCTTTTCCCGGAATCTTTACCTGTGATACAAAGATTCAGCTGGACAATGGATATGCAGCGCTTATTTACGGAACCGCGCTCCTTCGGAACCAGCACCCGGTTATTCATACGCTTCTTTTAGTGGGGTCCAGTTTATTTGGGAATGCTGTTTTTTCCAGTGCAGACGCAGGATTGTTCCTGGTTTCCCTGGCGCAGACGCTTCTGACGATCGGCGCCGTGGCCTGGACGGTTCGTTATCTGGCAAAGCTTTCGGTATCTCCGGGGTGGCTTGTGGCAGTTCTGGCTTTTTTTGCTCTGAATCCCCGTATTCATAATTATATGACGGTTTTGGTAAAGGATGTCTGGTATGCGCCGTTTTTGATGATTTTTGTCGTAGAACTGCATCGGCTGCTGGCAGCGGAGCATACAGGAGACGCTCAAAAGGAGCGCATCCCTGTTCTTCTGGTCTTATCTGTCATCGGCATTTTTTTCTTCCGTCAGGACGGAATCTATGTGCTTTTGCTGACTACACTGGTAGCCGGGATTTTATGTAAATACAGACGGAAACTGTTTCTGACATTTTTTGTGGCGTCACTGGTTTTTTCAGTCTTTTATCAGAATATTCTGCTTCCGGCCTGCAATGTGGATAATAATAATACGCGGCAGATGTTTTCGATTCCGTTTCAACAGACCGCAAGATACGTAAAAGAGGCAGGGGAAGACGTGACGGAAAAGGAAGCCGAGGCGATTGCGGTGGTAATTGACTATGAACGTCTGGCAGAGCTTTATAATCCGAATCTTTCGGATCCTGTGAAGTCCACGTTCAACCGGGACGCAAGTATGGCGGATATTGCCGCTTACCTGAAAGTCTGGGCGCAGATGTTCTTCCGTCATCCGGACATTTATGTACAGGCGACAATGAATAATCTGTACGGTTATTTTTACCCGGCCGGTTACACGACCATGGTTCAGGACTTTGGAAGCAGTCAGGAATATATGCAGGAATGCTCTGATCACAATACACAGATTCATATTCAGATAGGACATCCGGAAGCTTTGTCTGCTTTGCGGGAAAAAATGGAATTTCTCCGGGAGATGCTTTTTAAACTTCCGGTTCTGTCCGCGTGTAATCTGTCTGCCACCTATATATGGATTCTGCTGCTTTTGATTTGCTATGGCTTCCGGAATAAAAACAAAGCAGGGCTTCTTCTGCTCCTTCCGTTGTTTGTTGTCTTCCTTGTCTGTATGGCAGGACCTGTATATGGATGGTATTTCCGATACATGTATTCCATCGTCATGTGTCTTCCGGCAGCGGGACTTTGCCAGGGACTTTTTGAAAACAGATGAATTTTCGGTTGACAATCCCGCTCATTTTTGATATGATACATCTCAGCGAAATAAGTAAATGCGTTGATAAGGAATAGTACATTCGGACCTGAATACAGAGAGCTGCCGTCTGGTGCGAGGCAGTGGAGGGAATGTCTGGAACTCGCCTTGGAGCGGCTGTCCGAAATCTCCTGTATAATAATAGGAAGAGAGTAGACACAGACGGGTCCCTGCCGTTACAGAGGGAAGGATATAAGATTGCAGATCCGTATCCGTTAAGTGCGTGAAGCGATTCACGAAATGAGAGTGGTACCGCGTAGGACAGTTTGTCTTTCGTCTCCGTTGCTGTAGGCAGCCCCGGAGTCGGAAGACTTTTTTATTTCCCAAATTTTGCAGAAACAAAAAGGAGAGAAAAAGAACATGATGAATTACAGGAAGTATACGAGACAGTATTTTATGCCGCCTGAGACCTGTATGGAATGGGCGAAGAAGGATCATGTGGATCATGCGCCCGTATGGTGCAGCGTGGACCTTCGGGACGGTAACCAGGCTTTGGTGGTCCCCATGACTTTGGAGCAGAAGCTGGACTTTTTTAAACTTCTCGTTAAGATTGGATTTAAGGAGATCGAAGTAGGCTTTCCGGCAGCGTCCGAGACCGAGTATGAGTTTCTGCGCGCGCTCATAGAGCAGAATCTGATCCCCGATGATGTGACGGTCCAGGTATTGACCCAGGCAAGAGAACATATCATCCGCAAGACCTTTGAGGCGTTAAAAGGCGCGAAGAATGCCATCGTTCATGTATACAATTCCACCTCCCTGGCCCAGAGAGAGCAGGTGTTCCACAAATCCAAAGAAGAGATCCTTCAGATCGCAGTGGAAGGCGCGAAGCTTTTAAAAGAGCTGACGGAGGAAGCCGGCGCGGATTACCGGTTCGAGTACAGCCCGGAGAGCTTTACGGGAACCGAGCCGGAATATGCCCTGGAAGTGTGCAATGCGGTGCTGGATATCTGGCAGCCCACCGCCGACAGAAAGGCCATCATCAACCTTCCCGTGACCGTGCAGCATTCCATGCCTCACGTCTATGCCCAGCAGATCGAATATGTCAGTAAGCGGTTAAAATACAGGGAAAATGTACTTGTCTCCCTGCATCCGCACAATGACCGGGGGTGCGGGGTTGCCGACACGGAGATGGGACTTTTGGCCGGGGCGGACCGTGTGGAAGGCACACTCTTCGGAAACGGCGAGCGTACCGGAAATGTGGATATCGTCACGGTAGCCATGAACATGTACGCCCAGGGTGTAGACCCCGAGCTGGATTTCACCGATATGAACGATATCTGCGAAGGATACGAGCATTATACCGGCATGAAAGTCAACGAGCGCAATCCGTACAGCGGCGCTCTGGTATTCGCGGCTTTCTCAGGCTCCCATCAGGATGCCATCGCCAAAGGTATGAAATGGATCGACGAAAAGCATCCGGATCACTGGACGGTTCCCTATCTTCCCATCGATCCCACCGACGTGGGCAGAAGCTACGACGCGGATGTCATCCGTATCAACAGCCAGTCCGGCAAAGGCGGCGTCGGCTATATTCTGGAGAGAAACTACGGTATTGTCATGCCGCCCAAGATGCGCGAGGCGATGGGGTATGCGGCGAAGGCTGTCTCCGACGAGCAGAATAAAGAGCTGCAGCCCGCAGAGATCTATCAGGTATTTGAGGCGAAATTTGTCGGTATCAAGACGCCGTATCAGATTGTAGAGGTACACTTTAAACAGGTGAACGGTATCACCGCGGAAGTTACCACATATTATAACGGAGAGAAGATGGTTACGACCGCCACAGGTAACGGACGTCTGAACGCAGTGAGCAATGCCCTTAAGAAAGCGTATGGGTTCAATTACACGCTGGTTACCTATCAGGAGCATGCGCTGACCAAAAGTTCCAGTTCCAGTGCCATCGCTTATGTGGGGATTAAGACGCCCGATGAGAAGACCCATTGGGGCGCGGCCATCGATCCGGATATTATCCGCGCTTCCATCGATGCTTTACTGACGGCAATTAACCATTCCGTAGGATAATTTATTACTGATATAAGAAGCCAAAGCAGGTATTTACCTGCGCATTCCGGCAAATAAGAGGACGTTTTTCACGATTTTTTGGTGAAAAGCGTTCTTTTTTTTATTTTGTGTCATAAAAATGAAAAAAGTTGTTCATAATATTTAACAAAATTGTAATATTTGTATTGACAGCATAAGTTGTCCGGGGCTATAATGCCAACTTGTAATCTAAAAACGCGTGGCCCGTAAGCGGCCCGCGACCAAACCAGAAAAGGAGTGTATGTATGCGTAGATGCTATCGGGGCGCAGCGCTTGCCTTCGGAGGAATCCTTATGACAAGCAGCGTGTCCTTTAACTCCTGCAGCATGGGCACATTAACCGTGTATGCTGCGCAGGACACCTTGACGGAGGAGCTTAAGACAGCTTTTCAGGAGGAAGTCCTGACAGGAGAAGAGAACGTCGAAACAGAAGCACCGGAGGAGGAAGCCGCCAGAGAGACGGCGGAGGAATCAATATATAAAGAAGAGCCGGAGGCGGAAGGAGCCGTACCGGAGGCAGTTGTGGAAACTGTATCCTCAGAGGTGAACAGTTTCGGACTGGAAGAACAGGAATATCAGGTACTTTTGAAAATAGTGGAGGCGGAAGCCGGCGGCGAGGATATGACCGGTAAGCAGCTTGTGGCCAATGTGGTCATGAACCGTGTAAGAAATTCCCGTTTCCCCGATACCATCCAGGAGGTGGTCTATCAGAGAAACAGCGGAAAAGCGCAGTTCTCGCCGGTGGCGGACGGACGGATTGACCGTGTCAGTGTATCCCAGAATACCGTGGAAGCGGTGGCAAGAGCGCTGAATGGCGAAGACGTCTCCGCAGGCGCGCTGTATTTCAGATCGGTAAACAGCAACAGCGCCTGGTTTGACCGCTGCCTGCATCGGGTCATGGAATATGGAAATCATATTTTTTATACAATGTAAAGGAGAAAGGGGCTAAAAGCCTCTTTCTTTTTTTGGGGCGGTGTGATAGAATACACGGTGGCAACAGACGAATTATATTATGAAAAGCAGAGGATACATTATGGAACTGTTATATAAGAGTACAAGAGGAAATCAGACAAAAGTGACCGCGTCAGAAGCGATCCTTCAGGGACTTGCACAGGACGGAGGCCTGTTTGTGCCGGAGCGGATACCCAGACTTTCCCTTAGCATGGAGCAGATGAAAGGAATGTCTTATCAGGAAATTGCCTATGAGGTTATGCGTCTTTTTCTGACCGATTTTACAGAGGAGGAATTAAAAGACTGTATTGCGAAAGCCTACGATGATAAATTTGATACAGAAACAATCGCTCCTCTCGCGAAAGTGGACGACGCTTTCTTCCTGGAGCTGTTCCACGGGGCGACCATCGCTTTTAAAGATATGGCGCTTTCCATCCTGCCGCACTTTATGACCACGGCGGCGAAGAAGAATCAGATCCGGGACGAGATCGTCATCCTGACAGCTACTTCCGGAGATACGGGTAAAGCAGCGCTGGCCGGGTTTGCGGACGTCCCCGGGACGAAGATTATCGTTTTTTACCCCAAGGACGGCGTCAGTCCCATTCAGGAGAAACAGATGGTAACCCAGAAGGGCGACAACACCATGGTCGTGGGCATCCACGGGAATTTTGATGACGCCCAGAGCGGCGTTAAAGCGATTTTCGGCGATAAAGAGCTGGAGGTACAGTTAAAAGAATCCGGATTTCGGTTCTCCAGCGCCAACTCCATCAATATCGGACGCCTGGTTCCCCAGATCGTGTATTATGTGTATGCCTGTGTGAAGCTTCTTGAAAACGGGGAATTAAAACCCGGAGAACAGATGAACGTGGTTGTTCCCACCGGCAATTTCGGCAATATTCTTGCTGCATACTACGCGAAACTGGCAGGGACGCCCATCGGCCGTCTGGTCTGTGCGTCCAATGATAATAAGGTGCTGTATGATTTCTTTCAGACCGGGGAATACGACAGGAACCGTCCGTTTATTCTGACGACTTCTCCGTCCATGGATATTCTTATATCCAGCAATCTTGAAAGACTTTTATATCTGACTGCCGGTGAGGACGCCGCGAAGGATGTGGAACTGATGGAAGCGCTTACAAAAAACGGAAAATACCGGATTACAGAGAATATGAAAGAGAGACTGAAGGATTTCTGCGGCTACTATGCCACGGAGGAGGAAGCGGCTGCTGTGATTGCCGGGACTTATAAGGATACAGGCTATGTGATGGATACCCATACGGCGGTGGCGGCCTGCGCTTATAAAAAATATGTATCAGACACAAAAGATAAAACGAAGACCGTGATCGCTTCTACCGCAAGTCCCTATAAATTCACAAGGAGTGTCATGGATGCCATTGATGCTGCAAAGTACGGGGAACTGTCGGATTTTGAACTGGTTGACGAGCTGTCTGAGCTTTCCGGTATAAAGGTTCCAAAAGCCATTGAAGAGATTCGTACAGCGCCCGTGCGCCATAAGACTGTGTGTGAGGTGCAGGATATGAAGAAGACAGTCCTTGCATTTCTTGGTGTAGAATAGGAGCGGCCATGGACTATAACAGCTTTTTCAGTTTTGTCGATATCATTGTATTCGGAGGCGGTTTTTATGCTTTGTATGCTGCCTGGATGCTTAAGCGGGAAGGAAAGATCAATCAGACGCTTATGCTTTTTAAAGATACAGACGTAAATGCCTGCAAAGATCTCCAGGGATTCGCCAATTATATGGCTCCGAAACTGTCAGCTTTAGGCGCAGCCATGATTGTGTACGGAGGAATCTCCATGCTGGATACCTATGTGCTGGATATCGACACCCTGTTTTTTGTGGTTTTGGGAATCTTTTTCCTGGTACTGATCTGGTATGCCTTTGCCTGCAGACGGGCATTGTCCAGATACTGGTAGATGCATAATTTTGCAATCTTTTATTTTTGCGCTTGACAAATGTATGTCAAAGTGTATAATGTAGTCGGGCAGGCGTTCTTATACACCTGCCAAAAAATATACTTTAACGTATATGACGGTTATTACCTATAACATGAGGAGGAGAGAATTTATGTCAACAAAAGCCTATTACCCGTTAAGTGAGATCGGCAAAGGCAAGCCGGGCTTCTCAAAGACACGCGCAATTATTGAAGCTGCTTTCTACGGAAATAACGTAGTACAGGTAAATACTCTGAAAGAAGCATATGAGATGGCGAAAAATTCGCCGGGAACCATCGTGACTGATATGCCTGTATACAGAGGCGAAGAGTTCGGTCTTGAAAAAGACGCGAAAGTGCTTCTGTTCAACGACGGTGCGGTGACAGGGCGTTACGCGCAGGCACGCCGCATCAAGGGTGAGCCGGGTGTTGATGAAGAGAAACTCGACAAGATCGTTATGGACGCCGTATATGAGACCCGTTGGAAAACCATGTATCACGCGACCTGTTTCGCGGGACTTGATCCGGAGTTTATGGTGAAAGTGCATCTTCTGATTCCGGAAGGAGAGGAGAACCTTCTCTACAACTGGATGATCAACTTCCAGTATATGTCCGACGAGTATGTAAAGATGTATAAAAAATCCAAGCCGGTCGGTGACGGAAAGGAACCGGATATTTATATCTTCTCCGATCCCCAGTGGACGCCGGTAGAACGTCCGGATCTGGATTTCAGCTGCTTAAGCGACCCGCTGACGCTGTGCTATTTTGATACGGACCAGAACTGCGCGGCGATTCTCGGTATGAAATATTTTGGCGAACATAAAAAAGGCACCCTGACCATGGTATGGGCGCTGGCCAACAGAAACGGCTACGCGAGCTGCCACGGCGGACAGAAGGAATACACGCTTCCGGACGGAAGCAAATATGTGGCTTCGGTATTCGGCCTGTCAGGTTCCGGCAAATCCACGCTGACCCATGCAAAACACGGCGGAAAATATCCGATTACCGTTCTGCATGACGATGCGTTTATCATTAATACAGAGACATGTTCCTCTGTAGCCATTGAGCCGACCTATTTTGACAAGACTGCGGACTATCCGACCGGATGCCCGGACAACAAATATCTGCTGACCGCGCAGAACTGTTCCGCGACACTGGACGAGGACGGCAAGATTCAGCTTGTAACTGAGGATATCAGAAACGGCAACGGTCGTGCGATCAAGTCCAAACTGTGGTCCCCGAACCGTGTGGATAAGATCGACGCGCCGGTCAACGCGATCTTCTGGATCATGAAAGACCCGACCATTCCGCCGGTAGTCAGACTGAAAGGTTCCGCACTGGCTTCCGTTATGGGCGCTACGCTGGCGACCAAGACTTCCACCGCAGAGCGTGTGGCAGCAGGCACCGATTTGAACGCGCTTCGGATCGTGCCTTATGCAAACCCGTTCAGAACCTATCCGCTGGTTCACGATTACGAGAAATTTAAAAAGCTCGTGCAGGAGAAAAACGTAGACTGCTATATCGTGAATACCGGTGATTTCATGGGCAAGAAGGTTCAGAAAGAGGATACGCTTGGGATTCTGGAAACGATTGTTGAAAGAAGAGCAAAATTCGAGCAGTGGGGACCGTTTGAAGACATCGAGATTATGACCGACTGGTCCGGAAAGAGCGGCGATTTCACTCCGAACCTGAATGATCCGGAGTATGCGACTGCACTGAAGAATGCCATGCAGAACCGTGTGGATGCAGTTGCCAAATTCGCTACTGCAAAAGGCGGCTATGACAAGCTTCCGGATGAGGCGCTGGCTGCACTTCAGAAACTGTTGGATGAGCTGTCATAAACAGAATAAAAAAATTTTCGGGAACGGTATGGCTTTGGGCTGTGCCGTTTCTTTTTTGGCAGCCTGTGCGAAGGAATAAAACCGGAGAAATGGACATACAATGAACCATGGAAAAGCCGATTTGTCGGATTTTACAGAAATTTGAAAAAAATGGTATAAGTTTTTATGCACTATGGTTGTCAAATGCGGGAAAATAGGTTATACTAGTGTCATGGATTTCCTGGGGTGTTCGATAGCCCTGTTATTTTGAACCTACATTTACGTTTATGGGATTCCAATATCTCAAGCCGGATGCCATGCCTCCGTCCTTTCGGACGCCAGTGGAAGGCTGAACGCTTGTTGCGGTCGCCCACCTAGCTTTTGGCTAGGCGTCAAAATACAGGGAACGGCACTTTGGGAAACAGAAGATACCGGGTACTTCGCCTTGCAGGGCGCAGTACCCGTTTTTTCGGCAGTCTGGCATTGTGGGGCGAAAATCCGGGGAGGGATATCATTGAATCGGGAAAGAATAAAAGCAAAAGCCATGCTGCTGGTAGTTTTAACAGGATTTTTTATATTTCTGATTCTGCCGGGAACGGACCGGAAGACAGAAGAAAAGAATACAGAGGAGGCAGAGCGTCTGGTGATTCCCGGGGAAGAAGAGCAGACGATAGAGCCGGAGGAGACATTCGAGATTCCGGCGTCAAACGCTTCCATACGGGTGCTGCTGCTGGGAGACGGCGGAAGTATTTATCATGAGGACAAGGAACTGGAAAGAGAATATCCGGGAGAACTGATCTATTATGAAGAAGAGCCGGGCTGGGTGATCGTCAACGAAGTTCCGCTGGAAGAATATCTGCAAAGAGTCGTGCCCAGTGAGATGCCTTCCGCTTACTCTGAGGAAGCTCTGAAAGCTCAGGCGGTCTGTGCCAGGACTTATGCGGTCTGGCAGCTGCAGGGTTATGCCTACCCGGAATATGAAGCCCATGTGGATGACAGCGTGTCTTATCAGGTATACAATCAGGTGGATGTGCAGGAATCCACGGATCTTGCAGTGGCCACGACGGCAGGGCAGATTATGATGTATGGGGATTTGCCGGCTAAAGCCTATTATTTCTCCACTTCCTGCGGAAGCACCACCGACGAAAATATATGGGAAAAGGGCAGCAGTGAAGATACCCCGTACATAACAGCCAGAAGAGTCAGTTCTGTTTCTTCTAAAAAGGATCTGACCGACGAGGAAGACTTTGAACGGTTTATTGAGAAAAAACACCCCGATGATCTGGAAATATCGGAGCCGTGGTATCGGTGGAGCTGCTATGTGCCTTTGACACAGATTGAACAAAATATGGAAAAATGGGTGAAGGAGCGCGCAGGGCGTACCCAGGACGGCATTATGTCCCGGGAGGGAGACACCTATGCCTGGACTGACATTTACACGGCGGGCACTGTTAAGGAGGTGGCAATCGTCGGGCGTGGTGCGGGAGGTGTGGCGCAGGAGATGCTGGTTACCGGTGAGGACGGTCAGATGAAGATCAAATATGAGTATAACATCCGCCTGATGCTGGGCATACCCGGCGGGGAAGTCCACAGAAACGACGGAAAAGTAAGCCAGGGCGGCAATCTTCTGCCCAGCGGATATTTTGTCCTGGATCCGGTGGAAGAGGAAGGGAAACTTGCCGGCTATCAGGTTACAGGCGGTGGTCTGGGGCACGGGGCAGGCATGAGCCAGAACGGCGCGAAGACACTGGCGGAAGAGGGATATGGTTATGACGAAATCCTTAAGTATTTTTATGAGGGAATAAGCCTTGCAAGCCTGGAATAGATCAGGTATGATAGAAACAGTAAAAAAGGAACGGATAAAAGATGATACGTTGGATCGCGGCAGTAATCGATATGAAAAGGGACGTGGAGAAAAGTCATGTGAGTGCCTATGCGGCTCAGGCGGCTTATTTTATCATGCTTTCTTTTTTTCCGCTGGCGATTATGCTTTTATCTTTGATTCAGTTTACCGACGTGGGGAAGGCGGATTTTTACGGGCTGATCCGGGATTTTGTTCCCATCACCTTCCAGAGCTGGCTGTTTGGCATTATCGACGAGATATACAGCCGTACGGTGGCAACTGTGTCCATATCGGCACTGGTGATGGTATGGTCCGCCGGCAAAAGCTTTATGGCCCTTAATAAGGGGATGAATTCGATCTGCCGGGTGGAGCGCGCGCCCAACTATTTTATGCTTCGGCTTCGGGGGGCGCTTTTCGCTCTTCTGTTTGTGGCGCTGATTGTGGCGACCATGGTGCTGATCATATTCGGGTATTCCATCCATGAGCTGTTTGAACAGTATTTTCCTTTTTTGGCAATCTTTACCCGGGTTATCCTTTCCTTCCGCCTGGCGCTTATGCTGGCTTTGTTCACCGCCTTTTTCGCGGCGCTGTACATGTTTTTGCCCAACCGCAGGGCCGGTTTTTTCGATCAGCTTCCGGGGGCTATCTTTTCGGCGGGGGCCTGGTATCTGTTTTCGTTTGGCTTTTCCGTATACATCAAGTACAGCAACGCCTTCAATATGTACGGAAGCCTGACGACACTGGTGCTTTTGATGTTCTGGCTGTATTTTGTGATGTATATCCTGTTAATCGGGCTGGAACTGAACGAGTGGAGGGCGGCGCAGGCGTGGGGGAGGTGAAAGTTCGCTTGTCCTTTTTCGCTTGTTCCCTGCATAGGCAGGGGTGATCCTTGTAGAAGTGGAGATTCTCATATATACAAAGATGTTTTCCCCGCGTAAGCGGGGGTAATCTGCCTGTAGGCTCGCTCTTTTTTATTTTGTATGATTCAGTTTATCAGTTTTGCGTAAAACCTTGTAAAATAAATGATAGTAGCATATAATAAAAGACACGGTGTTTCAATCATACGATTTGGAGGAGATGGTTTTATGGCATTAGCGGAAGCAGTTAAAACAAGTGAAAGTTCTTATACCGTAGAAAATGCTATGGATGCCCTGTTAACAAAACTGGATGAAGCGTTAGATGATGTGGAGCATGGGAGGGTTTTGGACGAAAGCGAATTGTGGGCTGAAATTGATGCAATTTAAGAGTGGGTGGCATATTGCAGAAGAAATATAGGATTAAATATACATATAGTAGTAGAGACGATATTCGGGGAATGAAGAAATATATTTTAGATAATTTCAAATATCGTGAATTGGGTGAGAATTTTACGAAGAAGATAAAAACAGCGGTTGACGGTTTAAGAATGTTTCCCACAGGCCACAATACGACAGGGATTCGGTACAGGGGATATGATATTTATCTTAAACCATATCGTACATATCTTTTGTTTTATATTGTAGATGACAGATTGTCAGTAGTGACTATTCTTCGGGTATTGCAAGATGGAATGAATTGGCAGTATATTTTGAAGCGTTGGCTACGAAAACAGGATATGAGAGAGAAAAGCTAACGGAAGCTGTTACACCACCCGCCACACCATTTTACACCGACTTATGCGGCGGAAGAGAGGCTTTTTTGTATCACATTAAAAACAGAGATGAGGGATGAAAAAATACTTGACTTTGGGAAAGTTTGTGTTATAGTTATCATTAATATGTGAAATGCGGTGAAAGTGTCAGTAGCAGTCTGTTTTCCGTCAGAGAGGAAGGGTCATCGGCTGAAAGCCCTTCCGGGTTCAGGCAGGCCTGCGAATTTCCCACCCGAGCAGCATTCCTGAACCTTTATGCAGTAGGGAATGACGTCGCCTGCACGTTACGCAGTATGAGAGCCCGGCCGGTCCGGGAACCAGGGTGGTACCGCGGAACATGAACTTCGTCCCTATACAGGAGAGACGGAGTTTTTTTGCGTCTGCAGGCAGAGAAGAAAAGGAGTTAAGATTATGAAAGAGAGATTGCAGAAGATCAGAGAGGAAGCCATAAACAGGATCAAAGCATCCCAGAATCCGGAAGCGTTAAACGATGTGCGCGTGTCTGTACTGGGAAAAAAAGGAGAACTGACCGCTCTTTTAAAGAGTATGAAAGAGATTGCGCCCGAAGACCGTCCGGCCTTTGGACAACTGGTCAACGATACCCGTGCGGAGATTGAACGGGTCATGGAAGAAGCAAAAAAGAATATGGAGCAGATGCTCCTGGAGATGCGTTTAAAAAGCGAAGTCATCGATGTGACCCTTCCGGCGAAGAAGAACAGTGTCGGTCATCGCCATCCGAATACCATTGCGCTGGAGGAAGTGGAGCGCATTTTTATCGGTATGGGCTATGAGGTGATCGAAGGGCCGGAAGTAGAATATGATCTTTATAATTTTGAAAAACTGAATATCCCTGCCAATCACCCGGCCAAGGATGAACAGGATACTTTTTATATCAACAAAGAGATTGTTTTGCGTACCCAGACTTCCCCGGTGCAGGCCCGCACTATGGAGAAAGGAAAGCTGCCCATCCGCATGATCTCTCCGGGGCGCGTGTTCCGTTCCGATGAGGTGGACGCCACCCATTCGCCTTCCTTCCATCAAATTGAAGGACTGGTCATCGATAAAAATATTACGTTCGCGGATTTGAAAGGAACGCTGGAAGCCTTTGCCAAAGAGCTTTTCGGTGAAGACACGAAAACGAAATTCCGGCCGCACCATTTCCCGTTCACGGAACCCAGTGCGGAAGTGGATGTATCCTGCTTTAAATGTGGGGGTAAGGGGTGCCGTTTCTGTAAAGGTTCCGGCTGGATAGAGATCCTGGGCTGCGGCATGGTCCATCCCCATGTGCTGGAAATGTGCGGCATTGATCCGGAAGAATACACAGGCTTTGCCTTCGGTGTGGGGTTAGAGCGCATCGCGCTGTTAAAATATGAGATTGACGATATGAGACTCTTGTATGAGAATGACATAAGATTTCTGAAACAGTTTTAGTATAACCAGCGGAACTATAATAGGAGGATTAGAATAGTATGAATGCATCATTATCATGGATAAAAGCATATGTGCCGGATCTGGATGTGAGTGCCCAGGAATTTACGGACGCCATGACGCTGTCCGGCTCCAAAGTAGAGGGATTTCGGAAGATGGATGCCGATTTGGAGCGTATCGTAATCGGCCAGATTGATAAGATAGAGCGTCATCCCGACGCAGATAAACTGATCGTATGTCAGGTAGATGTGGGAGAGGAAAAACCTGTCCAGATTGTCACCGGCGCGCCCAATGTAAAAGAAGGTGATAAAGTACCGGTAGTTCTGGACGGCGGTCGTGTGGCAGGAACCCACGACGGCAAAATGACGGCGGGCGGACTGAAGATTAAGAAAGGGAAACTTCGCGGGATCGAATCCAACGGCATGATGTGCTCCATCGAAGAACTGGGTTCCGGCCGCGATATGTACCCGGAAGCGCCGGAAGAAGGAATCTATATTTTCCCCGCGGATGCCAAAGTAGGCGATGACGCTGTTGAGGCGTTAGGGCTCCGGGACGTGGCTTTTGAGTTTGAGATTACCTCAAACCGTGTGGACTGCTACAGCATCCTGGGACTTGCCAGAGAGACGGCGGCCACATTCCATAAAAGTTTCAATCCTCCGGTTGTGGCGGTAAAAGGAAGCGGGGATGATGTGAACCAATACATTCAGGTGGAAGTAAAAGACATGGATCTTTGCCCCCGCTACTGTGCCAGAATCGTGAAAAATATCAGGCTTGCCCCGTCCCCCGCATGGATGCAGAGAAGACTGGCATCTGTGGGCATCCGCCCTATCAACAATGTGGTGGATATCACCAACTATGTAATGGAAGAGTACGGACAGCCCATGCACGCCTATGACCTGGATACAATTGCAGGACATAAGATCGTTGTGCGCCGGGCGGCAGACGGTGAAAAATTCGTGACGCTGGACGGGCAGGAACGTACCATGGACGATTCGGTTCTGATGATCTGTGACGGGGAGAAAGCGGTAGGTCTGGCAGGCATCATGGGCGGCGAAAATTCCATGATTACCGACCAGGTACACACCATGCTGTTTGAGGCGGCCTGCTTTGACGGTACAAACATTCGTCTTTCCAGCAAAAAAATAGGCCTTCGTACGGAAGCGTCCGGCAAATTCGAGAAAGGTTTAGACCCTGACAATGCCCTGGCGGCGATCAACCGCGCCTGCCAGCTGATCGAAGAACTGGGCGCCGGCGAGGTGGTGGACGGTGTAGTAGATGTATACAAAAAAGAGAAGATGCCCGTCCGTATTCCGTTTGAACCGGAGCGTATCAACGCGCTGCTGGGAACGGACATCGGTAAAGAACAGATGCTTTCTTACTTTAAGCCGCTGGAACTTGTCTATGATGAGGCGGCAGGCGAGATTGTCGTGCCTTCTTTCCGCCAGGATTTGCTGCGTCCGGCAGATATCGCCGAGGAAGTGGCCCGTTTCTACGGATATGACAATATCCCCACCACCCTTCCCAAAGGGGAGGCGACCACAGGAAAGCTTCCGTTTTACTTAAGGGTGGAGGCTGTGGCCAGGGATATTGCGGAGTTCTGCGGATTTTCCCAGGGCATGAGCTACAGCTTTGAAAGCCCGAAGGTGTTTGACAAACTGATGCTTCCCGAGGACGCGCCGGAACGAAACGCCATTCGGATTTTAAATCCGCTGGGAGAAGATTTCTCCATTATGAGAACTACTTCCTTAAACGGGATGCTGACTTCTCTGGCATTTAACTATAATCACAGGAATAAAGATGTGCGCCTTTATGAGCTGGGCAATATTTACCTGCCCAAAAGCCTGCCTCTTACCGAGCTTCCTGACGAGCGTATGCAGTTTACGCTGGGCATGTACGGCGAGGGAGATTTCTTCACCATGAAAGGCGTTGTGGAAGAATTTCTGGACAAGATCGGTATGCATGAGAAAGAAACTTACGATCCCAAGTCAGGTAAGCCTTTCCTGCATCCTGGCCGCCAGGCGAATATTTTCTATGGAAAGACTCTGATCGGATATATGGGAGAAGTGCATCCCACCGTCCTGAATACCTACGGCATCGGTGAGCGCGCTTATGTGGTCGTGCTGGATATGCCGACTGTCGTTGAGCGGGCGACCTTTGACCGGAAATACGAAGGCATTGCGAAATTCCCGGCTGTAACCAGGGATTTATCCATGACGGTTCCCAAGTCCGTCCTTGCAGGGCAGATCGAAGAAGTACTCACGGTGCGGGGCGGAAAAATACTGGAAAGCTATGAGCTGTTTGACGTTTATGAAGGCTCCCAGATCAAAGAAGGCTGTAAATCCGTAGCATACTCCATCCGTTTCCGGGCAAAAGACCGGACGCTGAAAGAGGAAGAGATTACGGCTGTCATGAAGAAGATCTTAAACGGCCTCCAGTCCCTGGGCGCGGAGTTAAGACAATGAGGAAGCCGCGGACGGAAACGGACGGTATGAATTTACACGATTTTTATTATGAACTTCCCCAGGAACTGATTGCGCAGGATCCTTTGAAGGATCGTGCGTCTTCCAGGCTCCTTTTGCTGGACCGGAAGACCGGGGCGACAGAACATCATATATTTAAGGAAATTACGGAGTATTTACATCCGGGAGACTGCCTGGTAGTGAATGATACGAAAGTAATCCCGGCGCGCCTGATCGGCAGTAAAGTGGGGACCGACGCAAAAGTAGAGGTTCTTTTGCTGAAGCGAAAGGAAGACAATGTATGGGAGACGCTGGTAAAGCCGGGCAAAAAAGCCAGACCGGGCGCGAGGATCAGTTTCGGCGGCGGGCTTCTTAATGCGGAAGTACTGGATATTGTGGAAGACGGCAATCGTCTGATCCGCTTTTTCTACGAAGGTATCTTTGAAGAGATCCTGGATCAGTTGGGGCAGATGCCCCTGCCTCCGTATATTACGCATCAGTTGGAAGATAAGAACCGCTATCAGACAGTCTACGCGAAGCACGACGGCTCTGCCGCCGCACCCACGGCAGGGCTTCATTTTACACCGGAACTCCTGGATGACATAAGAGAAAAAGGTGTAAATATCGCCCATGTGACGCTGCATGTGGGACTGGGGACTTTTCGCCCCGTCAAGGTGGAAAATATCCTGGAACACCATATGCATTCGGAATATTATGTGGTGGAGGAGGATCAGGCAAAGCTGATCAACGAGACGAAGGCCCGCGGCGGAAGAATGATCGCTGTCGGCACAACCAGCTGCCGGACGCTGGAATCGGCAGCCGGAGAGGACGGTGTCTTAAAAGCAGGAAGCGGCTGGACGGATATTTTTATCTATCCGGGATACCGGTTTAAACTGACAGACTGCCTGATCACCAATTTCCATCTGCCCGAGTCCACCCTTCTGATGCTTGTCTCTGCCCTGGCGGGGCGGGAAAAGATCATGGCCGCTTATGCGGAGGCTGTAAAAGAACGGTATCGGTTTTTCAGTTTTGGGGATGCGATGTTTATCTATTAACACAAAATCACACATTTGTAAGGTGCGGGAGAATGTTACAAAAGTAAGGAAAGTATATTGCAAATCAAAATTGCATATGCTATAATGCCAGTAGGTTAAAAGAAATGAGAAGTCCATCCGGACGAAAGAACGAATCCCTGAACCGTGTTACAGCACAGTCCAGGGATTCTTCTTTTCTTTTATAGTGGCAAAGCACCCACCAGGCTATTTGTTGTCCTTAAGTTATGGTGAGAAAACGGAAAGACGGGCAGCTTACCCTCTTGTGGTGTGACATCGACTGTGACCGAAAATAATAAAAATCAGGCACACATTAAGCAGTCTTCCTGTGTTATAGTGAATGCAGGAAGAGGGGTGGAAAATATGCTTTTATTTAGCGAATATTTACGGGAACTGATGCAAAAAAAGCAGATGTCTGTTTCCGCGCTGGCCCGGCTGTCAGGTGTGGAGCGCACGCAGCTTTCCAAGACGCTGACCGGCAAACGCGTGCTGGCATATCATACTTTGGACGATTTGATTTATCATTTGAAACTGACGCCCGAAGAAGAGAAGCAGTTTCGTTCTTATTATGATGCCCAGTTTGAAAAAGAAGGGATTCGCCGGTCCCGGGAATTAATCAGCAAATTGTTCAGTAATCTGTCCTGTCTGGACTTTACCGCTACAGCCTTTGAGGAAACCAGGCTGTTGATGAATCTTGATCAGTATGCAGGTGAACGGTCTGTTTTTATAGGTGAAACAAATGTACAGTTTTTGCTGCGTATGGTGTTTTCAGAGGAGATGGCGCGGCCGGATGCCAGGATGGAACTGACTGTTTCGCCTACGGATGCAATGCTGACTTCTGCATTGATCTATCGTTATATGGACGAGAGAATGACCATGGAAATAAGTCAGATTATCTGTTTTGACGCATCCTCCGCCGGTGCGGATATTAATCTGTACAATTTGGAATGTTTCTGCCGAATCTTTCCGATTTGCCTGCTTTCAAAGCAGCATTACCATCCATATTATTACTATGACAACAGAATTATCAGCCGCTACAGTGATCCGTTTCCTTATTTTATGGTAACACACAGTTGTGTGGTCTGCCTGTCGGAGGACAATGCAAGCGCATTGCTTTTGCGGTCTCCGGATGCTATTGCTTATTATCAGCGGTATTTCCGCACATTGACCGAAAAATGCCACAGTCTGATCCGGTATACCAGCGATCCTCTGGAAATTTTAAGTTCTTATCAACGCTGTACGGAGCCGGACGGATTTTATATGGTTATGGATCAGCCCTGTTTTGGAAGATTTTACTCGGATGCGTTTGTTTTGTCTCATATACGGGAAGGAGTGCCCAAATTTGAACAGATCCTGCAAGCGGCGAAGGAGCGTTTTTCTCTTTTACGATCGGTCTC
Organism: Lachnospiraceae bacterium UBA7182; assembly: GCA_002491115.1. Classification (GTDB taxonomy): domain Bacteria; phylum Bacillota; class Clostridia; order Lachnospirales; family Lachnospiraceae; genus Hominiventricola. The sequence goes on along the minus strand of DKVI01000021.1, from coordinate 26,778 downwards.
TCATTTTTATACGGTCTTTTCGGAGGCAGGACTTCGGCGTTTTATGGAAGACGGAACGCTGGATGACTATCCGGTTGAACTTGTCCCTCCGTTTTCCCCTGAAGAACGTGCATGGCTGATGCAGGAGCTGGCAGCCGCAATCCGCTCCGGGGATGTGGCTGGCTGTATTTTCCGGGAAAAAATATTTCCCGATTATCTTGCCGTGTGTACTTCCGAAGAGAAAGGGATCGGCTTCTTTACTACCAGTCAGTTTCCGCTGTCTGACGGGCTTTGTTCCATCTGGATTAACGAATCCAATCTGTGCAGGGCCTTCCACAGCTGGCTGCTTCATCTGCCGGGAAGCAGCCTGACACGCACGGCCAGGGAGACGGCCGATATTCTGGAAAAGCTGGCTCTGGAAGTGAATGAAGTAAAATAGAGATGGCCGCTCAGCCGCCGGTCTTCCTGAGGCGAAAGCAGGCGGAAAAATGAAGCAAAATAAAAATGATGATTTAACACGGGCAGTATGGAGAATGTATTAATGATAAAAGGAAATATGAAAAGATTTATGGCAGGCCTGCTGTGCGGCGTGCTGCTATGTATGAATACAGGAATAGAGCAGGCCGTATATGCCGCGCCTGCGGCGGAAACCGCAGAAGAACAGGAATCCGTGAAGCCGGAGAAACAAAAGTCCGCGAAGCCGGAGGAACAGAAATCTGCAGAGCCGGCAGAACAGGATCCTGCGGAAGCGGACGACACAGAAGAAACCGGCGGGAAGGAAGATTCTGCGTCTGATGAGAAAATCAAAGAAGAACCGGCGGAGAATCCGGGAAGCGGCGAAGCAGAGGACATGTCTGATAATAAAGAGGAAGAAAACCTGCAGGATTTGGCCGACACGGCTTCGGAAGACATAAAAGGAGATTTTACGGTTGATCAGAACGGGGTTCTGACAGCTTACACAGGGTCGGATACGGAGATTGCCATCCCTGATACGGTGACTGAGATCGGGAAGGAAGTGTTTTCGGGCAGGACCGGTTTAAAGAATGTGACGCTGCCCGATGGGTTAAAAAAGATTGGCGACAGCGCGTTTAAAGACTGCAGCGCGTTGGAGCATATCTCGATTCCTGACAGTGTGACCAGTATCGGGCACGGCGCTTTTTACAATTGCAGCGGTTTAAAAGGCGACCTGGTGATTCCCGACAGCGTGACTGAGGTGAAGAATTACGCGTTTTATGGCTGCAGCGGCTTTGGCGGGAAGCTGACGCTCTCTGAAAATATGACTACGGTCAGTCCTGATACTTTCAATGGCTGTACCGGTTTTACAGGAACACTGGAGATTCCTGACAATGTGGTGTCGATACAAAGCAGGGCGTTTTACGGATGGAATAAAATCTCTGCGATTGAGATGGGAGAGCATCTGACAAATATTTTCAGCAACACCAACAGCGGTTATTGCGCATTCGAAAATTGCACCAGCGTGGAAACAATCACGTTTACAGGAACGAAAGTTCCTGTTGTTAATCGTTCAGTTGAGGCGCCAGACAGTAATGTCAGTTGTATAGAAACTCTTTTTGGAAGCAGTATTTTTCCGAATCTGTCCACTATCTTTGTACCGGCAGGTTCCTATGGAGACTATGCTTTGGCATATGGAGATTCTCTGCAGGATAAAACGAGGATCAAAACAGTAGAGGAGGCCGGGGCAGAAGGCCTGGTCATTGAGGATCATGTTCTGGTCGCTTATACAGGGGATAATGAAGAGGTGACGGTTCCCGCAGATGTGAAAAAGATTGGGAACCATGCGTTTTTAAATAACGGAACAGTGAAAAAAGTCACCTTGCCTGAAGGCCTGACGGAGATCGGAAACTCTGCTTTCCGGGGCTGCACGGCGCTGAAGAACGTGAATCTTCCGGATGAAGTGACTTCCATAGGGGATTATGCATTTTATAACTGCAGCAGTCTGGCAGGATCGCCTGCGCTGCCGGAGGACCCGGACGGCTCGGTGGGGACGTTTATACTGCCAAAAAGTCTGGCCAGCCTGGGGAGTTATGCGTTTTATAATTGCAGCAGCTTAAACGGCAGACTGGAGATCCCGGCTGGTGTGGGGGAGATCAAAGAGCATACGTTTGAGGGCTGCAGTGGACTGTCCGGGGAGCTGGTTTTGCCAGAGGGGCTGACCAGTATAGGGGAATATGCGTTTTACAATTGTAAAGGCTTTACAGGATCTTTGAGGATCCCTGACAGTGTGGAAAAGGCAGGGCAGTGTGCATTCTCCGGATGCAGCGGATTTAACGGAACACTGACATTGTCAGGAAAGATGGAAACAGTTGCTTATGAAACTTTTGAAGACTGTACAGGCTTTATGGGGACGCTGACCATCCCTGACAGTATAAAGACGCTGGATAGAGGGGCGTTTGATAACTGCAGAAAGATTACCAAAATTGTATTTGGAACCGGGGTAACGAACATTTGCAGTTCCTACAGCAGCGGTCGTACGTTCGGGGATTGTTCCGGTGTGGAAACAGTCACGTTTCTGGGGCTTGCCGTTCCTGTAATCAGCAGTTCTGTCTCTGCAACGAGCAGTCACAAGGATTACATCTCCGACCTTTTTGGAAGCAGCTGCTTATTATCTCTTAAAACTGTCTATGTTCCGGCAGGGTGTTATGAAGCGTACTCGTCGGCATACGGCGCCTGTCTGCAGGCAAAGACAAAGATCAGGGAGACGGGGGCAGGGGACTTTATAGTTAAGGACGACGTCCTGATCGCCTACATGGGAGATAAAACGGATGTGTCAATTCCCGAAAACATCACAGAGATCGGAGAGAATGCATTCTTAAACGATACAGGGATAGAAAGCGTCGTCTTCCCTACAGGGCTGACAACTATTGGACGTTATGCGTTCTGTGGCTGTACGGGATTAAAAAGCATTACCCTTCCGGACAGTGTCAATTCCATAGGAGAATATGCGTTTTTCAACTGCAGCAGTCTAAGCGGTGGTTTGTATATCCCGGCTGGCGTGGGAGAGATCAAAGCGCATACGTTTGAGGGCTGCAGCGGCCTGTCCGGGGAACTGACCCTGCCAGAAGGGCTGACCAGTATAGGGGAATATGCATTCAACAATTGTAAAGGCTTTACAGGATCTTTGAGGATTCCCGACAGTGTGGCCAGTATCGGGTCTTATGCGTTCCAAAATTGCAGCGGGTTTAACGGAACACTGACCCTTTCAGAAAAGATGGAGACAGTTGCTTATGAGACTTTTGACGGCTGTACAGGCTTTATAGGGACGCTGACTATTCCTGACAGTATAAAGACGCTGGACAGAGGGGCGTTTGATAACTGCAGAAAGATTACCGAAATTGTATTTGGGATCGGGGTAACGAACATTTGCAGTTCCTACAGCAGCGGTCGTACGTTCGGGAATTGTTCCGGTGTGGAAACAGTCACGTTTCTGGGGTCTGCCGTTCCTGTAATCAGCAGTTCTGTCTCTGCAACTAACAGTCACAAAGATTACATCTCTGACCTTTTCGGAAGCAGCTGCTTATCATCTCTTAAAACTGTCTATGTTCCGGCGGGATGCTATGAGGCGTACTCGTCGGCATATGGCGCGTACCTGCAGGCAAAGACAAAGATCAGGGAGACGGGGGCGGGGGACTTTATAGTTAAGGACGGCGTCCTGATCGCCTACATGGGAGATAAAGTGGATGTAAAAATCCCGGATACTGTCACAGAGATCGGAGAGAATGCGTTCTTAAACGATACAGCGATAGAAAGCGTTACCTTTCCCACAGGGCTGACAGCTATTGGACGTTATGCATTCCATGGCTGTACAGGATTGAAAGGCATTGCCCTTCCGGACAGTGTCAATTCTATAGGGGAATATGCGTTTGATAACTGCAGCGGCCTAAGCGGTGGCTTGCATATCCCGGCTGGCGTGAGGGAGATCAAAGAGAGAACATTTTACGGCTGCAGTGGCCTGTCCGGGGAACTGATCCTGCCAGAGGGGCTGACCAGTATAGGGGAATATGCGTTTTATAATTGTAAAGGCTTTACAGGATCTTTGAGGATTCCCGACAGCGTGGTCAGTATCGGGTCTTACGCGTTCCAAAATTGCAGCGGATTTATCGGAACACTGACTCTTTCAAAAAAGATGGAGACAGTTGCTTATGAGACTTTTTATGGCTGTACAGGCTTTATGGGGACGCTGACCATCCCTGACAGTATAAAAACGCTGGACAGAGGAGCGTTTTATAATTGCAAAAGGATTACTGAAATTGTATTTGGAAGCGGGGTAACGAACATTTGCAGTTCCTACAGCAGCGTTCGTACGTTCGGGAATTGTTCCGGTGTGGAAACAGTTACGTTTCTGGGGTCCGCCGTTCCTGTGATCAGCAGTTCTGTCTCTGCAACGAGCAGTCACAAGGATTATATCTCCGACCTTTTTGGAAGCAGTTGCTTTTCATCTCTTACAACTGTCTATGTTCCGGCAGGGTGTTATGAGGCGTATTCGTTGGCATACGGCGCCTGCCTGCAGGCAAAGACAAGGATCAGGGAGACGGGAGCGGAAGACTTTATAATTAAGGACGGTGTCCTGATCGCCTACATGGGAGAGGAAACGGATGTGCCAATTCCCGAAAACATCACAGCGATCGGAGAGAATGCGTTCTTAAACAATACAGAGATAGAAAACGTTACTTTCCCTGCAGGGCTGACGGCCATAGAAAGTGCCGCGTTCCGTGGCTGTACGGCATTAAAAGGCATTGTCATTCCGGACAGTGTTAATTCCATAGGGGATTATGCGTTTTACAACTGCTGCAGTTTAAAGGGAGGCCTGCATATCCCGGACGGTGTAGAGGAGATCAAAGAGAGGACATTTTACGGCTGCAGCGGCCTGTCCGGAGAGTTGATCCTGCCGACGGGGCTGACCGGTATAGGGGAATATGCGTTTTATAATTGTAAAGGATTTACAGGCTCTCTGAGGATTCCCGACAGTGTGGTCAGCATCGGGTCTTACGCGTTCCAAAGTTGCAGCGGGTTTGACGGAACGCTGACCCTTTCAGAAAAGATGGAAACAGTTACTTATGGGACTTTTTCTGGCTGCAGCGGTTTTACGGGGACGTTGACCATCCCTGACAGTATAAAGACGCTGGACAGAGAGGCGTTTTATTACTGTAAGGGAATTTCCGAAGTTATATTTGGAACCGGGGTAAAGAATATTTACAGCAACGCCTATAACAACCTGGTTGCGTTTGGTTCCTGTTCCGGTGTGGAGAGAGTCACGTTTCTGGGGCCTGCAGTCCCTGTTATTAACAACTCTGTCTCTGCAACGAAAAGTGATTATATATCTGACCTTTTTGGAAGCCGCGGCTTTTCCGCTCTGACGACGATCTACACCCTGCCGGAGTATTTAGCCGCATATGAAAACGCATGGCGCAGCCATGTACCGGAAAAAGTCGTATTTTCTTCGGACACCATGAACCTGCATGTGTCGAACCTTACGGCAGAATACGTCCGCAGCCATTCCGCGGGCTTAAAATGGACGAAGTCGGTCAATGAGCGGGTAACAGGCTATTATATTTACAGAGACGATGTCTGTATTGACGATACGGCGGATCCGTTTTGGGAAGACCGGGACTTATCACCGGATATCGAGTATACATATAAGGTTACCGGCCATACGGCGTCCGGCGACGAGACGGCTGCGGCTTTCCTTACGGTTACGCCCCGTCTGCCCGTCGTTGCGAAGATCTATACGGATCATTCGTCAAACAAAGTCGGCAGGACCGACAGTTATCTCTATGCGCAGGTCCGGGATTCCGGCAATCTGAAATCAGGTACGGGAAGCTTTTATTACACAGGAGAAGATGGCAGAAAGGTCAGGATCGGGACAGATTTGACACAGTATGACAAGACGTCAAAGGACAGCGCCGTTTTTAAAATCTTGTGGGATATCACAGCGGTTACTCCGGGTGAGTACACGATTCTGTTTGAATTTACAGACGCCGATAAGGAGAAAGGATCATGTTCCGGCACGGTTATATATGATGATTCCCGCCCCGAAGCATTATCCGGTGTAATGGCTGTCGGCGGTACGAATCAGATTGTCCTTTCCTGGCCGGAAGCCCACGAGATGGACACCGCCAAATATCATATTTACCGCCGGGGGGAGAATGAAGACGAGTTTACGCTTCTGAAAAAGATATACGGCAGGGACACGCTGACTTATACGGACACAAAAGCTGCCGTGGATCAGAAGTACTATTATTATGTCGTAGGCGTCAACTCTTTTGCCCAGGAGGGCGAACCGTCGAATATCGCGGTTGCTGTGCCGAAGACAGATACAGAAGCGCCCCGGGTCGTGCAGCTTACGCCGGCAAACGGCAGCGTAATCGGGGGTATTGCAGAACTGTACGCCCGGGCCTGGGATGCTGTGGCGGTTGTAAAGACCGAATTATACCTGTCCCTGGATAAAGGGGAGACATGGACACAGTTAAAATCCATGAAAGGTGACTTTTGCAGATTTCAAATGTCCACCGCGGAATACGCGGATACGGAAATCTATGTAAAAGGCATGGCTTATGACGCGGCAGGCAATGTAAGTACCGGGCTTGTATACCATTATAAGATCGATAATACCGGTCCGGAGCAGGTGACAGGGCTGTCTTATGAAAGCACGGCCACAACGGTTACTTTAAGATGGAACGATGTAAAGGACCAGGATTTTTCGTTTTTCCGTGTGGAAGAGCCGGCGCCTGCCGGTCCGCCCAGGATCGTGCAGGATGTCTACCGGACGCTGGGTGTTAATATTTACAATTTGAAGTCCGATACCGAATACCGTTATCAGGTGACCGCTTACGACCAGCTCGGGAATCGCGGAGAGCCTTCGAAAATCATTACGGTCCGCACTTTGAAGGATACGGCGGCGCCTGTGATCACAAAAATGTCGCCGGAAGCCGATTACTACAATGAAAGTATCGATGTGAAGATAACCGCTTCGGACAATACAGGGGTTGCGTCCATGCAGATCCAGACCTCTCCCGACGCGGCTGTATGGACAGATTATGAAACGGTTACATTTGACATAAAGAGGCAGGAAGAGACTGCCTCGCGGACGATCATGCTGGACGGATTTCGGGAAGGCAGTCTGTATATCCGCGGAATAGCCTGTGACATAGAAGGAAATAAAAGCGACACGTCAGATCGGGCGCCTTATGTCCAGTATATCATTGACCGTACGCCTCCGGCCGCTCCGGAGGGCTTGAGAGCGGACGCTGTCACAGGCGCGGTCGGCTTAAGCTGGACGCAGGGGACGGAAGAAGATCTGGACGGCTATATTTTGTACCGCAGCGCTGAAGACGGGGCGTATGTCAGGCTGGCGGACGGCCTGTATGTGCTGAATTATCAGGACCGGTCCGTGGAGAAAAATACAGTCTATTCCTATAAACTGGCTGCGCGCGACAGGGCGGGAAACATCAGCGAGGCGGCAGGGCCTGTTCAGGGGACGCTTCCGGAAGATACGGCTGCGCCCGAGATCTTAAGCTATGCGCCGGCGGATGAAAGCACCATAGGCGTATCGAACCGTACTTTCCGTCTGATGGTCAGCGACAACTGGAAGCTTGACAGGGTTTTGATTACCTATACGGTAAATGACGGCACAGATGTAAAGACGCTGCTGGACGAGGAAAAGATTGGCGACTACTATAAGGTAGTCAGCGCGGTTCTTCCGACTGCGGAGCTGAAAGACGGCGACGTGCTTCGCCTTACTGTTTCCGTCACAGACGCCCAGGGGCTCCGGACAACGGAAAGTATTTCCTATGTGGCGGATCTGACGGCTCCGCGCGTAAATCAGGTGTCCGCAAAAGGGGATACGGAGAAGATTACGGTCAGCTGGACCGGCAATGGCGAGGAAGACCTCGCGGGCTACCGTATCTACAGAAAAGCAGATACAGGCAGCTATGCGATGCTTGCCCAAAGGAGCGCCGAAGGCAGTTCCTATGAATATCATGACTACAGCGCCGATCCGGGACAGACTTATTATTATAAAGTAGAAGCGGTTGACCGGTATGGCAATACGCACGCGAAAGAAAGCGGGGCGGTCTGGCTGACCGTGGAGCCGACAGTGACGGCGGCGCTTGCCTGTGACGCGGTTATGAAGGAAAAGACGGAGTATCTTTTTGACGCGTCCGCTTCCTGCGCGGATCTTGGCATCGTATCCTGGCATTTTGACTTTGGGGACGGTGAAGAACTTTCGGGCAAAAACGCGAAAGCAGTTCACAGATATGAAAAAGCAGGTACTTATACGGTAACGTTGACCGTTTCGGACGCCGCCGGAAAAGAGGCAGCGGTCCAAAAAGACATTACGGTCATTGAAGAACAGATGCTGGGAACCGTCACGGTGAAAGCAGTGGATGCAAACGGACAGGCGCTGTCCGACATGCCCGTTTACTTTGACCTGGACAATACTTCCGAAAACGTACAATATACGGATGCCCGCGGACGCGCGACTTTTATTGCAGAAGCCGGGCTGTATGCCGTGGGTGCGTATAAAGACGGATTCCTTCCGGTAAAGCAGTCCGTGATTGTCAGAGCCAACACAGAGACGGATCTGGAATTGACCGTGATAGAAGAACCCATCGTCACCGGTGATTTTGAAGTTCACAGGATGACGCTGGACGAGATCATCGCGGCGGGCATCGACGTGGCGGATCCGGCGAACCAGCAGATCGTAAAGATCACGCTTCGTCTTACCTACGGGAACAGGCCGGTGACCATGCATATCATGACAAACGGCCATACGATCTATTCGGATGAGACAGTGATTGTTAATACAGACAACGGAACCAGGAAACTGACGCCGTCGGTGGTCGACGTGAAAGGTCCTGCGTCATCCGGAGGTACGGGAGGTACAGGAGGTGCAGGCAGTACAGGAGGTATGGGCAGTATTGACAGGGCTGACAACGTGCTGATCGCGATCCTGGATGTTCCTGTGGAGGCTTCCTGTTTAAAAGAGTTTTTTGACGTGAAGCTTCATATTATGAACCACGCGGATGAGATGTTTGAGTTGACCCGTAATGAGGTGACGTTAAAGGTTCCGGACGGAATGACGCTTGTGGAGACGGTCAACACAGGCAGTTTAAACACCGTTTCCTTCGATTCTTTAAAAGGACAGGAAGAGAAGACATTGAACTGGACGCTGCGGGGCGATATCGCGGGGGAGTATGATCTGGAAGCTGTCTATACCGCTGTTCTGGATCAGTTCAACGCCCCGGTGGAGGCAGTCTTTAAGACGGAAGCGCCGATCAAAGTCTATGGACTTGACAGCCTTAAGCTCATCGTGGACATTGATAAATATATCCTTGACGGTGCGTTTTATTTTAATATGTCCCTGGAGAACAAAGGAGAGACGGACCTTTATCTGCCCGCGATGAATATCATGGACAACGTGATCGACGTCTATGAGTATCCGGCCAGTGAAACACCCGGGGGAGAACCCGTTAAACCGGAAGTTACGCTGCTGAAAACATTGCTACAAAAAGCGGAGGAAGAGCCTGAGGAGCTGGATCCGGATGCGGTTCTAAGGACGCTTTCGCCCGAGTATAGATACACGAAAAAATATATTTGCCGCGACAGCATTACGACAGATTCTTTCGCCGCTTTGCGAAGGGCGGTCTATGAGATTGCCGGTGGACTTGGCATTGAGGTCGAGGTCAACGTAAAAAGTATCGGGGACGAGCCGACGCACGGCATTCTGGTTGCGGACGACGATCGGGAGCCGATTATGGACGCGGTTGTTAAAGTGGATGATGTGGAATACAAAAGCGATGTGGACGGTACCGTCAAAGTAACGGAGCTTGGTTTCCGTACAGTAGAAGTCTCCGCTCCGGGACGCCAGACGCGTAAGTTTAGGTACACGCTGGACGAAGGCAGGGTCAGGACATTCTTCCTTCCGAAGGATGATACCCAGGGGCGTCCGTATTTTACGATGATAGAAAATGTCGCCTGGGAAGAAGACTTTTTAACCCAGAGGCAGTATTACACGGAAGGCGCTGAGACTGAGGTGACGCTTGAGATATCGGCAAACTGGCGGGGAAAGACGCCGGGCAGGTATGTCTTTTACCAGACGGACAAAAACGGAAGAACAGTTAAGCGAAAGGAGGGCAGCGGAGGAACGATTACGCTCAAACCGGGGAAAGATTTTAAGCCGAGGCTTAAAGTAAAGGCAATCCTTTATGCCGCGGACGGGACCGCGTCGAAGCCCATTGATACAGGGATAGAAATCTCTAAAAAATGGGTGCCCATTGATACGCCTGAAACACCGGATCTGGATGAAATGACCTCTTTTACACTTATGCCTGATGTGGATGCCGAGATTACGGACGATAAACTCCGAGAAGTACTTCCGGCTTCCTGGTCGCTTAGAATGGGAAAACTTCCGGTTGATATGGAAAGAACTGACGAAGAAGACGGCACGTATTCATATAAAGTTCTTATTGGCTTTAAAGATGATGAACACGTGAAAAATGTGGAAACCGGATGGGAAGAGTTTAAAGATAATATTGAAGAAGCCAGAACATGTAAAGACCGAAGGCAGAAAATACTTGACGAATATAATGACGCGCTGGATTCAGTGACGTACGATTTTCAGGTTTCTGTAAAATTTAAGGCAATGGGGTATGCAGAGGTTACATTTAACGCTGCCGGAGATCTTGTGAAGTCGGAAGGCGGCCTGCTTTTGGAAATGTCAAAAAGCGTTAAAATCGGGCAGACATTCCTGGCAGGCCCGGTACCTTTCTATCTGGAACTGGAACTTGGAATGAAAATGGAGAATTCGATCGCGCTTGCCTATACGCCTGAGGAGAAACTGCATATGGCTGGCAGTCTTGAATTTACCATCCCGGATATCAAGGTCGGCGGCGGTCTCGGCGTTTCCGGAGTCGCTCAGGCCGGTGTGGAAGGATCGGGCGGCATTAAAATACAGGTGGTTCCGAATTTTACAGGGGATCTGGATATGTCCCTGGCCATCAAGATAAAACTTCTCTTTTTTGTAGACTATGAATGGGAGATCGCTCATAGGCCTCCTACGCATCTTTGGGGCAAAGAAAAAGGGAGAAGCATAACCTCCTACGCATTAAACCATATGTCCGAGGGGAACCTGTCGCTGACGTCCGACGAGTATGCTTCTGAAAAAGCAGACTGGAATGCCGCGGGGCCGGTTCTGCAGGAATGGGTCATGCCGGGCACGATGCCGGAACTGTTCACGGCCGGCGGTAAACGGCTCATGCTCTTCCAGACGAACATAAATGGCATGGCAAGGCTGGTTTATTCCGTCTATGAAAACGGCGGATGGTCCGGGCCGCGCACCGTCTCAGAGATCGAAACGGATGACCTGTATTATGCGGCGGCAGTGTCCGAAGACAGTCTGTGCGTTGTATGGCAGAAACTTTCCGGGCCGGTCGATAAAGACAATATGGACGCGGGTACGCTGCTTCAGAAAATGGCGGAAAGCTCCGAGATCTATGCCGCGAAATGGAACGGGGACGGATTCGGGGAAGCTGTCAGACTGACAGAGAATACGTCCATGGATATGCTGCCAAAGCTTGCGGTCCATAACGGGAGCGTGACAGCCGCATGGGTCACCAATGCGGATCACGCAGTCCTGGAGGAAAGTGATTATACGATAAACTGCGCGACCTGTACGGACGGTCAGTGGTCCGCTGCGTCTGAGCTTCTGAAAGGACACGGCTCCGTCACCGAGCTATCCGTCGGCTATTGCGGCGATTTGCTGACGGCGGTTTATATGGAAGACGACAAAATCCGTTCGTCCGCGGGAGGCGGTGCGTCTTTGGCGCAGGACGGGCTTGTCAACGGCCTGCAGTTTACAGGAAAAGAATTTCTGTGGAATACGGACGGTGTCCTCTGTTCGTATACGCCGTCCGGCGGTATGGTGAAGTTCACGGACGGCACTGCCGCGGTCGGCGCGAATTACCGCGTCCTTCGTACGGGTTCCAGAACCGCAGCCGTATGGATGGAAAACGAAAGCGGGCGAAGCGTTATTTATGCGAGCATGCTGACAGGGGATCACTGGAGCGACGCCATAGAGCTGTTTGACTTTGACGGTTACAGCCTTATGTTTTATGATGTGGAGCTGTCCGGCGAGGGCGTCTGGTCGGTCATTGCGGACGCCGTGTCCGGGGCAGACAGGGAAGAAAAGACTTCCTTGCTGTTTAAAGAAAGAGAACCTGTCCGCGATATTAAGCTGGATTATGCTTTTGCGGATGAGTTCGGGTATAAAGACAATGTACAGCCGGTGGATATAGCCGTTACCAACCTCGGCGAAGATACGGTAGAAAGCTTTCACGTATCTGTTACGAAGGCGGACAAAACGGTTCTTTATGAACAGTCACATGCCTGCCGGATTGAGCCAGGGGCCAGGGAATGTTTTACGCTGGATGTGGACGCTTCAGAGATCACAGGCGAGACGGAACTAACGGTCTATGTGGACGCGGGTTCTGAATGCGACTACAAAAACAATTCCTTCTCTGCGGTGACGGGCCGTGTGGATGCGGATATAGAGCTGGAATATTATTACAGCGGAGATAGCGTGTTGATAGACGCCGTCGTTACAAACAACAGCCGGATCGGCGCGAACGCCGTGCTCAGTATTACAGAAGACGATAAATCCGGCAAAGTGCTGGAAACGGCGGAGCTTGGGACGGTCGTCTATGGAGAAGAAATCCGTCATACGTTCTCCGTGGACATTTCCGATCTTGATTTTCGCGGGGCATCGGCAAAATATTATGTATTTACAGTCAGCAGCAGGGAAAACGATTATAACAGCCAGAATAATTCTGCCATCGGCATCATTTACAATGACGAATATGAATCCGGCGGGGATGATCCTGTCCAGGAGGATACCGTAAGCGTAACCTTTGACCTGCAGGGTCACGGGACTTCGCCGGAAGATTACGCAGGTTATACCGGAATAGAACCCGGAAGCCGGATTTCCCGCCCGACCGATCCGGAAGCCGAAGGCTATGTGTTCACCGGCTGGTATAAAGATGCCGGGTGTACGGCTCTCTGGGATTTTGAGAACGATACCGTACAGGCCGATCTTGTGCTGTACGCGGGCTGGAAGGAAGAGCAGAAAGAGAAGCCGCCGGAAATTCCGGAGGAAAAAGTCACTGTAAACGTGACCTTTGACTTGCAGGGGCATGGAAAGGCGCCGGAGGATTATGCAGGCTGTACCAAAGTAGAAGCCGGAAGCCGGATATCCCGCCCGACCGACCCGGAAGCCGAAAGCTATGTGTTCACCGGCTGGTATAAAGATGCCGGATGTACGGTTCTCTGGGATTTTGAAAACGATACCATACAGACCGATCTTGTGCTGTACGCGGGCTGGAAGGAGGAACAGAAAGAGAAACCTCCGGAAATTCCGGAGGAAAAAGTCACTGTAAACGTGACCTTTGACTTGCAGGGCCATGGAAAGGCGCCGGAAGATTACGCAGGTTATACCAAAGTAGAAGCCGGAAGCCGGATTTCCCGCCCGCCCGACCCGAAAGCCGGGGGGTATGTGTTCACCGGCTGGTATAAAGATGCCGGGTGTACGGCTCTCTGGGATTTTGAAAACGATACCGCAGAAACAGATATGATTCTGTACGCCGGATGGGAAATCGACTACGATTATGACGGCATTCTTGAGGACGACATGCCTGCGGACGGAAATACCCAGGGCCTCTGGATTGCCGGTGAGAAATCTTACACTTATACCGGAGCGGTAATCAAACCGGATGTACGGGTCTATTACAATGAGAAGCGGCTGAAAGTCGGCCGGGATTATACTTTAAGCTATAAAAACAATAAAGCGGCGGGCGGTTCCGGAAAGAAAGCGCCCCAGATCATCGTAAAAGGCAGGGGAAATTATGCGGGCACGCTGAAAGAGACATTTGAGATAGAACAGGCCGAACTGGATGTATCCTGCATGGTCGCTTCCGACAGCTATCCCAAAGGAAAAGCCTACACGCCTTCGGTCATGCTTGACGGCAATATGCTGAAAGCAAAGACGGATTACACACTGACCTATCATCGGGCCGAGGACGATTCCCTTTTGAAAAAACGCCCGACAACGCCCGGCAGCTATTTCATGCGCGTCGTCGGAAAGGGAAGTTGTAAAGGTACGTTTGACTTTCCGTTTATCGTATCGGAACAGGGCGCAGCCGGCATTTCCAAAGGAAAAGCGTCTGTAGGCAGTATGGATTACCGGGGCGGTTATCCGGATGTCAGCCTGTCTGTGGGCGGTAAGAAACTGACTTATGATACGGATTACACAGTCCGTTTTTCCAATACCGACACAGCAGGCACTGCGATGGCTGTTTTCCTGGGAAAGGGAAATTATACAGGCACTTTGAAGAAAACATTCAAAGTCAGGCCGATCGTTCTCAAGGCGGAAAATATTTCCATGGCAGGTCCGGTAGCCTGTGAAAAAGGCGGCGCGCAGCCGGAAGTCACGGTCACGGTCGGCGGTGAGAAACTGATCGAAGGTACTGATTACACCGTATCTTATAAAGGCAATACGAAAGTGACGAAAAACGCGAAAGCCGTCATAAAAGGAAAAGGCAACTACAGCGGAAGCCGGACAGTGATTTTCGAGATTGTTCCCGGGGATTTAAATGCCGAAGGTGTACGGATCTTTGTCTCTGATACTGCGCCCGGCGGGAAACCTGCGGTGACCGTGTTTGACACCAACGGAAAGAAGCTGTCTTCCGGCAGCGATTATACGGCGGAGATGGACAGGGACGCCCATACGGTGACGATCGTCGGCGGTAAGAACGGCCTGTACACAGCCGACCCGCCGGTTGTCTGTGAATATCAGGAGCTGGATGCAGATAAAGTGATTACTTCGGCTGCGCTGAATAAGAGGGCGGAAGATTTTCCAAAGAAGTTTGAATATACCGAAAACGGCGTTGAACTGGATAAAGAATGGCTGACTGTGAAAGCCGGAAGCCATACGCTTTCTTCTGACGAATTTGAGATTATCGGCTATATAAGCAATGTGCAGAAGGGCACGGCGGCAGTGGTGGTACAAGGCACAGGGGAGTACGGCGGAACGAAGATTTTGAATTTCAAGATCCAGTCCCGCAGTCTTCCGTCAGCCGTCCGCTGGATTACCTCTCTCCTTTCGGGGAGGGAGGTAATTCTTGATCCAGCATCAACTGTATCCTGGACTTGACCACGTCAAAAGCCACGTCATTCATGCCGCTGTTGATGACAAGGTCGGCCAGTGCCCGTGTGGGCTCTACATAGAGGTAATGCATGGGCTTGACCGTTGTCAGGTACTGGTCTACAATATTGTCCAGGTCCCTTCCGCGTTCCTTTACGTCCCGCACGATTCTGCGTAAGATCCGTTCGTCGGCGTCCGCTTCCACATAGATCTTGATATCCAGAAGCTCCCGGATGCGCGGGTCCGCCAGAAGAAGGATGCCCTCTGCCAGTATGATTTTCCTCGGCTCAATCCGAACGGTTTTGTCCGACCGGTTGTGCAGGCTGTAATCATAGACGGGGCAGTCCACCGGCTGGCCGTTTTTTAACATTTTGAGGTGCTTCAGCATCAGGTCTGTTTCCAGAGAATCCGGGTGGTCGTAATTGACTTTTTTCCGGTCTTCAAAGGAGACTTCATCCTGTCTGCGGTAGTAGTTGTCATGGTAGACAACGGCTGTCTCGTCTTTAAAATAATCTTTTAACCGGTTGGTGAATGTGGATTTTCCCGAACCGGTTCCCCCTGCGATACCTATGATCATACAGTTCATATGCTCCCCCTTTATCTTTCAGGCTTTTGTTAATTGATACAGATCCTCATAAAATCCCGGATAGCTGATACGCACACAGTCAGCGTCCTGGATCGTAGTTTCCCCGTCGGCTGCGAGCGCCGTGACGGCAAAGGTCATGGCGATCCGGTGGTCCAGCCTGCTGTCAATGACCGCTCCGTGCAGGGGATGTCCGCCTTCTATGATCATACCGTCCTCGGTGCCGGTAATCCTGGCGCCCATGGCGCGCAAGTTTTCCACCATTACGTCGATCCGGTTGGATTCCTTGACTTTTAGTTCCTGTGCGTCCTGAATGACGGTTGTGCCGTTGGCGAAGCAGGCCAGGGCGGCGATCACAGGGAGTTCGTCGATCAGCGTGGGGATTAAGGCACCTCCTATGGTGGTCCCATGAAGTACACTGTGGCGGACGAGAAGATCTGCCACAGGTTCGCCGCTTTCCCGGTTCTCATTTAAAAGCGTAATATCTGCTCCCATATCTTTTACGACCCGTAAAATGCCGTCCCGGGTAGGATTGACGCCGACATTCTTTATAAGGATTTCAGAACCGGGGATGATCAGCCCGGCGGCGATAAAATAAGCGGCAGAAGAGATATCTCCCGGCACCCGGATCTTTTGTCCATATAATACCGGCTCCGGCAGAATCCGGGCGGTCGTCCCTTCGCCTGTAACGGAAGCGCCGAAATGTTTCAGCATAAGTTCCGAATGATTTCTGGACAGATAAGGCTCTGTCACACTGGTGGGGCTGTCGGCATAGAGTCCCGCCAGCAGGATACAGGATTTGACCTGGGCGGACGCTATTTTGGAAATATAATGGATGCCGTGAAGAGCGGTTCCTTCTATCTTAAGAGGCGCGCAGCCGTTGCCGCGCAGGCTTTCGATTTTTGCGCCCATGGAAGCGAGAGGCTCCATGATCCGTTTCATGGGCCGGGACTGGATGGAAGCGTCTCCGTTTAGCTCTGTTGTGAACGTCTGTCCTGCCAGGATGCCCGCGATCAGCCGGGTGGTTGTCCCGCTGTTGCCCGTATCCAGTACACACGCGGGTTTATGTAATCCATGGAGTCCTTTTCCGTGAATCAGGACTTCTTCTCCTTTATTCTCAATTTCTATCCCGAGTTTTGTAAAACAGGAGATCGTGGACAGGCAGTCTGCTCCCTGTAAAAAATTTGTCACCTGCGTCGTGCCTTCCGAGATTGCCCCTAACATAATGGCGCGGTGGGAGATGCTTTTGTCTCCGGGGACCGTGACTGTGCCTTTCAGTGCGTTTGCTCGTTTGAATGTCATAAAATTCTCCGATTGTATTTTTTCTGTAGCTGATTATGTATATTTTTATTTGTAATTATAGTAAAAACAAAATCAGTATGATATAATGTCAAATGTTGTCAACCCAATCCGGCAACGGAAAGGGGGTGTGATTTTAGTGTTCAGTTCGTTTATTCTTTCTGTATTGGCAGGTATAGTTGCCTACTATGTCTGCAAATGGCTAGACGGAGGGAACGACAACAACTAGCCTTGGTTTGCTCAGCCATAAATCGAGAAGAAAGCCCGGTAGTAGCAGCTACCGGGCTTTCGTTTTGGTGTAATTTTAATGTGTCCAATTCGTTTTGCCTGATGGCATTATATCATATGTAATTTTTCTTTGCAATATTCTTGTTTAAGATTTCGGTGACTTTACCGTTCATAGATCACATATCTGTATCTGCGCAGAATATCCGCTGCCTGTTTCATAGACTGTTCGTCATAAAATTCGATTCTTAAAACTGCTTCTATAAACTCCCGGCTGTGGACAATGCCGATGTTTTTCAGATTGATCTGGTTGCTGGCCAGGATGGTGGCCAGGGTGGCGATGCCGCCCGCTTCGTCCACCATGTCGCAGTAGATCTCAAAGATACGCTGAATCGGGCCGCTTCCTTTTTCGGGAAGGCTGTTTCTGTAATCCCTGGAAGTTTCAAACAGGTGATAGACGGCCCCTGCTTCCTCATGGTCCAGCTGCCGGCGGATATTATCCAGGGAATGAATATAGTCACCTAGTATGGAAGAAATATTTTTCCGGTTGGTCATGCAGATCTGTTCCCACATCTCGGGGGAAGAAGAAGCGATCCGCGTGATGTCTTTGAAACCGCCTGCCGCTACCAGCTTCATGATACCGTCTTTGGTATCGGAATCCCTGACCAGGTTTACCAGGGAAGATGCGATGATATGGGGCAGATGACTGATGCCTGCCATCACATAGTCGTGGGTCTTACAATCCAGCAGCAGCGGCAGTGCCTTTAAGCTGGCTGTAAAATTCCGGTATTGATTGACCGCTTCCTGTGTTACTTTGGGCGTGGGCGTGATGACATAATAGGCATTTTCGATCAGAATCCTTTTAGAGTTGATATAGCCGGTTTTCTCTGATCCCGCCATCGGATGTCCGCCGATAAAGTTCGCCTCCATATCAAGTTCTCTTACCCGGGCATGAATGTCGCATTTGGTGCTTCCCACATCCGTGATCATACAGGAAGGCCGGATCAGCGGCTTTAATTTTTCCAGATATTTTTCGTTGTCCGCCACAGGGGCACACAAAAATACATAGTCACAGTCTCCGAAGTCCGCGTTGACTTCTTCCGGGATGCGATTCACAACGCCGTCTGAAACCGCCTGTTCCACCGAAGCGCGGGTACGCGAAAAAGCGATGATTTCTGCTTCCGGATAAAAATGACGGACGGCTCTGGCGATGGAACCGCCGATCAGGCCAAGGCCGATAAAACCGATTTTCATAATAAGTCTCCTCATAGTTTAGCACGTTAATGTCTTAAGTATAGCACGATTTGGGAGAAATGGGAAGATTATTGTGGCGCCATGCGTACCATGCAGGTTTTCCTGCGGCAGGCAATGCCGTATTTTAAGACAGTCTTCATTTCGTCGTCTATCAGCTGCTGCGCGTAGTTTTTTTCTTCGATCTGCGCCAGCGCTTCTTTGCAGGCCGCTTCCAGGCTGCCTTTCCCGGCATATTTGACCTCGATCACGATGCCGGTATCGGAGTCTGTCTCTATGAGGATGTCGCTGTATCCGTCCCCGGATTCCACATTTGAGCGGATGAACCATTTCCCCTGCCGGTCTAAAAGTCCCAGGAGGAGACCGTGGTAGAAATTCTCTTTCAGTCCGTCTGCCGTGGCAGTGTCGCGGACGCTGATCGTCTTTTTCAGGTAAGCGGTAAACAGGCGTTCCGCCTCCGCGGTGTCCCCGTGTTCAAACGCTTCACAGAAAGCAGAAAATGTATGTGTATCTTTCCCGGCTTCCTCGTAGAACCAGGAGAGTATCTGATCTGTAAAAATCATGCGTATCTCGCGGTTGGGGATGACAAGCTCATAAGTGTCCGGGGCGGTCTCCCGGCGTCCGGTGAGATAGCCGGTGGTGAAAAGGACACTCCACAGGTTGTCCGTGCTGTCGTACACCTCGTTGTAGGTCAGTTCTTCGTGTATTTTTTTGACGACGGGCATACCGTTTACCAGCTGTTCCAGTTCGCGCATTGTCTTTGTATCCGCCTGTTTGACGAGCGCGCGCAGGATGGCGTTGCCGCTGGAATTGATCCAGTAGGCTTTTGGGAGGGCGTCCGGCTCGAAGCGGAGCTGGGCCACATGGTTGATGACGTCCCACGGGCAGTATACATCCGCGTTTCCGAAACGGTAGCCGTCGTACCATTCCTTTGTGACGCCGTATTTGTCTTCCAGCCCGTAGTATGCAAGCATTGTTTTTACCTCATTGTCGGAAAAGCCGAAATGCTCGTTAAAGCGGACGTTCGTGACGGACATGACCCGGAAATTGTTAAGGCCGGTGAAGATGCTCTCCTTCGCAATGCGCAGGCACCCGGTCAGGACGGCGATAAAGATATTGTCATTCGTTTTGAACGCTTGCCCGAACATGCCGCGGATCAGGCTGACCATCTCGTTATAGTATCCGTACTGCTGCGCCTTGTCCAGAGGTACGTCGTATTCGTCGATCAGGAGGACTGCTTTCTGTCCATAGTGCCTGTACAGGAGGCCGGATAAAGTCCGCAGGCTGGCCGTCAGTGTATCTCTGGAAATGGAGAACATCCTCTGGTCGCCGTCATCTATATGAATCAACTTCTGGTATTGCTTTTTCTCTTCTTCTGAAAGTCTGTCGCTGTCCAGCAGGAAACGAAAGCGAAGGGCTTCATTCCCGATAACGGTACACATTTCCGCCTCCGCATAATCATATTCGGGGGCTTCCACACTTTTAAGCGAGACAGAGATTACCGGGTATTTCCCCATGTACTTTTCACAGAGTTCTCTTTCCTCTGCGATGGCAAGTCCGTCGAAAAGCGCCGGATCGCAGTCGTAAGAAAAGAAATGTTTCAGCATACTCATGTTCAGCGATTTGCCGAAGCGCCTCGGGCGGGTGAAAAGAGTCACTTTATTCCGGTCATTTAGCAGTTCCGTGATCATTCTGGTTTTATCCACATAGTAAAATCCTTCTGTACGGAGTTCTTCAAAATTTTCGATGCCGACAGGGAGTTTTAGTGTATGATTCAAGTTTTGGCGCCTCCTTTGCGGTTTCTTTTTGATTTTATATCCCCTTTTCATAAATGGTTTACCGATAAACTGAGAATTGCAAATTTATCATTGTACTTGTTTAGCCAGGTGATTTATCAGGCGGTTCACGATTTCCGGTTGATCTGTGTTTGCGTTGTGGCCGGCGTTTTTAATCCATTCCAGCGGAATGTTATCACTTTTATGCCACATTTTATTATATCTGATACATGAGCCGGCATGATCTTGTTCCCCGCAGATCAACAGTGCCGGGCATTTGATCTTATATGGCAGGTCCTTCTCCATCGCGTCTGCCAGAATTTTAAATCCATGGCCGGCTATTTGGGCGTATCGCTTTTTATCTCCGTCATATACCATCATCATTTTGTGCATCAGATTTTGTCCATAGTCAGAGGCAGCAACTCCGTTTGTTCCCGATTTTAAAAGTAATTTCCATGGGTAATAAAAATAAACGGGTTCCATTCTTTTCAAAAGCCAAATTTCCATTGCCGTCACATATTTTCTTTGGAGAGGAGCAGAATCAATCGAGACAAAGCCTTTCAATTTTTCAGGATACAGTTCAGCATATGCCTGTCCGACGTAGCCGCCCATTGACTGGCCCACAATAACGGGTTTTGTTATTTTTTCCTGATTGAAAATGCCGTCTAACCACTTTGCCTTATCCATTAGATCAAAATCAAATGTAAACGGCCATGAAGCGGCATGAGCGGGCGCATCCCATACAAGGACGTTATATTTATCTTTAAAATATTCAATTTGCCTGTCGAATAGTCTGTGGTCAGCAGTCAGACCGGGCAGGAACACCAGTGTAACAGAATCAAAATTTATGACATGCAGCCAATAATGGATAACACCGGATCGGGTTTCATATGTTTTTTTCCTTAAATCACTCATGGTGCATTCCTCCTTTCATTGATTATAGCATCTACGCGGTAGAAATCAAGAAAACTGCCAGGCCGGGATAACATAACAATAGTGTAAAACTTTCTTCAAGTGAAAAATAGATATAGAAAAGGAACCTTTTTTTGTGATAAAGTATAAATGTCCAATCCCTGCAAAGATTGGGATAACAGCGCTGACAAAGATGGAAGCCCTTCCGGGTAATGAATTTCGGTTTTTTGTTTCGGGCGTGTATGGTACGGTAAAATTGCATTTCGGTAAGGAAATCACTATGAAAAATGAAAACGGGAAAGAGATTGACACGGTTCTTGAAAGGAAAAAAGAAAGAGAGGCCTGGCTTGATAAAATCAGGGGAAGCCTCTTTGGCGGCGCAGTGGGGGATGCGCTGGGATACCCAATCGAATTTTTCAGCGAAAGTGAGATTTTCTTAAAATACGGCGCACAGGGAATCCGGGAATATGCACTTGACAAGGAGAGCGGGAAAGCCCTGATTTCAGACGATACGCAGATGTCGCTGTTTACGGCGGACGGCATACTTGTTGCGGACACCAGACTGTCTATGCGCGGCGTCGGCGGCAATCCGCACGATTATGTAGCGGATTCTTACATGGACTGGCTGCTTACGCAGGAGCAGAGTTTCGACAAGGCCCAGAAAATGCTCCGAAAATCCGGGGGAAAACACATTTCATGGCTGCTGGATGTGCCGGAGTTATACAGCCGCAGGGCGCCCGGAAATACCTGCATATCCGCCCTTAGGGGAGGAACCCCGGGTTGCATGGATGATCCGCAGAACAACAGTAAGGGCTGCGGCGGAATTATGCGGGTGGCGCCGCTGGCTCTGCGGTATGATTTCCATGGGGAAATCAAAGAGCTTGACAGAGAAGGAGCGGAAATTGCGGCGGTTACCCACGGACATCCCCTTGGTTATATGAGTGCTGCCGCCCTTGTGCATATCATAAACCGCATTGTCTATCCAGGGCGCGAGATGACGCTGAAGGAAATTGTGCTGGAAGCGAAGGAAACAATGACTGAGCTGTTTTCCGGGGAGCCTTATTTAAGCACACTTGTCAGGATGATGGAGCTTGCCGTTTTACTTTCCGAAAACGGCGAGGGCGACCTTGACAATATCCACAGACTGGGCGAGGGCTGGGTTGCGGAGGAGACGCTTGGCATCGCCATATACTGTTCTCTGAAATACCAGGATGATTTTTCCGCGGGGATCACAGCGGCTGTGAACCACGGCGGCGACAGCGATTCCACAGGAGCGGTTACGGGAAATATTCTGGGGGCGCTTTGCGGCTACGAAGCGATAGAGGAAAAATGGAAACAGAATCTGGAACTTTCCGATGTCATCCTTGAGATGGCGGACGACCTGTCTGCTTGGAGGCGGGGGCGTGGACGGGGCAATCCATCGCGCCGCAGGTCATGAGCTATTGGAGGAGTGCCGTCTCTTAAGCGGCTGTGAAACAGGGAAGGCGAAAATAACAAACGCATATAAGCTTCCCTGTGCGTATATAATCCATACTCCTGGGCCGCGTTGGCGCGGCGGGAATAAGAAGGAGCGGGAGCTTCTCGCTTCCTGTTACCGGTCCTGTCTGGAGCTTGCGGTAAAAAAGGGCATAAGGAAGATTGCGTTCCCGTCAATTTCCACACGGATATACTGGTTTCCGTTAGATGAGGCGGTAAAGATCGCCGTCCGCACGACAAAAGAATTTGTTTCGGAACATCCCGGAGAGATTGATGTCATCAAGTGGGTGCTGTTTGACGACCGGACCTTTGATGCATACAGGGAAGAACTGGATCATTTTCAAGCTATGGGATAAGTCTTCAGCAGGCTGTGTAGAATTCAGGGTATAATATTTTTGTGATAGTGCCGGAAATTTGATTGCGTTTCGGTTTCCGGATGGGTATAATGTAAGCAGAAAAAGAAAGATGGACTTGATGACAGAGTAATTCCAGAAAGGCGGGGTCTTGTTATGTCAACACTGCAAAATCAAATCACACAGTCTATAGAGGGGCTTTCAGATGATAGTCTGATTTTTATTCTCGATATGATACAGCGGTTTGTGATGCCGGCAGAATCAAAACGTGTGGATATAAATCATGATGTTAATGCAAAGGGGAAAAAACGCAGGCTTGGAAGTATGAAAGGTCAGAAATTTATTGCGGATGGTCACGATATTGATGAATGTAATGATGAAATTGCCAGATTGTTTGGAGTGGAAGAGGTATGAAGATTTTACTGGATACACATATTGCAATATGGACGGTATTGGATTCGGAGGAATTGTCGGATGTAGCAAAGACAATGATACTTGATGAGAACAATGAGATTTATTACAGTGCCGCTTCTATATGAGAGATTACGATTAAACATATGGCTCATCCAGAAACATTTTTATACAGCGGGATACATCTTGAAAAGGGATGCGAAGAGAATGGTTTTATATCATTGCCGATATTTAATAAATATTCGGCTGAATTAGAAACTTTGGCACGCTCAAAAGATGCCCCTCCACATAAAGATCCTTTTGATAGAATTTTGCTTGCTCAGGCAAAATCAGAGGGAATGAAGTTTATGACGCATGATAGCCTGATTCCATATTACAATGAATCCTTTATTATTAGTGTCTGATGTGGAACAGCTCTCTGTTGATCTTCTGATGGATTCTGGATGGCGTTGCCATCATAAATGCTTTGCTATCTATGAGCAGGTTTTATGACAGCCTTTTATCCTTACTTGAAAAGTAGTCCGTTCCCGGTCATGCGAATAATAAACAGACCGTGAAAAAGTTTTTAAGCCTCTTGCCCCGAAAAGGCAGGGGGCTTAACTTATACAAGGAGAAATGCCGCTTATGGAAATTTTGACAGAAAGCCTGTAAATTCATTGATTTTGGTATTCTGAAGAAAAAGAGCTTTGACGACTGCCAGCATATCGCGGCAGCGATCCTGGCCGGATGTGATATCATTACATCTGCGTTTAGCAATTGCGATAGTTTAACAAGCATAAGTATCCCGGATAGTGTGACAAATATAGGGGACAATGCGTTTTCTGGTTGTAGTAGCTTAACAAGCGCAGGACCAACAGGAGGCGGGTACGATTATGAATTTGGATGGAAAGAAAGCATACCTTCTCAGGCTTTTAAGGGATGTAGCGGCTTAACAAGCATAATAATCCCAGATAGTGTGACAAGCATAGGGGATAGTGCTTTTTTGGGATGTAGAGGCCTAACAAGCATAAGCATCCCAGATAGTGTGACGAGTATAGAGTATGGTGCTTTTGGGGGATGCAGCGGTTTAGCATCCATCCAGATTTTAAATCCGGGCTGCCGGATTTATGATATATCGACTACTCTGTCCGGGAATGCAACCATATATGGCTACTCTGGTTCCACCGCCGAATCTTATGCGAAAAAATATAACAGAAAGTTTGTCTCGTTAGGTGTAGCACCGCTTCCAGATGAGGAAACATGCATCATCATATTTGATGCCAACGGCGGCACAGGATTGAGTGAAACATCTAGGACAGTTAAAAGAGGACAGAGACCCGGAGAATTGCCTTCTGTGGTCAGAGAAGGTTATATATTCACTGGTTGGTACAAAGAAGCTGCATGCACGACATTGTGGGATTTTGAAAAAGACACAGTGGATGAGAATACAACTCTGTACGCAGGTTGGAGAGAAGCAGAAAAAGAGCCGGAGAATTTCACCTTCACCGTGACATTTGACTTACGGGGCAAAGGGACTGCCCTCTCTGAGTACGCAAGCGTAGCTTATACTAATGTAAAAAAAGGCAGCATGGTCAAGGAACCGACCGCACCAACCGCGAAAGGCTATCAGTTCACCGGCTGGTATAAAGAAGCCGAGTGTACAACACTGTGGGATTTTGAAATAGACGTGGTAAACGGTGACACAACCCTGTATGCAGGCTGGAAAGAAGTGGGAAAAGATCCGGAGATCCCCATCTGTACATTGACCTTTGACCTGCAGGGAAGAGGAACTGCCCTTCCTGAATATACCGGTGAGGATTATAAAGGCATCAAAAAGGGAAGCAAAGTCAAAGAACCGACCGCGCCGACCGAGGAAGGCTATATATTCACCGGCTGGTACAAAGAAGCCATATGCACGACATTGTGGGATTTTGCGGCAGATACACTAGACGGTGACACAACCCTGTACGCAGGCTGGAAAGAAGCGGGAAAAGATCCGGAGCCCCCCACCTGTACGTTGACTTTCGACCTGCAGGGAAGAGGAACTGCCCTCCCCGAATATACCGGCGCGGATTATAAAAATATCAAAAAGGGAAGCAAAGTCAAAGAACCGACCGCGCCGACCGAGGAAGGCTATATATTCGTCGGCTGGTACAAAGAAGCCGCGTGTGCAACGCAGTGGGATTTTGCAGTAGATACAGTAGACGGTGACATGACTCTGTACGCGGGCTGGGTTTTGCAGAGCGAATATGAGGGCGTACTCCCGGGAGATACTTTTGCTGCGGGCGAGCACGACGGCTTTTGGGTCGCGGCAGTTAAAGCGCAGACTTACACAGGCAAAGCCATCAAGCCCGAGGTGCATGTATACGACCAGGAGCAGCGGCTGGAGGAAGGGCGGGATTATATCCTTACATATAAAAACAATATAAAAGTGCCTGTCGCTTCCGCTAAGAAAGCACCGTGCGTCACGGTAAAAGGGAAGGGCAGCTACACGGGTACATACACAGTTGCTTTTGCAATTGGCAAAGCCATGCTGGACGAAAGCCAGTTGGTCTACACGGCTGTCCATCCGGTGGGGAAGGTTTATACGCCTGCTGTTATAAAAGACGGCGTCCTCCTGAAAGTAAATATGGATTATGTGCTGACCTATGAAAATAATGATACAGGAAAGGTGACGAAAAAAGCGCCCACGAAGAAGGGCGAATATACGATGCATGTCAGCGGAAGAGGAAGCTGTAAAGGAGAGTTTAGTGTCCCCTACAAAGTGACGGATAAAGACGAAAGCATCAGTATTACCAAGGCGAAAGCCTCTGTGGCGTCCATGGCTTACAGGGGAGCCAGGCCGGAAGCGACGCTGACACTCAAAAATGTCGGCACGCTCAAAGAAGGTACAGACTACACTGTCCGCTATGCCAACACCGGCGCGAAAGGTACGGCGACCGCCATATTTACCGGGATAGGAAACTACTCCGGCGTCCTTAAGAAAACTTTCAAGGTCAAGGCGGCGCCGATCGCGGAAGGAGACGTTACTGTGGCAAAGAGCGCCCCGTATCAGAAAAGCGGCGCGAAGCCGGAGATTTTAGTCACCGTGGACGGCGTGAAGCTTACCATGGGCGTAGACTACACGGCCAGCTACAAGAACAACAAAAAAGCCGGTAAGACAGCGACAGTCATTATAAAAGGAAAGGGGAATTACAGCGGAAAAGTGACCCGGAAGTATCAGGTCACGGCGGCGGAGACGGCGGCAGTTGGGGAGGCTGCCGTCTTCGTTTTTGATGTAATAAAATAGCCAGTTGAGAGCCAGCACTGACGCATAAAAAATTT